>JBJXFX010000040.1:0-89607 GCA_046152925.1 Dehalococcoidia bacterium
GTTCGCACTGGGGGACGAAGGCCGAGGCGAAGGCGAGGAAGGGTGTCTGGCCGTCTTCGATGAAGCGCCCGAAGACGGTCTGCATGCCGAGGGCTTCGGCATCGGCTTCGACTTCGCGGGCGAGGCGGGTTTTCCCGATGCCGGCGTCGCCTTGGAGGAGGAGGACGCGGGGGCGCCCGTCGATCGCGGCGCGCAGCTCCGCGCGGCAGCGGTCGCGCTCCACCTGCCGGCCGACAAACGGCGTCTGCGCTCCGGATTCGGGGGCCACCGCTTCCTCCTTGCGAGCTCCGGACTTCGGGTCGCCGAACTCTACTCGGCCGGGGCGGGCCCGTCTCGCGGCTCAACGAAGAGGGCTGGCCGCCTAACTAAAGACGTAGTCCGCGGCCTTGGGCTCCTTGGTCTGCTGCCAGAATTCGAGCATGGAGAACGGCCAGTTCTGGGCGACGCGGCCGCTGTCGCTCTTGTACCAGCTGTTCACTTTGGAAACGCCCCAAGCCATGTTGAGGTTGCCTTCGTCGATCCACTCGTTATAGGCGTCGTGGGCCTCCTTCTTGCAGTCGAGGGCGTGGTGTTCCCCTTCGAGTAGCAGCTTGATGCAGCCGAGGAGATAGTTCACCTCGCACTCCGAGAACCAGACGATGCTCCCGTTGACGACGATGTTCGTGTTCGGCCCGTAAAGCATGAAGAAGTTCGGGAAATTCGGCACGGTGACGCCCATGTAGGCGCGGGCGTTGCCGCCCCACTGGGTGTGGAGGTCTTGGCCATCGCGGCCCCTCACCTGCATGGGCGTGAGGAACTTCGAGGCTTGGAACCCGGTGCCGTAAATGATCACGTCGACGGCGATCTCGACGCCGTCTTCGGTGCGGACGCCGCGCGGCGTTATCTCCTTGATCGGCGTCGTGACGAGCTTCACGTTCTCGCGCTTGATGGTGTTCGGCCAAACGCCGTTGTCCAGGACGATGCGCTTCGAGGCCGGCGGATACATCGGGATGGCCTTGTCGAGGAGGTCGGGGCGGTCGGCGAGCTGGCCCTGCATGTAGGCGACCATGATGTCGCGGAGTTGCTGGTTGTCGGCGCTGACGGAGAGGTCCCACGAAGGCCAGGCCTTGTCGACTTTCGCCATCGGGAGGATGCCGTCGGTCGAGGTCCAGAAGAGCCAGAAGCGGTACCACTGCGCGTAGTTCGGGACGTGGCCGAAGAGCCACTGGAGGCCCTGGTCGACGCGGTCGTGGTAGGTGGGGACGGGGACGTACCAGTTCGGGGTGCGCTGGAAAATGGTCAGCTCCGCGGCCTGTTCGGCGACGATCGGGATGAACTGGGATGCGCTCGCGCCCGTGCCGATGACGGCGACGCGCTTACCCGTGAGGTCGACGTTGTGGTCCCAGCGGGCCGAATGCCAGGTGGGGCCTTCGAAGCTGTTCATGCCCGCGATCTCGGGCATCTTCGGGCGGTTGAGCTGGCCGACGGCGCTCACGACGGCGTTCGCCTCAATCGTCTGGCGGCCGCGCGGCCCTTTGACCTTCACTTCCCAAAGCGAGCGGCCTTCGTCCCAAACGGCGGACTCGACCTCGGTGTTGAACTGGATATCGTCGCGCAGACCAAAGCGGTCGGCACATTCACGGAAGTACTCGTGCAAGACGGGCTGCGGCGAGTAGTGGAAGGGCCAGTCGGCCTTTTGGGCGAACGAGTAGCTATAGCTGTGGTTCGGGTTGTCGACGCGGGCGCCGGGATAGGTGTTTTCGTACCAGGTGCCACCGACGTCGCTGTTCTTCTCGAGGATGCTTACGGAGACGCCGGCTTGCTTGAGGCGATGCGCGGCCAAGAGGCCGGACATCCCGGCGCCGATGACGAGCACGTTGAAGGCGGCGGCGGGGGCGACCTCCGCCTTCGACCACTGGGGTGCGCGGGTGTCTCGGTTGGCGCCTTCGAGCTCTTCCACGAGCATCGGGACGTAGTCGTCGTTGGCGGCGCCGCCGGTCATGAAGTCGATCAGCCGGCGCATCGTGTCGAGCGAGGCCTGAGGCGCGGGTTTGGAGCCGCCGTCGCGATAGGCGATGAGGGCGCGGAGGGCGACCTCGCGGGCGCGCTCCTGGAGCTCGGGCGAAAGGCCGCCCTGTTCGCCCGCGAGGAAGTGCGCGTTCGGCATAAGCTCCGGCGCAGTCAACGAGGGATCTCCCGTGAGCTGGGCGAGGGCGGGCAGCAGCGACGGCAAGTGGGCGACGGCGAGCGCCGCCCGGATGGCGGCGTCATCGGCGGTGATTGGTTGGATGGGCTGGGCACCGGACATGAAGAACTCCTCGCACGCGGGCGTAACGGCTCGATTCGAACGGGCGTTAGCTTACCTGGATCGCCGGTTAAGTTGAGCCCGGCGGGTGGCCTTTCCGTACGCGAACAGGGCCACCCGTTCGCGGGTGGCCCTGTTCGATGGTGACTCTTCGGAGCGGTTGGCTAGAAGACGTTGGGCTTCTGCTGCTCGGCCGGCGGCTGCGCCGGAGGAATGGGCGCCTGGGTGGACGCCTGATGCTGCGTGGGCGCAGCGGGCGCGCTTGGCGTATCGCCTGGCTGGTCTTCGTCTTTCACGGCCTTGCGGAACTCCTTGATCGAGTCGCCCAAGCCCCTGCCGAGACCGCTCAGCTTGCCCACGCCAAAGAGCAAGACGAGCACGACGGCAATGATGATCAGCTCAGGTGCACCGAGTGAACTGAACATGGTTTTCTACCTTTCCTCCCCTTCCCGCAGGGGAGCTTACGTCACCATGGTACTCCTGCGCGGGCGGGAGTACACCCACCTGGGAGGCGGCTTCACTTATCCCAGACGTTCAACAAATACGTCCATCACGCCGCCGCAGATTTTGTCCTCGCCGTCGGTGGGCTCGGTGAGGTCGACGGTGACGATGCGGGGTTTGCCGTCGTCGAAGGCGGCCATGGCCTCTTGCCAGACTTCGGCCTCGCCACAGCCGCCGCCGATGGTGCCGAAGAAGGTGCCGTCGTGGCGGACGACCATCTTGGCGCCGGTCTTGCGGGGCGTGGATCCACGGGTGCGGGCGACGGTCGCGAGCACGACGGGTTGGCCACGTTCGATGGAAGTCGCGATCTCGCGATAGATTTCGTCTTGCATACGGTGATCGTCGCAGAAACGGGCGCGCCTGGAAAGGAGAGCATCCGTTCTGCTCGGCCCAACTCGCCCGATGGAGGGAGAACCATGGAACTCGCGGAAGCGCTGGCGGCACTCGAACAAGCCGGGACGGAACAGACGCGGAAAACGTACCGGCGCCACGGCGCCCCCGAACCGCTCTTCGGGGTCAAGTTCGGCGACCTGGGCGTGATCGCCAAGCGGATCAAGGTCAACCACCAACTCGCCCTCGCGCTGTGGGAGAGCGGGAACTTCGACGCGCGGAACCTCGCACTGAAGGTGGCGGACCCGAAGCAAGCTTCGGCCGCGCTGCTTCAGCGGTGGGCCGGGGACCTCCAGAACTACTCGCTCTGCGACGAGTTGAGCGGATTCGTCGGCAAGACCGAGCTCGGCCCCGAGCTGGCGGCGGGCTGGATCGCCTCGGGGCAGGAGTGGTTGATGCGGCTGGGCTGGAACTGCATCGGCCAGGTGGCGATGCACGACGGGGCCCGGCCCGAAGCCTGGTTCATGCCCTACCTCGAACGAGGCGCCGCCAGCATCCATGCTGCCCCGAACCGGGCGAAGGACGGGGTCCTCAACGCGATCATCGCGATTGGGATGCGGGGAGGGGCGTTGGAGGACGCTGCGCTGGCGGCCGCGGCGAGCATTGGCGTGGTGAAGATCGACCACGGCGAGACCGGCTGCCGCACGCCGGACATCGTGGGCGACATCGCCCGGGCAAAGGCCCACCGCGCCAGGAAAGCCGAGAAGAAGGCCTCTTAGCGTGTGGGCTTGGACGCCTGGCCAGTTTCCCGTACATTCGGCCGCACGAACCTTGGAGGACGGGACATGTCCCAGGCGATCGCCGACTACCACTTCTTGCGGCTGAATGAACAGGTCTTGAAGGACCCGTACCCGTTCTACCGGGAATTGCGCAATCAGGCGCCGATTTTCCGCGAGCCCGACTACGGCGTCTTCCTCGTGAGCCGTTACCAGGACATCGTCGAGGTGAACCGCCAACCCGAGGTGTTTTCGAGCGTCCTCGTGGCGAACGCGCCCTATGTGGACCTCCCGGCGCCGATCGACGAGCTGGCGAAGTGGCGCGCGGAACACCCGTTTGGCGACAAGATCCTGAGCAACGACCCGCCCGACCACACGCGCTACAAGCGACTCGTGAACCAGTTCTTCACGCCCCGCCGCGTCACGGCGATGGAGCCGCGCATCCGGAAGACCGTGAACGAAGTGATCGACTCGTTCATCGACAAGGGCCAAGTCGAGTTCGTGACGCAGTTCGCGCACATGATCCCGCGGCTGATCGTGGGCGAACTGATTGGCGTCCCGCCGGCGGACGCGGTGCGCTTCCGTGCGTTCTTCGAAGACCGGCTCGCCGAGATGGCGAAGGCCGCCGCCGACCCCGAACACGGCTTCCGGGCGCGGACGACGGAGGCGGAAGGCATCACGGAAAACCAATTCCTGATGAACTACTTCATGGGCGCAATCGGCGACCGCCGGAAGGACCCGGTGGGCGACATCATGAGCGACCTTGCGAACGCGAAGTTCGACGACGGGACGCCCGTGCCGATCGAGCACGTCGTCAGCATGATCACGTTGCTCTACGCCGCGGGCGGCGACGCGAACACGCCAGAACTGATGTCGAACTCGCTGCTCGTCCTGCTGCGCAACGAGGCGCTGATGCGGTCGCTGCGGGAAGACCCATCGCTCGCCGAGCCGTTCATCGAAGAGGTGTTGCGGTACGACACGCCGGTGCCGGGCGTCTTCCGGGTGGCGACGCGCGACGCGTCGGTCGGCGGTGTGGCGGTGAAGAAGGGCGAGAAGGTGATGGTCGTCTATGGGGCGGCCAACCACGACGAGGAGGTCTTCGAAGAGAGCGAGGCGTTCAAGCTCGGGCGGGAGTTCAAGACGCCGCACCTGGGCTTCGGGGTTGGCGTGCACTTCTGCCCCGGGGCCTCGCTGGCACGGCTCGAAGGCAAGGTGGCGGTGCAAGAGGTCCTGCGGCGGATGGGCAACATCCGCTTCGCGGAGACGCCACAACCGCCGTATGTGCCCTCGGTGATCCAGCGAATCCCGATCCGGATCGTCTTGGACTTCGAGAAGATAGGGTAACTCGGAGTACCGAGCGGACGCCGCTACTCCTCCGGCTCCTCGTCGAGCAGGCCGGCGAGCGGCGCCGGGAGGGCGCCGCCCTCCGGGCACTTCGGACGCCATTCGCAGAAGCTGCAAATCGGCCCCGGCAGGGCCTCCCATGGTCCGTCCGCTTCCTGCGCGGCGGCCATTTTCTGGAACATGAGGAAGTAGCGGCGCATCGTCCCCGCGGCGTGGCTTGGCGATAGGCGGCGCACGCGGCGGCGGCCCGACCGGAGGTTCCAGGCGATCGCGTCGACATCACTGTCCGCCGGGATGCGGCGCTCGACGCGGCGCAAGGCGACGTGGGCGAGGTCGAGCTGTTCGTCGGTTTCCTCGTCCGAGTCCCGCTTGCCCGTCTTCCAGTCGATGATCTGCCAGGAGCCGTCGTCGAGCTGGTCGATCCGGTCGATTTTCGACCAGATGGTGAAGCCGCGCTCGGGGTCGGGGGCGTGGGTTTTGCGTTCGACCTGCTGGCGCGCGCTGCCGATGCTGGTGTGGGCGGTGACGCCGTTGCCGTAAATCTCGAAAGCCGAGTCGTACCAAAGCGTGCCCGGGCCGCAGATCAGGTGGTCGGGCATGCGGAGGTAGGCGTCGAGCTCGGAGGCGCCGGCCTCTTGGTCTCCGGTTTCGCCCAGCACCTTCATCGCGCGGTGGACGCCGTTGCCGATCAGCCCGGCCGGCGTGATCACATCGGGCGGCGTGGGTTCGCCGCTCAGGTACTTGAACCAGTACTTCTTCGGGCAGCTCCGGAAGGCTTGCACCTTCGTGTAGGTGAGCTCGAACAGCTTTGGCGTGGGCATACGGGCCATTGTGCCTGGGGCCGCGGCGTTCTGAAACAGGCCGCGCCACCAGGCCGGCCCAGACCGCCGCTACCTCATAGCCAAAGACCGCGCGTAAATACGAGTCTATGGCCGACGAGCCATCATTGACGCCGCTTGGCGGGGGCGCTGGACAACCGACAACCTATCGCGTGGCGCGGCCACACGCTGGGGTTATCCCTCTCTCTCCGGGGCAGTTCGAGGCGACGGAGTATGCCGACCCGCGGACCGGCTGGCGGGGACGGGTGCTCAACACCAAGGACGCCGTCATCGGCTCGTCGATGTCGAACACGCGGCTCCTGCAAGAGCGGATCTCGAAGAAAGTCGCGCTCGCCGTCTTTTCCTCCGATGCGCTGTCGTCAACGGCCTACGCTTCGCAAGAGATCCTGCTGATCCTCGTGATCGCCGGGGCGGGGACGCTGACTCACAGCCTGCCGATCGCGACCGCGATCACGGCGCTCCTGGTGATCGTGGTGATCTCCTACCGCCAGCTGATCCGCGCCTACCCGAACGGCGGCGGCGCGTATACGGTGGCGCTCGAGAACCTGGGCAAGGGTCCGGGGCTGACGGCGGCGGCGGCCCTGCTCATCGACTACACCCTGACCGTGGCCGTCTCGATCGCGGCCTGTGTGGAAGCGCTCGCTTCGGCGATTCCGGCTATCCACGACTACGCGATCCCACTGGCGATTGGCCTGGTCGCGCTCATCGCGGTGGGCAACCTGCGGGGGATCCGCGAATCAGGGACGCTGTTCGCGATCCCGACCTACGGGTTCGTGTTGATCCTCGGCGCGACGATCGTGGTCGGGGTGTTCGAAGTGGTCTTCGGGAACGACCCCAACCTTTTCGCCGCCGGTGAATCGACCCGCGAGGTGCACCCGGAGCAGGCGCTGACGCTGTTCTTGGTGTTGCGGGCGTTCTCGGCGGGTTGCGCGGCGCTCACGGGCGTCGAAGCGATCTCCAACGGCGTGTCCGCCTTCAAGCCCCCCGAGTGGAAGAACGCGATCAGCACGATGACCTCAATGGCGTTTTTGCTGGCGTTCCTCTTCCTCGGCACAACGCTGTTGGCGCGGCACTTCGGGATCGTCTTCGTGCACGGCGATAAAGAGACGGTCATGTCGCAAGTGGGCGAAGAAATCTGGGGCCGGAGTTTCGTGTACTACGTGCTCCAGGCGTTCACGGCGGGAATCCTCTTCTTGGCGGCGAACACGGCGTATAGCGGGTTCCCGCTGCTCGGGGCGATCCTCGCGCGCGACGGCTTCCTTCCGCGCGCCTTTCACCAACGTGGCAACCGGCTCGTGTTCAGCTATGGGATTGCGGCGCTGACTGGCTTCGCCATCCTCTTCTTGGTCGGGTTCAACGCAGAAACCACGCGGCTTATCCCGCTTTATGCGCTCGGCGTGTTCCTCTGCTTCACGCTCGCACAGGCCGGGATGGTGCGGCTCTGGCTGCGGCGAAGAGACCAGGGGTGGCAGCGGTCAGCGATGATCAACGGGTTTGGCGGGCTGGTGACGGGCATCGTATTCGGGATCATCCTGATCACGAAGTTCGCCCAGGGCGGCTGGATGGTCGTTGTCATCATCCCGCTTCTGACGCTCGTCCTTTGGGCGATTGGCCGGTTCTACGTGAAGCTCAAGCGACGGCTGTTCGTCCGCCCGGACCACACGTTCGACCTGGTGCCACGAGGGAAGTCGCGCGAGCCGGTGTTTGTCCCGGTCGAGGAGATCAACCTGCCAACGGTGATGGCGTTGAGCGCCGCCTGCGACCGTTCGAGCAACGTCACGGCGGTGCATGTGAACTTCGACGCGGAGGATGACGACGGCCTGATCAAACGGTGGGATTCACAGTTCCCGCGGATCCCACTGGTGGTTATCGCTTCGCCGTTCCGCACGGTGGCTGAGCCACTGGCCTGGTACGTGAACGACCGCATGCGCCAGACGCCGAACGCGACCGTCATCCTGCCGGTCATCGAAGTACGCCGGTTCTGGCAGCGGCCGCTGGTGAACCAGAGCCTTCGCCGCCTGCCGGTGCTCCTGAAGCGGCGCAAGTCGGTCGAGTTCATCGAGCAGCCGTTCGCGCTGAGCTGAGCCGCCCTGCCAGGTGGACGCGTGCGGACCGATTCGCCCGCCAGCGTCAGGTGGAGTGGAATTCGTGACGTGAGCGGGCCGGGGCGAGCTGGCGGATTGCCCGCGCGTTCGCCCCGAACTCGCCAGGGGAGGGGGTCAGGCGCTCTTCGCCGCCTTCTCCTGCTTTTTTGCTTTGCGCTCCTTGACGGAGAGCTTCGGCTTGTTCGCCTTGCTGGGTGTCTCACCTTTTCCGGGCATGTTGTTCCTCCAAGGAGGACAGTATCGCGCCCCCCGCGGGTGAAGGCACGCGACTCGCGACTGGGGCGCGGCTCTCCCCTCGCTGCGGCGGTCGCGCCTCGCGAAGCGCCGTGGCCTAATGACGCGCCATGGGCGAAGCCGCAGCACTGATCGCCGCGTTTAGCTGGTCCGCGTCGAGCGTCGCGATGACATCGCTCGCGGCGCGCGTCTCGCCCGCGGCGATCAGCACGATTCGCCTTTTGATCGCCTCGTTGGCGATGCCGGTCATCCTGGTCGCGGCAGGACAGACAGGCGACCTCGCCGATGCCCCAGCCTCAGCAGTCTGGGCGATGGTCGGCAGTGGCATCCTCGCGTATGCGATTGGCGACACGCTCTACATCGCGGCGCTGGCGCGGCTCGGGATCCAGCGGGCGTTCACGGTGACGATGACGCTATTCATCCTGCTGAGCGTGGCCGGCGGCATCCTCCTGCTCGATGAACGCTTCCGTTGGTACCAGGTGATTGGCGCGCTGCTCGTCGGCTCGGGGATCCTGTTCATCGTGCGGAGCCGGACAGGCGCGTCCAGCGCCGCCCCGCGGCTCGACCGCGTGGGCTTCCTCATGGTGGCGGGCGTTGGGGTGACGTGGGCTGCGGCGACGCTCTGGTTGGCCGATGCGCGGGCCGGGCTGGGCGCGATCCCCGCCTCGGCGATCCGAACGCCGGCGGGAGCCGTGGGGATGCTCGCCTTCATGCTCGTTTTTCAGCCGGCCGACCTGAAGGCAGCGGTCACCAACCGGGGCGTGGTCGTTGCACTGGCGTCATTGGGCATGCTCAGCACGGTCTTTGGGAGCCTGCTTTATGTCTACGCAATCGGCGAGGCGGGCGCGGGCCGGACGACGGTGCTCAACGCGACCTCACCGCTGTTGGCGCTCCCGCTTTCGGTGATCTTCCTGAAGGAACGGGTGACGCGGCGGACGATTGCGGGGACCGCTCTGGCCGTCGGCGGCATCGTCTTGGTGGTCGTGTGACGGAAAAGTGACAAGGCAACGCGCTCGACTGGCCCGTCCACCCTTTGTTCACTAGACATCCACCGTTGTCACTCTCGTTTCGCCACCAGTTAGGGGGTACAACAGAAGCATGACGCGCCCCCAGTCATACGAATCCGACGCCAAGGGAGGGCGCTCTGATGTCCACGGAACCTACGATTATCTGTGTCTGGTGTAACCGAGTGATGGAATGGGGCCAACGAGGCATTAACTATGCCGTTTGCGACCCCTGCGAGCCGTCTGCGGTGAACGCGATCAGCCTGAACGAAGTCGACGCTCGCGGCCAGGTGCTGGCCTTCCGGCCTCGCGAACCGCGCATCGCGGCGCTGGGCTAAACGCGGCCGGCCGCTGCCCCCCGGTGGCCAACGCGTAACCAACGGCTCTCCAACCAGAGCCCCGAGAGCGAGATCACACCCAAGGTAAGGCGCGTAGCGGGCGGTTGGTGACAGCCGCAGCGCCCGTCACAACCGCGACACCGGTCGGCGGGCCGGTCGAATTTCGGCCGGTCCGCTCCCACTGGCAACCAGCGGCTACCACCAGATCTTCGACTCGACGCCTTCGGGCTGGTCGTCCCAATCGACGGTCCAGAGGTTGGACGAGAGGTATTTCCAGCCACCATCGGCCAAGAGGCAGACGATGTGCTGCTCGCCGGTGAGCCGCTCGCTCGCCTTGACGGCGGCCCGGACGACGCTCCCGCAGCTGACGCCGACGAAAAGGCCTTCGCGCTGCGTTAGCTCCTTAGCCATCGCGAACGAACTCTTGGAGTCGACCACGATTTTTCCGTCGAGCACTGACTCGTCGAAAATCTCGGGAATAAACCCGTCTTCGAGCGCGCGCAGGCCCTGGACCATGTCGCCGGGGTGCGGCGCCGCGGCGATGACCTTGAGCCCGGGCTTGGTGTCTTTGAGGTAGCGCCCCGTGCCGGTCAGCGTGCCGCCTGTCCCGAGGCCGGCGACGAAGGCGGTGGTCTCCGGCAGGTCACGGAGGATCTCGGGACCGGTGGTCTCGTAGTGGGCGCGCGGGTTGGCTTCGTTCCCGTATTGATACGGGAAGTAGTACTTGCCGGGGTTCGCGGCGACGACCTCTTTCGCATGAGCGATCGCCCCGTTGGAGCCGAGGTCGCCAGGGGTAGAGATGATGTCGGCGCCGAACGCGCGGAGCAGCTGGGTGCGCTCGGCGGAGACGTTTTCGGGCATCACACAGACGACCCGGTAGCCTTTGACGCGGCCGATCATGGCGAGGCCGATGCCGGTGTTGCCAGAGGTCGGCTCGAGGATGGTGTCGCCGGGCTTGAGGTCGCCGCGCTGTTCGGCGGCCTCGATCATGTACTTGGCGATGCGGTCTTTGACGGAGCCGGTCGGGTTTTGGCCTTCGAGCTTGGCGTAGATGTGGACATCGGGCCGCGGCGCGAGCGAGCGGAGTTCGACCAGAGGGGTGTTGCCGATCAGTTCGAGGATCGAACGATAAAGAGCCATCGCGGGACCACCGGGAGTCAGACTTGTCTGGCCGCCGAGGGCGAGCCGCCCTCCGATTGTGACACAGGCCCGGCGGCGCCGCACGGAGAGCGGGCGTTGGGCCTGAGATGGGGCGCGCCTAGCCGCGCGCGCCCGTAGAGTCCTCCCATGGCGAAGCCCCGAAAGCCGCTCCCCAATGCGCCAGCCGCCGAGTCCGCGGCGCCCGACATCCAGCGGAATTACGACGAGATCCCATACCCCACGCATCCCAACGATTCCGCCCAACCCGACCGGATGGCGGTCGTCGCGACGCTCCGCGGGCTGAAACCGGCGCCCGTCGGCCGCTGCCGCGTCCTCGAGGTGGGCTGCGGCGATGGCAGCAACCTCCTCTCGATCGCAGCGATGCATCCGGGGAGCGAGTGCGTCGGGCTGGACCTCTCCGGCGAGGCGATCGCGCGCGGCCTTGCGCTGGCGGCGGAGGCCGGCATCGCGAACGTGCGGCTGATCGCCGCCGACCTACGGCAGGTCGACGAGAGCTGGGGCTCGTTCGACTACATCATCGCCCACGGCCTCTACTCGTGGGTCCCGCCCGACGTGCGGCGCGCGCTCCTCCAGCTCATCCGGGGACGCCTGAGCGAGCAGGGGGTCGCCCTCGTGAGCTACAACGCGATGCCGGGCGGACACTTCCGGCGCGGCCTGCGCGAGATGATGTTCTTCCACCTGCGCGAGACCGAGGCGCCGCAGGAGCGCGTCGACGAGGCCAAGGCCCTGATGCAGCTCGTGACGGCGGCCGAGCTCCCGGGCCTGAACGGCTTCCAGGCGATGCTCGCCGAACAGGCGCAGCTGATCGCCGAGCGGACCGACGCCGACCTCTTCCACGACGAGCTCTCGCCGATCAACGAGTCGTTTTACTTCACGGAGTTCCTGCGGCGCACGGGCGAATACGGGCTGCAGTACGTGGGCGAAGCCGAATGGTTCACCACGAACGTCGAGCGGGCGGGGCCGTTGGTGGCGCAAGCGCTCGCCCCGCTCGCCGAGGCCGACCCGATCCTCAAGGAGCAGTATCTCGACTTCGTCACCTGCCGGATGTTCCGGAAGACGCTGCTCTGCCGGAGCGAGGCCGAGCTGCACTGGAATCCGGAGGCGCGCGACATCGCGGGCTTCTGGGCGAGCTCCGACGCCGTCGCCGAAGCGCCAGACGCCGACGGGCGCCAGCGCTTTGCGAGCGCGGCGGCGGGAACGCTAACCACCGCCGACGTACGCGCACGGGCGGTGATGGCCGGCTTGCAAGCGGCCCAGCCGGGCGCGGTTGCGTTCTCAGCGCTCGTCGACGCCGCGATGGCCGCGAGCGCCGAAGAAAGCCGCTTCAAGTGCGCGACGCACGTGGCGAACTTCCTCGTCAGCGCCTATGGGGCGGGCGTCATCGAGCTGTTTACGCAGCCACCACACCTCGTGCGGGCGCCTGGCGAGCGGCCGATTGCGAGCCCGCTGGCGCGGGCGCAAACCTCGCGCGGGGACGACCTGACGACGCTTCGCCACACCGAGGTGGCGGTTAGCGACGCCGTGGGCAAGGCGCTGATTGGCCTGCTAGATGGCACGCGCGACCGGGCCGAGCTGCTCGCGGCGCTCCAGGCCGGCCCGGCGCCGGAAGAGACCGCTGAGCATCTGGAGTCCAAGCTCCGCGAACTCGGCCTCCTCGGCTTGCTGTTGGGCTAACGGCCGGCGGGGGCCGCGGTAGGTAAACGCGGGCCTGACAGTGGCATGGCACAATCGCCGGCGGATCAAACTGGCGGGAGAAACGGAGCATGCGCCGCGCTTCACAAGCGACCCTCGTCCTCGGCCTGGCGGGCATTGTCGTCGCGTGGCTGAGCCTTGGCGCCGAGACATCGCGCTCGGCGGACCCGCTCGCGCCGGTGGTCGGCCGGATGGACCCAACGCTCGGCGCCGCGATTGAGGCGGCGGAGGTCGGTGGCGGCGTCTCGGCACAGACGATTTTCGGGGACGACGACCGCACGCTCGTCACCGACACGACCCGCTGGCCGTTCCGGACCGTGGTCCAAGTCGTGCTATTCGACGCGGACGCCGAGCCGGTCGGCACCTGTTCCGGCATCCTGCTGAGCCCAGACGCCGTCCTCACCGCCGCGCACTGCGTATGGGACGACGAGGCGGAGGACTTCTTCGCAGGATTCCTGGTGATCCCGGGGTTCGATGGGACGAACTCACCGTTCGGGCGAGGCGTCGCCGTCGACTCGATCATGATCCCGCAGGGCTGGCTCGGCGCCGATGGGCGGCCCTATGACTTCGCGATCATGCGTACGGCGAAGCCCTTTCCTGCGGAAGTTGGGCCGTTTGTCAGTTTGACGTGGGTGCCAGACGGCTTCTACGCGGACACGAACTACCTGCTCATGACGGCCGGCTACCCCGGGGATAAGCCCTTCGGGACGCAGTGGTCGATCGTTGGCCCCGCCGAAACCGTCTCGGCGACCTTCTTTTCCACGACAATCGACGCCGTAGCGGGGCAGTCAGGGTCGCCGCTCTTCCTGATCAATCAAGAGCGGACGCAGTTCGCGGTCGTCGGCGTTGTCACCTTGAGCGGCGAGCGCGCGAACCGTGCCGTGCGGATGCACAAATCGCACATCGCCGCCGCCGTCGACTACTGCGGTTCGCTGGGTTGCACGCTGAAGACGGCCGACCTCGAGGCCTCTCCACCGCCCACTCCGACCGCGACAGCGACGCCGACGCGAACACCGGCCGCGACACCGGGAATCCGTGCGCGCGTCCCCGCCGTCGGGCGAGATTAGCCTTACTGGAAGAGCGCGCCGACCGACTGTCCGGAGTGGATGCGCGAGATAGCATCGCCGAACTGGGCGGCGACCGGGATGATGCGGAGGTTCTCGGGGCGGCGCGAGTCCGGCAGCGGGATCGAGTCGGTGATCACCACCTCGCGCGGCGCGAGCGCGTTCAGCCGCTCGACCGCCGAGCCGCTGAAAATGGCGTGGTAACAGCTGATGATGATCTCTTGGGCGCCGTGCTGCCGGAGGGCCTGAACAGCGGAGACGATCGTGCCGCCCGTGAGGATCTCGTCGTCCAAAATAAGGCAGTTCTTGCCGCTGGCGTCGCCGATCACATGCATGGCTTCCGCCTGCTCGTTGTTGCCCGTCCGGCGCTTGTCGATGATCGCGAGGGGGACATCGAGCCGGATTGCGAGGTCGCGCGCGCGCTTTTCTCCGCCTACATCGGTCGCGACGACGATGTAGTTGTCCAAGCGCTGCGCCTTGAAATAGGCGCTCACCGGATAAATCGCGTGGAGCTCATCGACCGGGATGTTGAAAAACCCTTGGATCTGGCCGGCGTGGAGGTCCATGGTCAGGACGCGGTCGGCGCCAGCCGTCTCGAGGAGGTTCGCGAGGAGCCGGGCGCTAATTGGGACGCGCGGCTGGTCCTTCTTGTCGCTGCGGCCGTAGGCGTAGTAGGGGATCACAGCGGTGATCCGGCCGGCAGAGGCGCGCTTTGCGGCGTCGATCATGATGAGGAGTTCGATGATCGAAGTGTTCACCGGGCTCGTGAACGGCTGGACGATGAACACGTCGCGCTGGCGGATGTTGTCCTGGTACTGGACGAAGATGTTCTCGTTCGAAAATTCGAAGACGTCGACCTTGCCGAGCGGGACACCGACGCGGGAGGCGATCGCCTCCGCGAGCCTCGGGTGCGCGCGGCCGGTGAAGATGGCGAGGTCGTTGTACATCGGAGCGCGATGGTAGCAGGGGAGGCACTAAGACGCGTGCGCGCCGGCGCCCGCCAATAACGCGCGGAACGAAGGCCAGATCGCGTCCCCCGAGGCGAGGAGCGCCGGCGGAAGGCCCGGGGCGACCTCGACGAACTCCGTCACGCCGCCCGCCTCGCGCACGATCAGCGCGCCCGCCGCATAGTCCCAGGGGCCGAGCCCAGCCTCGAAATAGGCGTCCAGGCGGCCACAGGCGAGATAGCAGAGGTCCAGAGCTGCGCTGCCGCCGCGGCGAATATCGCGCACCTGCGGGAGCACACGCGCGACCACTTCGACCTGACGGCGGCGGCGGTCGGCGTCATAGCCGAACCCTGTCCCCGTCAACGCCACCCCGAGATTCGGCGGGCGGGAGACCTCGATGGGACGCCCGTCGAGGGTCGCGCCGCGGCCCCTGGCGGCGGCGAACAGCTCTCCGCGGGCGGCGTCGGCGACCACCGCGGCGAGCGCACCTTCGCTATCTTCGAGCCCGATGGAGACCGCGTAGGCCGGGATCCCATAGAGGAAGTTGGTCGTGCCATCGAGCGGGTCGATCACCCAGCGCAGCCCCGAGACGCCGTCACGCGCGCCGTCTTCCTCGCCGAGGATTGCGTCGCCAGGGCGTGCGGCCAGGATGCGTTCGACAATCAGCCGCTCGGAGGCGCGGTCCGCGTCGCTGACCATGTCGGTGAGCGACGACTTCGTCGCGACGCCACTGCGGGGGCGCCGCGCCCATTGGGCCAGGAGGTCGGCGGCCTCCAGCGCGACAGCGGTCGCCAGGGCGAGAAGCGCGGCTGGGTCGTGTTGTTCGGGCATCAGCGAAGCGTACCCGGGGCGGCGCCGGGCGGCGCGCCGAGCGGGTCCCAGGCGGCGAGTACTTCATCAAGGAATTGCCGGATGTCCGCCGGGATGGGCGGTAGCGCGTCCGGCGCGAACCAGGCAGCTTCGACGACTTCGAAGCCGAGGCGCAGGGAAGGATCGCCAAGCAGTTCGCAGGCGTATCCGACGCGCAGGTGACCGTATGCGCCGGTGTTGGCGGCCAAGAGCCGCCCGGCGCGCACCCGGAGGCCGACCTCTTCACGGGTTTCGCGCTCTGCAGCGTGGCGGAGGTCTTCGCGCCAGCCCGCGTAGCCGCCAACGAGCGCCCACTCGCGGCGCCGGTAACTCTGACGGACGAGCAGGATGCGGCCTTCGGTATCGCGGATGACCGCGGCAACCCCGACAGGGCGCGATGGGAAGAGGACGCGCAGCGAGGCCCACTTGAGCGGGCGCGGAAGCCGGGTCCAGAGTCCCAAGAGGCCCCGCTCGAGCTGTTCGCGGTGGCCGCGGTTGAGGAGCCCCATGCCGCGACGGTACCACGCGACCGCGTCACGAAACCGGTGTGGCGATCGAGTTTCGCCCCATTCGGGAGGGGTTGGGTCTGTCCAGAAGGGTCTGGCAGCCGCTTTTAAGAGCAGGGGTTGCATTATCGACGTCCGGCAGGGCCACGGTTCGGGGCGCAGCGCGCTGTGGGCGTTTCTCGCAGTGAGCGGCCTCATCGCGGCCGTCGCGGCGATGTCGGTCTGGTCGGCGCTTTCCCACCGGGCTACTGTGGAGACAACAGGCCGCGAACTCGACGCCGCGATCCTCTACGTCGACATGCGCCAAGCCGTACTCGACGCGCGCTACCAGACGGCGGTCTACCTCCGGGACCCATCTACGAAGAACCTCGACCAGCTCACGGCGGCGACTTATCGCATCTTCGACCTCGCCCGCCGCGTCGGCACAGCGGGAGACGACGCCGACGCCGCGTTCTCACAGAATTTCTTGGCTCGCTATGAGGTCTCCGCGGAGAACGCACTCGGCTCGTTTGCGCGCTTCCTCGACCTCCAGCCGGGCTCGACGCCGGCCGACCAACTCGGCCCCATGCTCCCCCTGCTCGACGAGCGGATCCGCGACCGGCACGATGAAGTCCGGTCGCGGATCGACAGCACCGCGGGCCACAACGAGGGCTATATCGGCTCCACCGTCGTGCTTGCCGGCATCGGGCTCGGCCTGACGGCGGCCGTTGCCTGGCTGGTTGCGAGCCAGCTCGGCAGGCAAGCCGACGCGGAGCTCGCCATGGCGCACCGCGAAAAGGAAGCGATGGAGCGCAGCGAGCGGCGGTTCCGCACGCTGGTCCAGAACTCGAACGACGTCATCCTCGTGACCGACCAGTTCGGGACGGTCAAGTTCGTGTCGCCCTCGGTGGAAGCCATGATGGGGTACGCGGTTGAAGACCTCGTGGGGGTGAACGTCGCGGCGATGGTCCATCCCCTCGACACAATGAAGTCCCTTGATTGGGGAAACGCGATTCTAGCCAGCCCCGACGGCAAGTCAGACCCGGTCACGCTCCGGATTTTCCGCAAGGATGGGAGCCTTGCCCAGGTCGAGCTCCGCGCCCTGAACCTGTTGGACGAGCCAGACGTCGGCGGACTTCTGGTGACCGGACGAGACGTGACGGCGCAAGTGGCGGCCGCAACCGAAGGGGTGCGCCTCGCGGCATTGGTCGATGCGACGAGCGACATGGTCGTCGTCACGGACGCCGACGGGGAGATCCTCCACCTGAACCGGGCGGCCCGCGCGCGGTTGGGAAACGACAGCGCAATCGGCCAAAACATCTTCGACTTTTTGCCACCGGATTCGCGAGCGCTGATCGACGACCAGGCGGCGCCGGAGGCCGAGGCGTATGGGTCGTGGACGGGCGAGCTCACGATCCCGGCGCCGAGCGGATTGCTCCTCAACCTGGAGATCGAGCTCCTCGCGCACCTCGACCCGAACGGCGACGTGACCTTCTACTCCTGCATCGCGCGGGACGTAAGCGAACGGCGCCGCGTGGAGGCCGAGCTCGTCCAACTCGCCAACCACGACCCGCTTACCGGGCTGTTCAACCGCCGGGCGTTCGAAACACGCGTCGAGCGCGAAGTCGAACGCTGCCTCAAAGGCGGGACGCACGCGGCGCTCTACTTCCTGGACCTCGATAACTTCAAGGCCGTCAACGATGGCCTCGGCCACCGAGTGGGCGACGACCTGCTCCAACACGTCGCGCTCGTGCTCGGCTCCGCGCTCCCCGCCGAAGCGGTATTGGCGAGGATTGGGGGCGACGAGTTCGGCATCCTGATCCCGCAGTCGGAGACTGATGCAGCGGCGGCCTACGGGGCCGTGATCCGGGACGCCATCCGGGACATCCGCCTCGTCGCCGCTGGCCGGCAGGTTTCGGTCACCACAAGCATCGGGATCGTGATGCTTCCGGGCGCAGGCGCATCGAGTGAGGGAGCGCTGGCTAACGCAGACCTGGCGATGTACGAGGCCAAGCGCCAGGGCGATGCCTGGCGGTTCTATGGCCCTGGCGCCTACTCCCTCGAACAACTGACCAACCGGACCTCGTGGGAAGGGCAGATCCGGGCGGCGCTGGCCGAGGATGGCCGGCGGTTTTCGCTCTTCAGCCAGCCGATCCTCACGCCCGATGGCGAGGTCGTGGCAGACGAGTTGCTCATCCGCATCCGCGAGGATTCCGGCCTGCTCATCGAGCCCGGGCTCTTTCTTCCGGTGGCGGAGCTTTCGAGCCTTGTGTATCTGATCGACCACTGGGTGGTCCACCGCGCGATCGCTCTGCTGGCCGCACGGCCGCCCGGGGCGCCCGACATCGCAGTGAACATCAGCGCGCGTTCCTTTCAGGACGGGGAACTCCCGCCGCTCATCCGGCGCTGGCTGCAGGAGACGGGGGCGGACCCGGCGCGGCTCATTGTCGAGGTGACGGAGACCGCGACGGTGGCAGACCTCGACCAAGCGATCTCGTTTGTCGCGGGGCTTTCCGGGCTGGGCATACGGTTTTCGATCGACGACTTTGGGGCGGGCTTCGCTTCGTTTTCGCGCGTCCGGCAGCTCCCGATCCAGCGGATCAAGGTCGATGGCGCGTTCATCCGCAACCTCGCCAGCAGCTCGGACGATCGCCAACTCGTCCGCGCGATCGTGGATATGGCACACGGCCTCGGGAAGGAGGTCGTGGCGGAGTCCGTGGAGGACCACGCGACGCTTGAGATCGTGCGCCGGCTCGGCGTCGATTTGGTGCAGGGCTTCCTGTTCGGGTTGCCGGTTGAGGTCGAGCTCCCGTCGCTCGCTCTGGAGCGCCTCTCCGCGTAGTCGCTCGCCTGGTGGCCCTTGCCGCGCAATGATCCAGGCCATCACGCGTTGTGGGGGTGGCCAGTGGCGATCGAACTTCGACAACTGGGCCGGACCGGCATCAAGGTCTCGAATCTTTGCCTGGGCTGCATGATGTTTGGCGGCAAGACGACCCATGCCGACTCCATGGACATCATCGACCGGGCCCTGGACGCGGGGATCAACTTCCTCGATACGGCGAACGTCTATAACGCCGGGCGGAGCGAAGAAGCGACCGGCGACGCCCTGGCGCGCAACGGCAAGCGCCACCAGGTGGTGCTCGCCACGAAGGCGCATGGCAAAGCTGGACCCGGCCCGAACGACCTGGGCAACAGCCGGCGCCACCTGATCGCCGCCTGCGAAGACAGCCTTCGCCGCCTCAAGACCGACTACATCGACCTCTACCAGATCCACCGGCCGGAGCCAGGCACGCCGATCGACGAGACGCTCCGCGCGCTCGATGACCTCGTGCGGAGCGGCAAAGTCCGCTACATCGGCACCAGCACGTATGCGGCCTGGCAGCTCGTCGAATCGCTCTGGGTCTCCAAGGAGTACGGCCTCAACCGGTTCATTTGCGACCAGCCGCCCTACCACCTGCTGGACCGCCGGATCGAGCGCGAGCTGATCCCGATGGCCCAGACGTATGGCTTCGGGATCATCCCGTGGAGCCCGCTGGCGGGCGGCCTGCTCACGGGGAAGTACAAGCGCGGCGAAGAGCCACCGGAGGACTCGCGCTGGGCCGGCTTCCGGAACAACCCGGTGTACCGCCGCCGCTGGACGGAGACGCTGTTCGACGCGATTGAGCCGCTCGAAGACCTCGCGAAGGCGAAGGGAGCGACGCTCTCGCAGTTCGCGTTGGCCTGGTGCGCCGCGCAGCCGGGCGTGACGAGCCCGATCATCGGGCCGCGGACCATGGAGCAACTCGAAGACAACCTCCTGGCGATCGACGTGTCGGTGACCGCCGAGGACCGCGAGGCGGTCGACGCGGTCGTCCGGCCGGGGACGCACATCACACCGTATTACGAAGCGGACTTTGGCCCACACCCATACCGCGTCTAACAGTGAAGATCGGCCGCCACCCCCTGTCCACCCGGCGGGATTGTGCCGATCTGATCGGTGATGGGACTTTCTACTCCGCGGAAGATCCTGCTCGCGCTCGGAGGCGCGCTGCCGCTCGTCGGCATGGTGATCGCCATGCTCGTACTGACCGAGGAGTCGGGCCAGAGCGCGGCCGAGGCCGAGCCGACGCCACCGCCGGCGCTAACGCGCTCGGTGCCGCTGGATTCGACGCCAACCCCGACGCCGACGCCAGCGCCCGCCAGCCCGACCCCCACACCGCGTCCACAGGCGACGGCGGAGCCCTTCGCGGGTGGCGTCGCCCCGATCGAACGCACGGTGAAGCTCCCCGACCAGGCGTCGGTGACGCGGATCGCGTTCGGCGCCGAGGACGGCTTTGACCGGATCGTGATCGAGTTGGCGCCGGAACCAGGCCTTCCGTCGTATCGCCTCGCGTACGCCGACCGGACGTTTGGCTGCGTCGCGCCAGTTGTGACGACGCCGACGCCGACCTCAACCAAGGCGACGCCCACCGCCGCGCCGACAACTGCGGCCGCTGGCACGCCGTCTGGGTCCACGACTCCGACAGCGACGCCCACGCGGACGCCGACCCCGACGCGCACGCCAACGCCAACGCCCACCCCAACACCACCCTTGGTAAAGCTCGATGGCGAGGCGTTCCTCGTCCTACGCCTGACCGAGACGGGGCTCGGCAGTTCCGGCGGCGAGGCCAGCCGCGCGATCCGGACCGACGTCAAGGCCGACGGCACGCTGCGCGAGTCCAAGCTCACCTGCCAGGACTTCGGCGCAGTCCAGTTGGCGTTCGGCGTGGCGGCGAAGATGCCCTTCCGGGTAACCGAGCTTCAGAGCCCGCCGCGGCTGATCATCGACATCCAGCAGGCCCCCTAAACACTGGGGGCAAAAGGGCCGCGTGAATGAGCCGCCTGGCCCACGACGTAGCCTGGCTCGTCGGCCAGGATTGAGCCATCCCGCATGTTGGGAAGGTGGCACGAGATGCGCGTCGTAGTCGCATTGGATGGGTCGAAGCAAAGCGAACGAGGGGCGAGCGCGATCAGCGATTGGGCACGGCGTTATGACGTCCGAGTCCACCTCCTGACCGTCATGCACCCGGACCGGATCCACGAGACCTTCGAGGCGCCCTCCACGGAAGTGGTCCTGACGCCGGCTGGGACACCGAGCGGCCAAACGCTCGGCGTGGGTTCGCCGCTCCCGCAGGCCAAAGAAGACCGCACGCAGGCCTTGGTCCGGGCCCGCACCGAGCGTGAGGACTACCTGAAGGACGTGGTCAGCCGCCACTTCGCTGGGCTGCCCGTCACGCTCGAAGTGAAGACGGCGAGCGACGTGAACGCCGCCATCGTCGACTACGCGAAGGCGGTCGAAGCGGACTCGATCGTGATGGCCACGCGGCATCACGGCCGGGGCGCCGCGATCCTTGGGACCAACCACGAAGCGATCCTTCGGGCAGCGACGATGCCGGTGCTCTTCGTCGGCCCGAATATGGCGTAGCGTCAGCCAGCGCGGCGCCCGAGATACCCGAGCCGGCCGGCCTCGGCTTCGAGGCCGGCCCGGAAATCGGGATGCGCAAGGTCGATGAGCATCCGGGCGCGCTCGCGGATCGTCCGGCCATGGAGATTCGCGGCCCCGTGCTCAGTGACGACCCAATGGACGTCGCCGCGCGTGGTGACGACGCCGGTGCCCGGTTCGAGCATCGCGCAGATTCGGCTGATCGTGCCTCCCGCCGCGGTAGAGGGGAGGGCGATGACCGGGACGCCGCCGCGCGACCGCGCAGCGCCCCGAATGAAATCGACCTGCCCACCGATCCCGCTATACAGGCGCGTCCCCAAGGAATCAGCCGCGACCTGGCCGGTGAGGTCGACGCTTAGGGCGGCGTTCACGGCCACCATGCGGGCGTGAAGCGCGATCACTTCCACGTTGTTCGTGTACTCCACGGGCATCATTTCGAGGTCCGGGTAGTGGTCGATGAAGCGGTAGAGGTCACGCGAACCGATCACGAAGGCGCTCGCCACCTTGCCCCGGTGCAGCGACTTCCGGGACCCGTTGACGACGCCGGACTCGATCAGCGGCAGGAGGCCGTCGCTGAACATTTCGGTGTGGACGCCGAGGTCGCGATGTCCGCCGAGCTCGGCGAGGACGGCGTTGGGGATCCCTCCGATCCCGAGCTGAAGGGTCGCCCCATCCGGGACGAGCGCCGCGACGGCGCGCCCGATGGCGCGCATTTCGTCCGTGAGGGGAGGGGAGTGGTGTTCTGGTAGCGGGCGCGCCGCCTCGACGGCGAAGTCGATGTCCTCCACGCGGATGGGAGGCCCGTGCGTCCAAGGCATCTCCGGATTGACCTGGGCGATGACCGTCTTGGCGTGCCGAAGGGCCGAGAGGGCGACATCGACCGAGACGCCGAGCGAGCAATGGCCAGTGGCGTCGGGCGGAGAGACCTGGATGAGCGCGACATCGAGCGGGAGCGCGCCGCCCGGTTCGAAGAGCGAGGGGATCTCGGAGAGGAACACAGGCGTGTAGTCGGCATCGCCGGCGGCCACAGCCGCGCGGGTGTTCGGCCCGATGAAGAGCGCGTTGTGCCGGATGTGGCCGGCGAACTCGGGCGCGACATAGGGGGCTGGGGCCTCGGTGTGGAGGTGGACCAGCTCCACGTCGTGGAGGGCGGGTGCTCGTGCGGCGAGGGCTTCGACGAGCGCGAGCGGCGTTGCCGCACCGCCGTGGAGGTAGACGCGTTGGCCGGGACGAACGTGGGCAAGGGCCTCGGAAGCCGTGACGAGCTGCATGGTCATGATTGTCGGTGCTGGATGTTTCCGTTGGAATCCTCGGCCGGGCCTGGACGCGCAGACCATCGGGCCGTCGCATTGCGCGAACCGGGCACCGCTTCTACTGTCGCCACGTGCCGCATGCCCACCGCCACGAAGTCACTGGCTGGAAGGCCCGCACCCTGGCGCTAGCTGGGCGATCGCGCAAGGCGGGCCTCGTCCTGGAGTGGGCGTGGTGGACACGGGCGGTGGTGCGGGCGCGATTCCTACGGCGCCGGGCGCCCTGGTACGCGCCGCGGCTCGACACCGCGACGCCGTTTCCGAGCCACCTCACGCCGCTCCTCGATGAGCTTCCGGCCGGCCCCATTCGCGTGATCGACGTGGGGAGCGGGCCGTTCAGCGTCCTCGGGGCGGGGCACGCAACCCGAACGCTGACCATCGTCGCCACGGACCCGTTAGCGCGGCCCTACAACGCCGTGCTGTGGCTCCTTCGCCTGCGCCCGGCGGTGCCGACACGGGCCATCGCTGGTGAGGACCTTTCCCGCGCCTTCGGGCCGGCGGCCTTTGACTTCGCTCACGCGCGCAACAGCCTGGACCATGCGGAAGACCCGGTCGCTATCGTCTTGGCGATGGTTGCCGTGACGAAGCCCGGTGGGATCATCTTCCTTCAGCACCACCCGGACGAAGCGGAGGACCGCGGAGGGACGGGGCTCCATCGCTGGAACCTCAGCGAAGACGGCGGCCGCTTCGTGATCTGGGACGAGCATCGCCGGGTAGACGTGACGGATCTGCTGCGGGGAGAGGCGGAGGTCGCGGTGGTCAGGACGCCCGTTTGGGTGGAGGTGACGATGCGAAAGCGCACCAACGGCGCGCCGTAGCTTAACCGCGCCGCAGCGGGTCCACTTCGGTACCTTCCCTTCCTCCGCCAGGCGTGGTGGAATGCAGGCCACGCTCGCGAGGAGGCCGCTATGGCCAGCCAAGAGTCCCAGATGCTCATCCAGATGCTGACGAGCCAACCGCGGCCCGCCACGACACCCTCGCTCGCCGAACAGCGTGCCGGCTACGTCGCGATGACAGCCGCGAACGCGCTCGTCGCAGGGACGACCGTCGAGGCGACGACCTCCGGCGGCGTCCCCTGCGAAATCGTCGCCGCGCCGGGGGCCGATAGCTCACGCATGGTCGTGTACCTCCACGGCGGCGGCTACGTCATCGGTTCTTGCGAGACACACCGCGAGCTTGCCAGCCGGGTCAGCGAGGCGACCGGCGCGCGCGTCCTCACCGTCGACTACCGCCTTGCGCCAGAGAACCCGTATCCGGCGGCGGTCGAAGACGCGACCTTCGCCTACCAGTCGCTCGTCGAATCCGGCTACGCGCCGTCGCTGCTGGCGATCGGCGGCGATTCGGCCGGTGGAGGGCTGACGGCGGCGCTGCTCCTCTCAATCAAGAGCCGCGGACTGCCGATGCCGTCGTGCGCGTTCCTGCTTTCCCCATGGGTCGACCTGACGATGTCGGGCGCCTCCATCAGCGAGCGGGCCGCGCAGGACCCGATCGTCACGAAGGACGCGATCGAGAACATGGCGGCCTCCTACACCGCTGGCGCAGGCCGGACGCAACCGATGATCTCGCCCCTCTACGCAGACCTCTCCGGCCTCCCACCGTTGCTCGTCCAAGTCGGGACGTTCGAGATCCTCCATGACGACGCGGCGAGCTTCCACAACATCGCCCAGCGGGCCGGCGTCGAAAGCATGTTCGAGCCCTACGAAGGCCAAATCCACGTCTTCCAGCAGTTCGGGCCCAGCCTTCCGGAGGCGGTGGCCGCGCTTGCGAGCATCGGCGCGTTCGTCAAGTCCAAGATGTCCGTGCCCGCGTAATCCGTGGGCAGCCCGCGCGTCTCAGGACTGCGCGGGCGAACGCCACGCCGCCACTCACCCGAGAAAGGACCACATCCCCATGCCCAGTCAGGAATCCGTTGCCCTCGTTGAACTGATCAAGTCCCAGGGCGGGCTCGGCGCACTGAGCGTCGAGGCCGTCCGCGCGCGGACCGCGCCAGCCGAAGGCGCCCCGCCGCTGGTCGAAGGCACCGTCACGGCGGCGACTGTCTCCGGAGGCGTGCCGGGCGAGTTTATCAACGCCCCCGGCGCCGAAGAGCACCGGATCGTGCTCTACTTCCATGGCGGCGGATACGTGATGGGCAATTCCCCCGGGCACCGCCAGTTCTGCAGCCGTCTGAGCGCGGCGACGGGCGCGCGTGTGCTGAGCGTGGACTACCGGCTCGCGCCGGAGAATCCGTATCCGGCGGCCGCAACCGACGGCGTCTTCGCCTATCAGGCGCTCGTCGAATCCGGGTTTGCGCCTGGCAACATCGCCATCGCTGGCGATTCGGCGGGCGGCGGGATCGCCTTCTCAGTCCTCCACCAGATAAAGGACCGCGGCCTGCCGATGCCGAGCTGCGCGATCGGCATCTCTCCCTGGACCGACCTGACGAACTCTGGCGCGTCGATGATGGCGCGAGCGGATGTCGACCCGTTGCTCACGGGGATGGCGCTCCAGTGGTTCGCCAACCAGTACGTGACGCGCGACCAGGCGAAGGAGGCGTTCGCCTCGCCCCTGCTCGGCGACATCACCGGCTTCCCGCCGCTGCTGATCCAGTGCGGCACGTTCGAAGTGCTCTACGACGACTCCGCGCGGATGGCGGAAGCGGCCGCGAAAGCAGGCGTTTCCTGCACATTCGAGCCCTATGAGGGGCAGATCCACGTCTTCCCCGTGATCGCGCCGCACCTGCCGGAAAGCGCCGAGGCGGTCGCGAGGATGGGCGCCTTCGTGAAATCGCACGCGCTGGGGACCACCTAGCCAACGTAAAGTTGGCGCCCAGCCGTATCCTGCCGCGCCCCTTCGACGCTATGTCGTCGACGACTACTGTCGTCGAAGGGGCATCGTAGGCGTCGCGACGCCCGGACGACCCGGCGGTCCAGCGGCGGGCGCGCGCGGGCATCCCACACGCCCTTCGACGCGGTGAGGACGGACGGCTGCGCTACAAGTACGACCCTGGCCTCTTCGCGATAACGGGCCGCGCGGCGGTTCCGGAGCAGCCGTACTTGTGGGAGTGTCTGGAGCGGATCCCGTGTCCGGCGCTTGTGGTCCGGGGCCAAACCAGCGACATCCTCTCGCCGGAGTTGGTCGAGCGGATGCTGGCGAAGCTGCCACGGGGGAGCGCGGTCGAGATCCAGGGCGCTGGCCATCCGGTGCCGATGGACCAGCCGGAGCGGTTCATCGCGGCGCTGAGGGCGTTTCTGGCGAGTTGATCACGAAGGGTCATTCGCGAGGTCGCGGAGGTACCTGCTCGTGTCGCCGCTGGCAAGGCGCGCGGCGTCGAGGCGGAGGCCGGGAAAAGCGCGGCTCTCGATGAGGCCGTCTGCGCCCGGCGTCAGGGGGACGTAGTCGCCGTTTTCGAGGGCCCACCAGTCGATCCGGCCAGGGAGGGTTTGCCAGACGAAGTACTCGCGCACGCCAGCCCGCCGGTAGAGTTCCTTCTTGACGCCGAGGTCGTACTGCCGCGAAGTCGCCGTGACCTCGGCGACGAAGTCAGGCGCGCCGTGGAGGTAGTCGTCGTCGCCGTACTGGGCCTGGCCGCCCTGGTACCAGAGGCAGCAATCGGGCTGGACCTCGTTATCGCCGGGGAGGATGGTAGTGATGTTGTCCGCACCGAGGACTTCCGGACGGTTATCTATGTAGGCTCCTAGCCATGTTGCGAGCTGGAGGTGCTGCGGACCGTGATTCTTGCTTACTGGCGACGGCACGTAGACGACTCCATCGATCAGCTCGGCCTTCTTAATTTCGGGGTGCGCGAGGTAAAGCGCGTGAAACTCCGCGCGGCTGAGACGCATGCCGGACTCAAGGGGATAGGTGGCGGGGAGCGCTGGCATCGTGGTCAGCATACTCGCTGGCTGGGCTTCGCTTCCATCACTGGCGCAGACTGGATACGCTCAGCCTGCCATGCCACCGACCAGCCCGTTCCATGGGATCAACGTCGTCTCTCTCTCAGTCCCCGACCTCGATAAAGCGCGGAGATTCTACCGCGACACGCTCGGGCTGGGAGAACCCGTCTACGACCTGGCCGAAGCTGGCTGGATCGAGTTCGCGACGGGCGGGCCGGGAAACCTCTCGGTCACGCAGGCTGAAGGGTCGTGGGATGCGAGTCACGCCACGACCGTGGTCCTCAATGTTGACGACTGCGTCTCGGCCGTGGACACGCTGCGCGCCCGCGGCGTGCGCTGTGACGACCCTGTTGTCTTCCCGGGGTTCGTGACCTTCGCGAACCTTTACGACCCGTTCGGCAACCGGCTTCAGGTTTGTTCGCCCGCGCCCTGAGTCAGCGACTCGATGGCTTGCCCGAAGGTAGCGCCAAGGCCGTCACGCACCCAGCCGACATCGTCCCGAGACTCGGCGCAGGCGCTTCCGGTGTCGTCACGACGCCCGCTCCTGACGTCGCGGTCCTGTGGTTCGGGCTCGGCGCGTCACGGATAGCAGAGCCCTCTCCCATAGGAAGAATGTTGTTGGCGATCGCCCCAGGCTATGGGACGATGATTGTATACAAACACGGAGGAAGCCCGATGAGCGCTCCATGGCTCAGCTTCGCAGACCCCGCAAGCCACCGCTCGGTCGAAGGCCCTGACTATTTCCGCGACGCCTTCCCCTACTCGCTGCCCCCGCTCGTCCAGTTCGAGCGCACCCCAGTGCCGCTGAGCCCGCCAGACCGCATCTGGATCACCGACACGACCTTCCGTGACGGTCAACAGAGCCGCGCACCGTACACGGTCGAGCAGATCGTGAAGCTCTACTCCCTCCTCCATCGCCTCGGGGGGCCGAACGGGATGGTCCGCCAGAGCGAGTTCTTTCTGTATACAAAGAAGGACCGCGAAGCCGTCGAACGCTGCCAGGAGCTCGGCTTCACCTTCCCCGAAGTCACGGGGTGGATCCGCGGGACGATGGCGGACTACCAGTTGGTGCGCAGCGCTGGCCTCGCCGAGACGGGCATCCTGACGTCGCTCTCGGACTACCACATCTTCAAGAAGCTCGGCTCCACCCGCGAGAAGGTGGTCGCCTCGTACCTCGAAGTGGTCGACGCGGCCCTCGCCGACGGCGTCGTGCCGCGCTGCCACATCGAAGACAGCACCCGGGCCGACTTCTACGGCGTCGTCCTGCCGTTCGTCCGCGAGCTGATGGAGCGGGGCCGGCGGGCGGGGATCCAGGTCAAAGTCCGCTATCCCGACACGATGGGCGTCGGCGTCCCGGACCCGCACGCGGCGCTGCCACGCGGCATCCCGCGGCTCACGCATCTGCTCCACACGGAAGGCGGCGTCCCCTCCGAGGCGCTCGAGTTTCACGGTCAGAACGACCTGAACGCGATCATCCCGAACGCGGTCGCTGCCTGGCTCTATGGGGCCTCTTCGAACAACGGGACGCTGCTCGGGATCGGCGAGCGCAGCGGAAACACGCCGATCGAGGCGCTCGTCTTTTGGTTAATCGGCCTCACTGGCGAAGCGCACGGGATCGACACGACCGTGATCAGCGAAATCGCGGACTACTACCGCGAAATCGGCGAGCCGATCGACCAGCGTCTGCCGTTCGTCGGCGACAACTTCAATGTCACGCGCGCGGGGATCCACGCGGATGGGTTGATCAAGGACGAAGAGATCTACAACCCGTTCGACACGACGCGGCTGCTGAACCGGCCGCCGGGTGTGGCGATCACCGACAAATCCGGGGCAGCGGGGCTGCTGATGTGGATGCAGAAGCATCGTCCGGCCGAGGCCGCGGGCCTCGACAAGCGGGACGCGCGCCTGACGCGCATCCTCGACCGCGTCCTCGCGGAATTCGACGACGGCCGGGTGACGAGCTTGGCCGACGAAGAGGTGCATCGTTTGGTCGACGAGGCGTTCACGCTGGTGCTGGCCTGAACGCTGTGGCGGTATGCTGTGGCGGACCAACCAGCAGGAGCCACCCGATGTCCAACCTCAACGACGCCAAAGCCGAAGCCAAGCGCCGCGGGGTCGGTAGCTACGAACGCCACATCCTCCTCTGCATCGGGCCCGACTGTTGTAGCGAGAAGGAAGGGGCCGCCGCCTGGGCGCACCTGAAGAAGCGCGTCGCGCAACTCAACGGCTCGGGAGACGCGGGCCGCATCTACCGGACGAAGGTCGGCTGCCTGCGCGTCTGCAAGGACGGGCCGGTCGCAGTCGTCTACCCGGAAGGCACGTGGTACGCCGGCCTCACGCCCAAGAACCTCGACCGCGTGATCGACAACGACCTCGCCGAAGGCGAGGTCGTTGCCGAGTTGCGGATCGGGTCGAACCCACTCGGTGGGGCGGTCCCTAAGGAATAAGGACGGTGCGGGCGACCTCGCCGGCCTTCATCGCGCGGAAGGCCTCGTTCACGTCTTCGAGGCGGCCGGTCTTGGTGATCATGCCGTCGAGGTCGAGCAGGCCGCGCATGTAGAAGTCCACATAGCGCGGCATGTCGCGGCGGAAGACGTTCGAGCCCATGCTCGAGCCCTGGACCTTCTTTTCGAAGAGAAAGCTCGTGCCGTCGAGCTCGACCTTCTGGCCGACGGGGATCATCCCGATGATCGTCGCGGTGCCCCCGACCTGGAGGCTCTCGAAGGCTTGCTCCGCGGCGCGCTTGTTGCCGATGGCCTCGAAGGAGAACTCGACACCGCCGCCTGTGATTTCGCGGATTTTCGCGACTGGGTCGCCACTCGAGGCGTCGACAACGTGGGTCGCGCCCATCGTGCGCGCAGTGGCGAGCTTCGATTCGACCATGTCGACGGCGATGACCATGCCCGCGCCGGCGATGCGCGCGCCTTGGACGGCGGAGAGGCCGACACCGCCGCAGCCAAAGATCGCGACGGTCGAGCCGGCGGGGACGCGGGCGGTGTTGAGCACGGCGCCGGTGCCGGTCATGACGCCACAGCCGATGAGCGCCGCCTTATCGAGCGGCATGTCCTCGCGGATCTTCACGACGGCGTTTTCGTGGACGTTCATGTACTCGGCATAGCTCGAGATGTTGAGAAACTGGAAGACGGGCGAGCCGTTCCAGCTGTATTTCGGCTTTTCTTGCGGGCCGCGGGCGCGCGAGGGGTCCTGGCAGAGGTTCGGGCGGCCGCTGAGGCAGAAGTTGCAGGTGCCGCAGAACACCGAAAGGCAGCAGATGACGTGGTCGCCGGGCTTGACGTAGTTGACGAGCGAACCGACCTCGGTGACGACACCGGCGGCTTCGTGGCCGAGGATCGCGGGGGCGGGGTATGGGTAGAGGCCGTCCACAAAGTGGAGGTCGGAATGGCAGACGCCCGTCGCGGCGGTCTTGACGATGACCTCGTGGGGGCCGGGCTTGTCGATGTCGATGTTTTCGAGGGTGAGGGTCTGGTGGGGGCCGTGGTAGATCATGGCCTTCATGGCGTGGACGGTTCCTCCTGCAGGCGCCGTAGTGGTCGCAATCCGGAGTGTAGCGGGCGTTCGCTTCGGTGGCGCGAGGCGGTCTACGCGCCAGCGGCCGGGCCGCGCCAGGCAGGAAAGAGGCTGGCGACGGAGACGCGAAAGCCCGGGAGGATATCAGGCACTTCGAGGTCGTCTTCGGCGGTGAGGATGGCGGGGTGGGCATCGCTGCGATAGACGTGGACTTGGCGCGACTCGGGGATCGCGACCCAGACGACCCTGACGCCGGCCGCGAGCCATTCTTCGACCTTGAGGACCACTTCGGAGAGCGTGTCATTCGGCGACACAGCCTCGACGGCGATGTCCGGGGGCAGGGTGAGGTAGGACGCCGGGCCGGATGGGACGCGCGCGTTGAGCACGAGGCTGGCGTCGGCCTTGCGGACCTTTCGCGGGTGAGCTGGCCAGAGCTTGTAGCCGAGGTCGCTGCCCGCCACGGTCGCCAGGGCCGGGGCCACGCCGAGCCGGTACCAGGCCCCGAGGAACGCTGCGCCACAAACACTCGAATCGAAGCTCACGTTGCGCTCCTTGAGCTCGCCATCCACGAACTCCCACCCGGCGTCGTTTTCGAGGTCGATGCAATCGTCGGTGACAGGCTCACGACTCGCGAGAATGGTAACCACGGGCTCAGCCTCCAGCCTCTATCGTAGCGCACGTCGAAGCGCGCGACGCTACCAGCGCTCCCAGTGGACGTAGTCCTCGAGCGGCATCCGCGGGCGGGCGCCACGCATGGGGTCGCGGCCGGCGGGGTCGGGATAGCCAAAGGCGACGGCGTTGATCACCCGGTGTCCGGGCGGGAGGCCGAGCACTTCCCGCGCTTGTTCGTGCTGGTGCACGGTGAAGGGGCAACTGGTGACGCCGAGCTCCCAGGCGGCGAGCATCATGTTTTGCGCGGCGCGGCCTGCGTCGAATGGGCCGCGCCAGGGCGCGAACTCGTCCGGCGGCATGCCTTCTTCGGGCACGAGGACAAGCGCGACCGCGAGGGCCGCGCCCGGCACATGCGGTGTGAAGTTCCCGCAGGCCGCCAGAGCCGCCAGCTGCGCTCTCTCCCGCACGGCGACGGCGCGCACGGGCTCGAGCGCCTTCGCACTCCCGGCCATCCGCCCCGCTTGGAGGATGCGGCGGACGGCGTCCTCGGGGAGCGGCGTGGTGGCGTAGGCGCGGGTGTCGCGCTTCCCGAGGATCGCCTCGAACGCCTCCATCAGTCGCGGCCGCCCTTGGCCGAGCCGGTGATGTCGGCCATGAGCTCGATCGCCTCGTCCTGCTGGGTACTGATGGTGAGCCCGGTGGCGCCGGAATCGGCCCATGCCTTGTACTTCTCGCGGATGCGTGACGGTGTCCCGCAGAGCGACATCTCGTCGCAATACTCGTCGGGCACCGCCTCCATCGCCTCTGCCTTGCGGCCCGAAAGGAAGAGCTCTTGGATCGCCTTGGCGGCGTCGCCGTAGCCGCGGCGGACCATGGTGTCGTTGTGGAAGTTCTTGTTGCGGTGGCCCATGCCGCCGACGTAGAGCGCGATGCCGGGCTTCATCTTGCGGAAGCCCTCGCGTGGGTCATCGGCGATGTGGACCTGGACGGAGCCCTGGATCTCGAAGTCCTTCAGGCTCTTGCCACCGCCAGCGCGCTTGAACCCCTCTTCGAGCCAGGGCGCGAAGAGCTTCATCGAGCCGGGGACAAAGCCGAGCGGCAGCCAGCCATCCGCGATCTCGGCGGTCATCTTGACGTTCGCTTCGGTACCGGTGCCGAGCCAAATCGGAAGGCTTGGGTTGGTGTGGAGGATGGACTTGAGGGGCTTGCCGATGCCCATCGCGCCTTCGCCGGTGTAGGGGAGGGAGATCTCCTTCCCAGCGTGGCTGACAGGCTCTTTGCGCTCGAACACCTTCTGCATTATCGCGACGTAGTCGCGGATGCGGGCGTTGGGCTTGCCCCAGGGCTGGCCATACCACCCTTCGACGATCTGCGGGCCGGAAACCCCGAGCCCGGCGATGAACCGGTTGCCGCCGGCGAGCGCGTCGACCGTCTGGACGGCCATGGCGGTGGCGGCGGGCGTGCGAGCGGCGAGCTGGATGATGCCGGTCCCGAGGCGGATGCGCTTGGTCAACGCCGCGATGTAGGCAAGGGGCGAGATGGCGTCGGAGCCGTAGGCTTCGGCGGTCCAAACGGAGTCGTAGCCGAGCTTCTCGGCGAGGAGGACGCGTTCGATGGGGAGGCGCATTTCGGCGCCGGAGTAACCGAGGGCGAGTCCGAGCTTCACGGGAGGGCTCCTGGAGGAAGTGGGGGCATTGTAGACGAGAGGCCGCGAGGGGTGGTGGAGACTCACCCAGATAGGGTGCGGGCCGCCCAGGTCCGGCAGTATCCTCGGCCCCACAATGTGGCGGTGGATTGCATCGGCTAATGGCCTGCGACTCGTCCTAGTGGGTGCCTTGGCTGGCGTAGTGCTCGCCTGCGCAGCGGCTGCTCTGACCGCGACCGCCCTCCTGTTGCTCACCGACGAATTCGAAACTACGAATCAGAAGGTCCAAAGCCCGATCAACTGGGCGGCCATCTCAGCGGTTGCAAGTTGCATCGGAGTGCTCATCTCTGCAGTGGGCGTCGGTGCGCTGGCGGCGGTCGGGAAGGGGCTGGAGCAGGCCGAGCGGCAGCGCAGCCTGGACATCAGGCTGAAAGGGGCGCCGCACCTTCGAGTGGATGTCTTGGTTCAGATTCCGGGCCTGGCGTGGCCTTCTGATGTGCCAGCGTTCGATACGCTCGCAGTAGCGGCCCCCTTGTTTGAGGTGGACAGGTCGGCCTACCTCTGTCCCGTTCAGGATCAACCGAGTCTCGGAGCCTACGTCCAACCTCCCGGACCGTTGGGCCGGGTCGCACTCATGGTCCTGGTGACGAACCAGCAGGCGGAGGCCTTGGGAGTGGCCATGGATGTTCGACTGGACCTCACGCTGTTCGACGCGCGGAACTCAGATAAGGCCGGCCGGCCCACCCCGTATGGTTGTCAGTTGACGGTACCGTTCCTCGCGCCCGGACAGCGACACGCTCAGCAGATTGGGTGGTTGCAGCTCGATCAATCCTTCCGGATCCTCGCTGATTCTGTAGAATACAAGGGAGTGTCAGGGGTAGTGGAGCGTGGGACGCATGGGTATCGAGAACTGACGCTCCAACGAGGGGAACCCGAGTATGTCAGGTCAGCAGCTGGGTACGGGCTGGGTACGCAAAGACAAGCTTGAGTTCGACTCGCTCAGTTCGAAGCCGCTGGGCTCGCCCGAGCGACTGGACGACCTCGCCACCAAAGCGAAGAGGGCCTTCGAGGGCGAGAGGTTCGTGTACCAACCCGTGATGCCGCGCCCGGCGGGTGGGCCAACCGAGGCGATTTCGGCGACTTTGAAGTTCGTGACCGGGTCCGGGAGCATCTGCTACTTCCAGCCTACCGATGGCTCGCTGCCGGTTCTCGCAGCTCCGACCGCAGTGGTCGACTTCGCCGGTCCTTCGTCAGGGCTAGTACTTCGGAATTGGGAACGGCAGACCGTGTCCGCCATCCTGAACCCGAACCATTTCCTGGGTGAAGACTTTGAGCTGTTGGTTGAGGACGGAGTCGTGGTGCGGGCCACCCGTGTTGTTCACGCGATCCCCAAATTGGACCTTGCGACTCTAGTCAATCCTGTCGGTGGTCACGCCGCCCTCACCAGATAGCCCCGCCAACCCGTAGCCGGCCGATGGCCCCCTCGTCGAAGCCGAGCTCCCGGAGGACGGCGTCGGTGTCGGCGCCGTGTTCGGGGCCCGGGGCGGTGGCGGGAGCATGGCCGCGGAGGGCGAACGGCATCCCGGGCGTCACCCAGCCGTTGTCGAGCGTGAGGACGTAGCCGTTCGCGCGCACCTGTTCGTCGGCGAGGAGGTCCTCGACCCGGTTGATCGGCCCCACCCAGAGGCCCTTTGCGCGCATCCGTTCCAGCCAGTACTCCCGCGGCTGAATCCGGAACATCGCGTCGAGCTCGTCGACGAGGGCACGGGCGTTGGCGCGACGGGTGTCCATCGTGGCGTACCGGGGGTCGGCGGCGAGGTCGGCGCGGCCGACCTGTTCGCAGAAGACGGGCCACATCGCTTGCACGGCCATCCCTAACGCCATCCAGCGCCCGTCGCCGCAGAGGTAGGTATTGAACATTGGGTTCGGTGGGTTCGTGCGGTCGCTGAATTCGAAGGGTTGGCCGAGGTTCGCGACGGCGCCGACGTTCAGCGTCTGCATCCACATGAGGGTCTGGACCTGTGAGGTACCGATGTATTGACCGGTGCCCGTGCGGTCGCGCTCGCGCAGGGCGGCGAGGATGCCGAAAGCCAGCATCGTGCCGGAGAGGACATCGCTCATCGCGCCGGGCGGGTAATAGGGCTGCTTGCCATCGGGCGAGCAGGTCATGAGCAGGCCCGAATACGCCATGCCGAGGGTGTCCTGGCAGGGGTCGTTCGCCCAGGGGCCGAGCTCGCCAAAGCCCGAGGCGCGCGCGTAGACGATCTTCGGGTTGAGGGCGCGGACCGCCTCCTCATGCGCTTCGAACTGAAGGAGCGGCTCCATCATCAGGTTCGTCACGAAGACGTCGGCCGTCCGCACGAGCGCTTCGAACACGGGACGGGCGTCCGCGTGGCGGAGGTCGAGGGCGAGCGCGCGCTTATTCCGGTTGCACACGGTCCAGAGCAGGTGCGGCGAATCGCCGCGGCGCATATCGACGCCGTAGACGCTTTGGAGGCTGCGCCCATGGTCGCCGACGCCGGCTTTTTCGACCTTGATGACATCGGCGCCGAGGTCGGCGAGGAGGGTCGAGGCAATCGGCCCCTGGATCCACATGGTGAGGTCGATGACTTTGACGCCAGAGAGAGGGCCGGTGCCGGGCATAGGAGAGGCTCCACGCGGGATTCGGGGGGGAGTATAGAGTGCGCCGGCTCTGGCTCGCGCGGCTGGCTTAGCCCCCTTCCGCGTACTCCGGGACATCCAGGCCTTTGGCGCGGAAGCCCTCTTTCACCCAGTGCCAGTGCATCCGGCCGTGGTCGGCGTTGACGCCGAGGACGCCGCCGACCGTGCCATCGGCCCAGGGCGCGCCCGGCAATGTCTCGGCGAGCTGGGCGTCGCTCAGCTCGCTCATCAGCTGCAACGTCTCGCCCCGGGCCCGCTGCCCGATCGCCAACACGTCGGCCAGGCTCTTGTCGTGGTGCTGGCGGGCCCAGTCCTCGGTCATGGCGTGGACCATTTGCATGATCTCCTCGCGCGACCGTTCCCGTCCGCTGTCGTCAGCCCGGAGGTTGACGGGGTTAGCGTCGCCCGCGAGGTGCCTGCGCACCATCCGCACGAAGTTGAGCTCGATCAGCGAGAGGTGCGCCAGGTGGTCCTTGGCGTTCCACTCCGTCGCCGGGTCGTGTTCGCTCGGCGTCGCGGGACGGACGAGGTCGGCCTCGCTCAGCCGGCTGTACGTTTCGACGAGCCAGGCGCGGTCACGGTTGAGCTTGATTTCGATCTCGGCGCGCGTCAGCGGCACAGGTAACTCCTTCGACAGCGGAGATTCGGCCTTGGGCCACCGCCGGTAGCGCCTCGCATGATAGTGTGCGGGCGAAGCCCGCGTCCGGGGAGGGAGTGAGATGAGCGCGCGTCAGCCCACACATGCGCCCAAAGGCGTCGTGGACTACGACTTCTCGCAGTTCCGCAAGTGGGGTCTCTGGGGCTTGGCCGCGGTTGTGGTCGGCCTCCCCGTCTTCATGATCCCCGAGCTCATCAGCATCTTCGTCGTGCCGAAGCAGGCGCTGCTTTTCGTACTCGCGGGCGGGCTGCTCGTGGTGCTCGCATCCGACGGCGTGCGCCTGCCGCGTTCGCCCTGGTTCCTGGCGAGCCTCGCGGCGCTCGCCGTGTTCGAAGTGGTCGCCTACCTCCTCGCCGACGACCGGCGCGAGGCGATCCTCGGCGCCTATAACACGCAGATGGGCTTCCTCACACACGTCGCGTTCTTCGTCCTCTTCATCGCGGCGATGACGCTGATACGGAGCGAGAAGGACCTTACGGAGCTGCTCGCATGGGGCTGTCTCCCGGTCGCAGTCGTCTGCCTCTACGCGCTTTCACAGCGTGCGGGGGTCGACCCGGTCGATTTCGCCGCGAGCACCGTCGACCTTGTGCCATCGACCCTTGGCAACCGGAATGAGGTCGCGGCCTTCGGGATGTTGGGCATCGCGTTCATCCCTGGGCTGATGGCGGCGGCCAAGACGCTGAAGGTCGGGCCACGCTGGCAGCCGTACGTCCCGGCGGCCGCGTTCCTGGCCGGGATAGCCGTCATCGAGCAGATCCTCATCAATTCACTCAGCCGGGCGGCGGTTGCGGGCGGGCTGCTCGCCTTGATCTTGCTGGCTGCTCTCGCGGCGTACAGCGGAGTGCCCCGCGCGAAGCTCGGGCGGCTCGCACTGGCGACGGCGGCCGTGCTGCTCGTTGGCGGCCTGCTCGCATGGCCATCGACCTCGAAGCTCCTCGGCCGCGTCGGCGACACGGGTTCCGACTCCTCCGACGCGGCGCGCACAGACATCTGGGAGGGTTCGATCGAGGTGATCGCGAGCGACCCGCTCTTCGGCATCGGCCAAGAGGGCATGGTGGCGGCCTTCGAACGCGAGCGGCCCGGCGACCTCGGGGCGGCGCGCTTCACGGAAGTGAAGGGCACCGGGCAGGAGCCGGCGGTCACGAGCCCGCACAACATCGTGCTGGAAGCGATAGTCGCCTTCGGCGCCGCCGGGACGGTGGCCCTCGCCTCGCTCTTCCTGGCCGCGTTCACGCTCGTTGCCAACCACGCCCGGAAGGAACGGTCGATGACGCTGGCGTTCGTCGCGGCCGGGATGGCGGGCTATGGCACGGCGATCGCGCTCAACCCGGTGGCGTTGGCGAACTTCAGCGTCTTCGCCGTCCTGGCGGGCGCGACGATCGGCCTAACAATCCCGCGCCGCGAGCCAGCCGGCCTTCCGGTAGGCATCCGGTTCGGGGCGATGGGCGTGGCGGGTGCGGTTGGGGTCGCCGCGGTTGGGTTTGCGGTCATCGCGATTACGGCCGAGCGAAGTTTCGCCGTGGCCCAAGAAGGCGGGCTCAGCCTGGCGCACGTCGAGAAGGCACGGTCCGCGGCGGACCGGCTTCCGTTCGTCGAGAACTACCGCCGGCTCGTCCCGCGGATCGAAGGCGCGTACGCGGTCGGGACGAACGACGCGAAGCTCCTGGACGCCACGACCGCTCGCCAACGGGCGTTTCTCGCCGACTTCCAGCCGCTGTCACACGACTGGCTCTGGCTCGCGACGCTCGAAATCCAGCGGCGCGACTTCGCGGCCGCCGAGGCGGCGATCGTGGAGGCGCTGAAGCTCGCTCCCCACGGGCCTGAGACGGCGGCGAAGGCCACATCGCTCCGTGCGGACATCGAGAAAGCGAAGCAGCAACCCGCGGCGACGCCAACTCCGGCTCGCGGGACGCCAGCGCCCCGTCCGGCCGCGACGCCGACGCCCGCCCGTTAGCCCCCGCCGCGAACGACGAACACGGTGCGGCCCTCGACCGGCGGAGCGGCCTCCAGGGCGAGGCCCGGGGCCGTGAGCGCGTCGCCTTCTTCGAGCACGAGCCAGACGCGCCCGTGGGAGACGCCGACCATCCACGCGATCTTCTGGGCAGCAGCCGCCATGAGATCTTCTGGGGCGAGCCACCAGACGATCTCCTGGGCGGGCTCGGCGGTCATGATGCTGGAGGCGGAGCTTGGCCGCGGGCGCATCCGCGCGGCTTCGGCCATGACGTCGTCCGGCGGGGCGACGAGCAGGAGCGAAGCGGACTGGGCGAGACCGAGGGCCGCGAGGTCGGACATGAATTCCAGGCTAGGGCGCGCCGCTGCTTCGGGCACTCGGTATAGTGCGAGTCCATCAAACTGGTTACCAGGGGGACTCCACCGATGAACGAACAGGCCGAGGCCGCGAAGAAGAGCACGCTGCTGATGATCCCCTACGGGCTCTACGTGCTCGGCGTGAACAACGGCGGCGACATCCACTGCGGCACTGTGAACTGGGTGACGCAGACCTCGTTCAAGCCACCGTTGGTCGCGGTTGGCGTAAAGAAGGACAGTGGGCTCTATCCGGCGCTCAAGGGCGCGGGCAAGTGCGCCATCTCCTTTCTGGAAAGCGGCCAAAAGGGCGCCGCGTTCGCCTTCTTCAAGCCCACCACGGTCGACGGCAACCTCGTCAACGGCCAGGAGTACGAGACCTCGCCGAACGGTTCGCCGGTGATCACCTCTGCGCCGGCCTGGGTCGAGGCCGAGTTCCGGGGCGAAGTCGACCTCGGCGACCACAGCTGCGTGGTCGTCGAAGTCGTGAACGCGGTCTCCAAGCGGGACGCCAAGGTGCTCACGCTCGAGGAGTGCGGCGTCAAGTACGGCGGCTAGGCGTTAGGCACGCTTGAGCACGACGACCGGGATGACGCGCGTCGTCTTCTGTTGGTACTCATCGAAGTTGGGCATGAGCGCGGCCTGCGCCTTGTACAGCCGCTCGCGCTCGGCGCCATCTTTGAGCACCTCGGCCTTCGCCTGGAACTTCTCCGCGCCGACTTCGACCGTGACGCTGGCGTCGGCCTCGATGTTGAGAAACCAGGCCGGGTGTTTCGGCGCACCGGCGAACGAGGCGATAATCACGAAGCTATCGCCGTCGCGGGTGTGGACGAGGGGAGTGACCCGTTGCGCGCCGCTCTTCGCGCCCGTGGTTGTGAGCAGCAGCATCGGCGCTCCGGCGAAGTTGCCGCCAACCTTCCCGCCGTTGGCGCGGAATTCGTCGATGACCTGCTGGTTGAACTCGTGCATGTCCATAATGTTGCTCCGGATGGTGTTGTCCGGACGCTAGCGCGCGGGGGCTTGGGGGGCAACGGCTGGGTCAAGACGAGCGTGGTAGAGTGGTCCCATGGTCATGCAAGCTCCGGCCCGGCCTGCGACCCCGGACCTCTACGGCGACCCCAGCCGCCCGTTCACGGCGGAGGACTGGTGGGCGATGCCAGAGACGGCGGAGCGCTACGAACTCCTCCATGGAGTGCTTGTCCTCATGCCTTCGCCTTCTCGCAAACATCAGGACGCGACGCTCGACCTCGCAGTTGCCCTGCGAAGGTTCGCCGATTCCGACGGCGGCTGGGCGGGAGTCTCGCCCCTCGGTGTGACCCTGAGCGACGACGTGGTGTTCGAGCCCGACGCGATGTATGTGAGCGAGGCTCGCAGCCACATCCTTTCCGAACGTGGGGTTGATGGTGCGCCAGACCTCGTCGTCGAAGTCGCTCCGCCTTCGACCCGCCGGTACGACCGGCGCGACAAGCTCCCGGCGTACTTCGAGGCCGGTGTGCGCGAGGTGTGGATCGTCGACCCCGAGGCGCGGACGCTGACTGTCGTGACGGTGGCGGGCGAGACGACGGTGCCGTTCGGCGACGAGATCCCGAGCACTGTCGTCGCGATTGGCGCTGGGGGACTGCGTTAGTTCATCGCGGGGTGCCCTCCACGGCCCACATGCTCGACTAATCGACCTTCGTACGCGCGGCGACCAGGTCCGCAAACGGCACCGATGACGGCGCGACGGCGCCGCCGCTGCGGAGCCAGTACGCCTCTGGCCGCCGCACGTAGGGCGGCTCGTCCCCTTCGCGCAGGTCGCGGGCGAGCTTCAGCATCAGCTTGCGCCACTCGATGATCGCGATGTCGGTCGTCCCGAGGTGCTCCTTCGTGCGGTCGACGATTGCACCCTGGCTGTCCTGGATGTAGGCGTCCTGTTCGGAAATGCCCCTGACTCCCGTGAAGCTGGTCGTGCGCTGCGCCTGACGGTCAATCAGGTAGTCGTTGTCGCGGTTGCGGAGCGGGCGCCAATTGGCGTCGACTTCGGAGTGGATGCCAAAGCCGCCGCCCATGAGGGCGCGTTCCGTGTCGGTGATCGGGCGCCACGGGTTCCAGGTGTAGCAGTAGATCCAGCAGTGGTGGTCGTCGATCGGCACCCACGTTTGGCCGTTCATGTTGTCTTGTGCCATCGAACCGGGCGCGAGGCTGTGATTCGGGACGAGGAACTGGGTGATCCGCCAGTAGAGGTCGTCGCTTTCGGTCGTCCGGGCGCCGCCGATGACGAAGCCGGCATCATGTGGGATGACCGTGAAGCGCGGCGACCCGTCGTTCTTCATCCAACGCACGATTTGGGGCGAGGAATCGTCGACCTCTTTCGGCATGTGGAGGAAGGAGAAATGTGCGGTGTCGATGGCGCCTTCGACCGCCTGCGCCCAGTTGCACTCCTGCAGCTTCTTCGAGACGCAGAGGTGCTCCGGCGGCACGTGCCCGAATTCGAGTTTGGGCAGCTCGGGGAGCTGGTCCGGCGGGCCAAAGTAGCCCCAGATCAGGCCGCCGTACTCTTGCGCGGGGTACGCACCGATGCGGACTTTGTCCTTGAAGTTGGACTCGGCGGGCTCGCTCGGGAGGTCGAGGCAGGTGCCGTCGATGTCGAACTTCCAGCCGTGATACACGCAGCGGAGGCCGGCCTCTTCGTTGCGGCCCCAGAAGAGCTCGGCAAGGCGGTGGGGGCAGCGCGCATCGAGCAGGCCGACGCGCCCGAAGGTGTCGCGGAAGGCGACGTACTCTTCGCCGCAGACGTGGACGCGGACGGGGTCGCAGTCGGGCGCGGGGAGCTCCTGGGCGAGGAGGACGGGGAGCCAGAAGCGGCGGAGCAGGTCGCCCATTTGGGTGCCGGCGTTGGTGCGCGTGAGGGTTTCGTTGTCGTGGGAGCTGAGCATGGGTGTGGCTCCGGGGCGAGGGTGATGGGGCGAAGCTTGGGGTCGCGGGCGCGGCAGTTCAAGTGCCCCGTCCGTCTTGACAGGTGACCAATAACTCACCTATTCTCCGACACGTGGAAGCCGCGTTTCGCGCATTGGCCGACCCGAGCAGGCGCCTGCTCCTCGACCAGCTGCGCGAGCGCGACGGACAGACGCTCGGCGAGCTCTGCGCCGCGCTCCCGGAGATGACGCGCTTCGGCGTCATGAAACACCTCGATGTGCTCGAGGCGGCTGGACTGATCACGACCGTGAAGGTCGGCCGCGAAAAGCACCACTACCTCAACCCCGTGCCGATCCAGCTGATCGCTGACCGCTGGATCAGCCAGTTCGCGCGCCCGCGGGCCGAAGCGCTCGCGGGCCTCAAGCACACCCTGGAGGGACCTGCGATGTCCAAGCCCGTCTACGTCTACTCCGTCTTCATCCGCGCCACGCCCGAACAGGTGTGGCAGGGCATCACCGACCCAGCGTTTACGCACCGCTACTTTCACGAGACGCGCATTACGTCCACCTGGGAGCCCGGCAGCGAAGTCCACATGTGGATGGACGACGGGCGCGACGCAATGGCCGGCACGATCCTCGAATGCGACCCGCCGCGCCGCCTCTCCCACACCTGGCGGTTCATGTACGACCCGGAGCTCGCCAAGGAAACGCCGTCGCGCGTGACCTACGAGATCCAACAACTCGGCCCAACCTGCCGGCTGACCGTCACGCACGACCAATTCGAAGAAGAAAACCAGACATGGGCGCACATCTCCGGAGGGTGGGCTGCGCTTTTGAACAGCCTGAAGTCGTTGATCGAGACAGGCGAACCGCTCGCATTCCCGGATGCGTAATCACTACGACCGTGATTCGAGTAGGATCGCCTCGCTCTCGCGGTCCTACTGGAGTTGCTCGTCCGGTTCTTGCCACCAACCAGCGAGCCGAGAAAACCTGGGGAGTTCCTCCCCAAAACCGGAGTGGAGTAGGAGGTTGATGATCACGAACCGGTCGAAATCCTCGACGTTTTGAACGACGGTTGCGAGCCCAGGTCGCTGGGGGTGGGTCACCAAGAAAAACCCATCCTCATCCTCAGCTCCGACATGGAAACCGAGTTGCCTCAAGGCTCCTACTGCCGCATCAATGTCGGGGTTACGCCACAAGCAGTGCCGCCCAACCCTATCCCGCGGACGAACGGACCGCCGAGGCGCCTGGAAGCGCGAACCCGAACGGGACGCGGCGAGCCTTGAGTTCGGATCTCAGGACAGCTTCGCCCTGAGACTTCCACCAGCGGACGAGCTTCACGTTGGCGAGCCCATTCAGCCGCTCAGCCTCTTCCTGGGAATCCGCGAGAGTGATCAGTCCCGTTTGGAGCGTCTGGGCCAGCCATCGGCCGGTTTCAGTGTTCTGACGGAAGGTCACCGTGACCTCGAAGCGGACTCGATCCTGCACTGGCGTCATCAACGGAACCTCCTTTCGACCTCGTCTGGCAATCGCGGAGCAATTGCAGGAAAGGAGCATATCCGGTCAACTCGTGATCCTCCAGAGACGCGGAACCTATCGATCGATACGTGCTGAGGCAACAAGCAACATCAGCCGCCACACGGTATGGAATGTCGATCGCAGTAAAGCCTCTGCGTCACTGCTGATGAGAGCCGAGTACGATACCGGCCCTAGCCCAACACGGAGGACGATCAACCCATGGACCCACGCACGCTCATCAACGCTGCCCTCGACATCAGCCACGGCATCCTCAACCAGACGATGGCCGACGTCACCCAAGAGATGGCCAACCAGCGCATCCCCGGCGCCAAAATCCAGAGCATCGCCGCGATCTACGCACACCTCGTCTTCGACGAGGACCTGATCTTCCACGGCATGGCCCTCGGCGAGGCGCCGATCTACGTCACCGGCGGCTGGGCCGAGAAGACCGGAACCCCGCCGGCCGCAAGCCCGATGATGACCGACGAGTGGGCTGCGGGCCTGACGCTGGACCTGGCGAAGTTCAACCAGTTCACCCAGGCGCTCCAGGCCGCGGTCAAGGAGCGCGTGGCGAACCTGACGGACGCGGAGATCGAGCGCGAGGTCGATGGCCCGTTCGGCAAGCAGCCAGCAGGCGCCGTGCTCGTCGGGCTGCTGCCCTACCACATCGCCGAACACACGGGCGAAATCGCGGCGCTCAAGGGCGTCTCGGGCGCGAAGGGGCTGCCCTTCTAGCCGCGCCGGCAGCTGAAGCTCGGGGTGGGGGCCGCTTGCTCGCAGGCGGCCCCAAACGCTAGCCTCGCGTCATGTGCCGAAGCATCAAAGTCCTCCGCACGACCGAGGGGCCCGCGAGCGACGAAGAAGTCGCGGCGGCGGCGCTCCAGTTTGTCCGCAAGATCAGCGGGTTTCGCACCCCGCCGAAAGCCAACCCAGCGGCTTTCGACGATGCGGTGGCGCAGGTCACGGCTGCGTCGCAAGCGCTACTTGAGGCACTGGGGGCCAAGCGGGCAACTTCGCGAGCGAAGGACGCGGGAGAGCCGGCGCCAACCGCAACGCGTGAACGGTACGAGGACCGTCGCCGCGCGCGACCGGCGCCAGATGGTCAATCCTCGTAGGCGTCGCGCCGGTTCAGGACGCGAGACACCTCGAACGACCCGTCGTCCATCGGCTTGAGCATGACTCGCCAGTCGCCGGCTCGGATTCGCCATTCACCGTCACGCGCGCGCGATGGAGCCCATGTCGCGCGGCCACGTGAGCCCAATCGCGGCCAGGTCCTCGGCTGCCTGCATCGACCACCTAACGATGGCCACGGATTCTCTCTTCGAGAATGGCGTCCAGGTCGGCGTCGGCTACCACTCGGCCCGCAGCAAGGTCTGCCAGTCCGACTTCAAGAGCCGCGACATCGTCCGGCGTCAGCTCCTCGTCATCCAGCGGCGCGTTGGCGAACGCTTCCTTGAGGCGATCGCGCTGGAGTTGCTCTAGGAACGCTTCCACCTGCTCGATGGCGTCGTCGGGGAGGTCGTCGATCCATTCGTGGACAGCCTGTCGCTTGGTCACCGATTCAGTGTAACGGCTCAGCGGTCGTCTTCGAGGCCCTCGGCCGGAACGGCGGCGTCGGTCCTCGTAGGCGTCGCGGCGGTTTCGCACATCTTCGACCCGAAACGCACCGTCCGGTCGAGGCGCAAGTATCACGCGCCAATTGCCGCTTCGAAGACGCCACTCATCGCTATCGGTGAGCTTACGAACGTCTCCGCGTCCCGTCCGCGCAAAGTCGCGGACGTTCTCCCGAATGCGCTCGGCGTCCTTCGGCCGAGTGCGCTCGATCACCGCGAGCGCGTCAATCGACCAGTCAACGATCGGCACGGAGTCGCGCCCGAATGGCGTCCTCAAGCTCGCCATCGGGGATGGCGACGGGCTCCGTCGTCCTATTTGCGCGGCGCTCGATGGCCGCCATCTCAGCCGGAGTCAGCTCCTCGTCTTCCTCCGGGGCGTTCGCGAACGCTTCCTTCAGGCGGTCACGCTGGAGTTGCTCCAGCAACGCCTCCACCTGCTCAATGGCGTCGTCGGGAAGGTCGTCTATCCAGTCGTGGACGGCCTGTCGCTTGGTCACCGATTCAGCATAACGGCTCAGCGGTCGTCTTCGAGGTCTTCGGGGCTGAGGGCGTCGGCGGCGCCCAACTCGGCGCCGAGTTGGCGCAGCTCACGGCCGAGCCGCGTCTGCTTTTCGGCGATGCCGGCGAGGTAGGTCCGCTCGGGCGTGACTTTCGCCCAGACCCGGCGGCGCGGCACATAGAAAGTGATGCTGAGGCCCCCGATCGCGAGGCCGACCGCGGCCCAGATAAAGGTGTCACCTGGGTCACGGCGGACGTCGATCCCGGCGCCGTCGAGTTGCCCGCCGAAGGTGAAGCGCAGGGAGCCGACGGGCGTCTCCTGGCCACGCGGCAGCTCGACGACCTCGGTCCCGAGCCCAGCGACCGCCAGGTAGCGCGTCTCGCCGCGAGTTGGCATTTGGACCGCGACCTGGGCGCCTTCGGCGGCGCCGGGCAGGTCGCCGACGGTGATGGCGGGGATGTTCCGGCCCTCGATCAGCTCGATGCGGTATTCAGGGAAGGCCGCCGCTTCACCGGGCGCCAGCACGCGGCCGGCCGCGCGGCTCGCCGCATCGAACGCGAGCCTGATCTCGCCGTCGACGACCCGCCAACTCACGACCTCGACGGCCTCCAGCGCGCCTCCGGCGAGCGCGAACCGCAGGACGCCAAGCGCCTGATCATCGGCGCGGCTCGTGAGCTCGCCGGGGTCGGTGCCAGCTTGGGGGATGTCGCCTTCGAAGAGGAGGCGCCCGGCAGGGTCGAGCACGCGCACCCGCGGGACGGCGACGACTTCGTTCTCGAAATCGAGCGTGTCATCGAAGAGGACGCGGCCGTCGCCGGTCACAATCCGGAGCTTCGCCAAGTCATCGAAAAAAGCGGCCTGATGGAACTTGTACCCGAACGCGTTGCACGGCCCGTTCACGGTGACCGTGCAGCGCTTCGTGACATCGCCCTGGCGGACTTCGATGGCGCTGCGAAAGTCCACAATGTTGCCGTCTTCGTCGATGCCGCGATGCGCGTCCTCCATCGTGACGAAGATCTGGCCGGGACCGGGGTTATCGAAGAGCGGCGCCGCCGCCTTGCTTTCGGCGAGCGCCAGGGTGCGCTGGAAGCCCGCAAACGCCGTCAGCAGCCCGCCGACGAGAAAGATCAGCAGGGCCAAGTGGCTCACGAAAGTCCCATAGAGGCTCCAGGAGAAGCGTTCTGCGAAGAGCCGGGTGGCGCCGTCGGCCTGGCGGACCTGCTCGACGCGGTACCTCCGCCGCCGGAGGGCTGTCGCTACCGCCTCGGGGCCGTGTTCGTGGCTAAATTCCGCCCGATGATGGGCGGTCGCGAAGAAACGGTCGGGCACCTCGCGACGCGGCGCCCGCACGAGACGGTGTGTCGGGCGCAGGCGGCTGACGGTGCAGACCGTCACCGCGATGGTGATCAGGACCCAGAGGCCGGTGAACCACGGGGCCACGTAGATCTCGAAGAGACCCGTCCGGTCGAAAACACCGGCGAAGGGGCCGAGATCCTCTCGTTGAAGCTCGACCCAAGCGGAGCGCGCTGCCGGGTTGTCGCGCATTGGGGCCGGCATCTGTGGGACAACGACGGCGACCAACAACATGACGACCGCGACGCCGATCAGGGTTAGGGCGAACTTCGCGTTGCAGAGCAGCGCCCAGACCGAGCGAAACGGGTCGAAGCCGCCGAGCGCGGTCGGGGCGGCGGCGCCGGTCGCGGCCATTTAGCCCGGTCCCGCGGGGCGGCCGAGCGGCCCCGTCCCGGCCAATGCGGCCAGGTAGTCGGTCTCGATCGCTTCGAGCTCGCCAGCGGTGATGCGGCCAGGATAGACGCGGACGAGGACGCCCGACGGGTCGATCAACATCGTGACGGGGAGGCCGCTGCCGACGGCAAACGCCTCGGAGACATCGCCCGTACGGTCGAGCAGGATCGGGTAGGCGGGCTGCAACTCGTCGACAAAACGCCGCACGGCGTCCGGCGTCTCTTGTTGGTTCACGCCGACGACGACGAGGTTGGGGCCGCCCGCGCGCTCCCAGAGGTGCTGCAAGTCTGGCGTCTCGCCGCGGCAGGGCCCACACCAGGAGGCCCAGAAGTTCAGCACTATCCATTTGCCGCGGTAGTCGGTGAGCGTGACCGCGCCGCCGTCGAGCGTCGGGAGGCGGAAATTCGGGACGGCGCGGCCGAGGCGAGCGGCGGCCGGCTGGCCCGTCGGGTTGGCGGCGGCGGGGAGTTCGACGACGCCAAAGCCCTCGGTGCGGAAGTTGCCGCCGCCGGGAGCCCGAAGCTCGAACCACCAAATCCCGGCGCCGACGGCAAGCACGATGAGGGCCGCGAGGCCAAGGGTGCCGGCCGCGCCGGAATACTCGCGGCGACGGTGTTCGCGGTCTTCGGGGCCTGCGTCGCCTTCGCGATCCATGGATCGAGCGTACCACCGGAGGCGGGAACGTAGGGTCAGCGCTCACTCGGCGCAGGCGAGGTCCACCTTGAGGTCCGTCTCTTCAGCGATCACGCCCTCGATCTTGCGGCAGAGGGCCGGCGCATCGCGCAACGAGGCGGCATCAAGGCCCAACTCCTGGAGGCGCGCCTCGACTGACGCAGCCGTCCTCAAGCGAGGGAGCTCGGCCAGCAAGGTGTCTAATGCTTGGCCGCGAGCCGCCACGGACGCACCGCCGCCTACTGGCGGCGCCGGAGGCAGGGCGCCAGCGGCCACGGCCCGTTCGACTTCGGGAAGGGTGCCGAAGGTGACCATCCCAGGACGTGTCAGCTCGAAGGCAAGCCGTTCTCCATCGATTCGGGCGACGCCTGGGCGCCCCGCGAACGTCCACGTCGGTAATCCAGCAACGTTGGCCGCTCGCAAGAAGAGCACGAAACGGTCGCCAGGCACGGCGGAGAGTCCGGGACTCAAACTGGTGCTCGTTTTTCCTGCGCCGACCTCGACGGCTGACTCGACGGTGTGAAGGACGTCGACGGAGTCGCCCACAGCGAACGCCTCTCCCTTAAGCACTCGCTCGACCCAGAAGACCTGGGTTCGGTCGACCCGCTTGACGGTGCCTTCGGAGACCGTCGCGTCCTTTCCGGAGACGAACGCGGCCACGACGATTTCCTGCGCTGCGCCAGCCTGCGCCTCAAGGGTCGCGAATCCCATGACGAGCCCTTCCGACCCCCGGGGCGTGGCCGAGTCACCAGCCGAAATGTCCCCTCCGTTTTCGGTCCCTGCGAAGCACGCGCCGGTGAAGGCACCCAAAAGAGCTGCACCAGCGCCGGCCAGTAGCCACACCTTCATGACGTCCACCTCTTAGTATCCACATGGAGTTGTTGGGGGATAGACGGTGCTTGTGTAAATTGAGTTAATTCCGCACTGATCATCCGGAGTAGGTGAGTTCCAACCGTACGGAGGGGACTGATTAGGGATGCCCGCCATGACCGCAGCTAACGTGTTTGGGTTTGGTTGAGTATGTCCGAGAGACAACATGTGGCCGAGTTCATGAGTAGCAGTGTACTGCTTCCACCAGTCATCCGGCCAAGGTCCTTCGAGCTCAGAGCGATTAAGCGAAGTGACGCCTCCGGCCCAGATGTTGTTGGGACAGGATCCGGGGAAAAAGTAACCGAGTTTGCCGGCTAGACCGAAATAGGCTGCCTCCCACCGGAACGTGGACTGCGAGGTAACCTGCTGCCATAGGACAGGCGTCTGAGTAACGTTCCAACTCTGCCTCGCGTTCGTGTACGCCGTCAGATAGATACCAGTCGGGGTATTGTAAGTACCGAGTCGGTACTTCGGTCTGAATGAGCTTCCGCCGCTATAGGACCATCGGCAGGAGGTAGTATCGTAGTCGTTGTACCCGCGCGCGACCAAGTACGACCCCAGTCCACTGGTCAACGTGACGACTAGAAGGACTGTTGCCATGAGGCACAACCTGAGTGGCATCATTCTTCTCGAGAACATGGATCCACCCCGTCCCGGAATTCTTGGACTCGTTCTAACGGAAAAAAAGGCGCTGTCAAGAGGTCTTCACAAGGCAATCTACTTCTCCGAGAAGACGACATGCGGTGGCTTACGTCTTCTTGCTGCTTCCTGCCGGTCACGACGCGTTCAGTGGACGGTGAGCGGCTCGCGAGGCAGTTCTCCAGCCAGAAGGGGCACCAGGATCCGCGGCAGTTCCCGGGGCACCATGGTTTCCGCGGCCGCGCGGATCTCCGCCAACGTCCACCAACGGAACTCCGTGACGATCTGCATCTCCAGGTCCTCATCCCAGGCGGCGCGGTCGAGCTCCGTCTCAGGCACGCGGACGAGGAAGTAGCGTTCCAGCGAGCGGATCCAGCGGTCGCGGAAGCGCCAGGTGTGTTCGCGATACCAGAGCCAGGGGCCGATCGCGGCGTGGATCGCTGTCTCTTCGAAGAGCTCGCGGGCGGCAGCTTGTTCGTGGGTTTCGCCGGGTTCAAGGCCGCCGCCGGGCGGGAACCAGAAGGGCTTGCCCGTCTCGTCGTCGAGCAAGTCCGTCGTGAAGAGGAGGACTCGATCGCGCTCGTCGAGGACGACGAGCCGCGCGGTCGGCCGAAGGATCGGGTCGTCGCGGTGTTCGCCGGGGATCAGCTTCGACCGGCCTCCGTACCGGCGCCCGCGAAGAGATCCTCCAGTGGGAGCCGGAACCCCGGCATGACGTCCTCGCCATCAAGGGCGCCATCGCGCGGAACATATCGGGCATCCGAGGATGACGCGTGATAGACCCACGCATCCCGCGTATCCGGGAAGATCACCCAGATAAGTGGGACGCCCGCCTCACGGTAGTCGTTGAGCTTCTCTTGGAGGGCTCCGGCCTGGTCGTAGGTAGAGAGCACTTCGACCACAAGGTCCGGGACCACCGTGATCGCCCCGCGCTCGCTCCGGCTACGCGGGAGACGCCCTGGGCGATAAAACACCGTATCGGGCTTGCGCGCATGGTTGGGGGCGCCTGGCCAGCAGGCGATCAGGGTGTCGTTGGGGAATGGCAAGCCCTGCCCTTCGGTCCGACACCACAGCCAGATATGGCCATACACCTGACCGTTGAGCCACGACGACTTCTCACTCACGGCAGCCATCTCCTTGGGTTCGCCATGGATCAACTCCAATCCAGCGGTATCGGCGAGCTGTTCGAATTCCTCAAGTGTCATACGGCGCGTGGCGACTGCGGCAACCATCACTGCCTCCTGCAGGGCATTCTACCAGACTGGCCCCGCCTACCCGTAGACGAGATTGCGGTCCAACATTGCACGGCTGATGACGACGCGCTGCACCTGACTCGTGCCTTCAACGATCATGAGCTGGCGGGCGTCGCGGTAGTGGCGTTCGAGCGGGTGGTCCTTCATGTACCCCTGCGCCCCGAGCACTTGGAGCGCGTTCGATGCCACCCGGTTCGCCATCTCGGTCGCGAACGCCTTTGCGATCGAGAGGTTGTGGGCGTACTCGCGCGAGTACTTGCCTTGGTCGACCAACCAGGCCGCCTTGTAGACCAAGTTCCGGGCCGCCTCCACCTCGATCGCCATGTCCGCGAACATGAACTGGATCGCCTCGAAATCCGCGACGGTGCTGCCGAAAGCCTGACGCGTCCGCGCCCATTCGAGGGCATAGGCGATGCACCCTTCGGCGAGCCCGATGCCGCGGGCGCCGACCGTGGGACGCATACTATTTAAGGTAAGCATCGCGTGGTTGAAACCGTTGCCTTCGACGCCGCCGAGGAGGTTCGCGGCGGGGACGCGGACATCCTGAAAGCTGAAGTGGGCTGTCGGCACGCTGCGGACGCCCATCTTGTCGTCGGTCCGGTCGATGTGGACACCGGGGGCGTGGGCGTCGACGACGAAGGCGCTGATCCCCTTCGGGCCTGGACCGCCGGTGCGGGCGAAGACCGTCAGGTAGTCGGCGACGGTGCCGCCGGAGATGTAGACCTTGTTCCCGTTGAGGATGTAGTCGTCGCCATCGCGGACAGCGCGGGTCTTGAGGTTGGCGGCGTCGGAGCCGTTGTCGGGCTCGGTCAGGCAGAAGGCGCCCTTGGTCGCGCCTTCGGCTGCGGCGGGAAGGTAGCGCTGGTGCTGTTCGGGCGTCCCGCCGAAGACAATGGGGCGATTCGGCAGGCCCGTGAGGACGAGCATGAGGCCGGCGCCGCACTCGAACTTGGCGACCTCTTCGATGGCGAGGCAGAGCGGCAGGATGCCGTTGCCCGTGCCGCCCATCGCCTCCGGGATCGCCATCCCGAGAAGGCCCGACTTGCGGAAGGCGTCGAAAAAGTCGTGGGGGTATTGGCCGGTCTCGTCGACTTCCTTGGCACGCGGCGCGATCACGTCGCGGGCGATGCGGCGGGCGGTGTCCTTGATCAGGCGGTGCTCTTCGCTGAGCTCGAAATCCATATCGGCGTCCTCCAGGCGTGAGGCGCCAGTGTACCCGGAGCACGCGAGACCAGCCGAACTGGCGCGGTGTTAGGCGGGGGTGATGGTCGGCAACCAGCAGGGGCTGAACGGGTTCCGGAGGCGGGAGCGCATGCTCGCGGCTTCGACCGCGCGGCGCTGCCAGCCACGCGAGGGCGCCATCGCCCGGATCGAGTAGATCACCGAGCCCGACCGCTCGACGACGCTGAGGACGACGGCGAGCGACTGGAGCGGCTCGACGTAGAGGCCCTCGACCGTCCGGGCGGCGAACTCGGCGACGCCCTCGGCCTCAAGGAGCGCCGGAAGGCTCGCCGGGACATCTTCCAATTCGATCACGAATGCGCGCGGAGGAAATGCGAAGAGGCTCATCTGGTGCACCTCGCGTGGCCCTGGGGCCGTGTGCATTGAGGATGGCCGTCAACGCCAGCGAAGTGCTGGCCACCGCTGCTGGCTTCCGCGATTCCACGGAGTTGCAACCCTGTCCACCGCTTCCCGGCAGACGCCGGTGATGTGAGGTGGGAAGCGGTCATTTGCCCCGCCCGCTCCCGCCTGGTCGCCTTTGTGCTGGTCATTTTTCGCCCCATGTGGCGGACTGACACTCCGCCATACGGGGATCGACGGCAGGCGGAGCGCGGAGAACAGGGGTCTCCGCGCGACTGCTACGTGGTCGTCACCGGTGTCACCGAAGGGTGACGAAGACGCCGCACCTAGAAGGCCCCGGTGCGCCCCAGGACCATGAGCACGGCGATGCCGATGATCGAGAGGCCAAGGAAGCCGCCGATGGGTTGGATCTTCTTCGACTCGGCCAGATAGGCGGCCGGGAACGACGCGTTGTCAGCGACGCCGTCCAACGCCTTGATCGCGCGGACCGTGATCGGGCCGATGACGAAGATGGCGACGGCCGCCATCACGACGTACCACATGATCGCGATCATCAACCAGACGGGGAAGTCGTCCTTATAGCCCGTCTGGTCCTCGAAGATGAGGCCGAGGCCGAAGAGGAAGACGAGCCCGATCGCTGGATAGACGACCATCTTGTCGAGCCGCCGGATGAACTGAAGGGCGAAGCGTGTCTGCGCGACGCCGCTGCGTTCGGCGTAACCCTGGAGGAATGGATAGGTGAAGGTGACGCCGAAACCGACGATGACGGAGACCAAGTGCAAACTGAGGAGGATGCGGTAGCTCTCCACGGGGACCTCCTGAAGGTACGTGGATCATACCGTCACCGGGCCATGGGGCACGCCCTACTTGGGGCGCGGGGCATCGTCGAGGGCGCCGGGCACGATCACGATGACGGCGTCCTTCTTGGCCAGCTCGACGCGCTGCTCGTAGGTGAGGTCTGGGTGCGCGCTTCCGAAGCGCCCGGCGAGCACGAAGCGCGCATACACGATGCGGATCACCGGGTGCGTCGCGGCCTGCGCCTCGGGCACTCGCAGTGCCAACAAGGTGGCGCGTAGGACGTCCGCTACCTGGCTTTCGGGGTCCTGAAGATGGCTCGTGAGGCCGGCGAAGATCGTCTGCGAGACCTCGTCCTCCGTCACCGTGATGCCTTCGCGGAGGGCCGCCTGGGCGAAGAGGACCTGTTCGATGTTCTTCTGGAGGGCCTCCTCGCGAGTCTGGGGCGCGCGGGCTTCGCCCGCCTGGTCCCGCGGCCCGAGCGCCCCAACCGCCTCCATGATGAGCACCGAACGGCGCAGGATCGGCTCGCCGTTGACGGTCGCGACGACGAGATCTCCGGCAGGGTCGCGGGAGATTGTGGCCAACTCCTCGATCACGGATTGCTGCTCGGTCGACGGCCCAAAGAACACCCAGATCACCAACGCGACCGCGGCCGCGGCCGCCAGCGCCCCTGCGATGGCCATCCTCCCCGTCGCCAACCTGGTCACGACCCCGCGACGCTATAGCCCGAGTCCACCATCAGCTGATGCGCGAGGATGAAGTCGGCGTCGCTGCTCAAGAGGAAGGCGCAGGCTTTCGCGATGTCTTCGGGCTGGCAGAGGCGGCCCGAGCCGGCAAAGTGCTCCGCGCAGGCCGCGCCAATCCCCGAGGCCGCGCCCGTGATGACGATGCTCTTCCCGGCGAGGTCCGGCATGTGCGCCCCCTTTGCTACGAATGGGGTGATCCTACCGGCAGCGGCGCTATTCGAACCGGTCGAGAAGCTCGTGCGCCGCGAGATCTTCAACGGCGGTCGCGCTGCGCAACGCCATCGCCTTGGCGAGCTCGATGGCGCGCTCGTTCGCGAGGTCGACGGTGCCGCCTCCGATCACCGGGTAGGCGAGGGCGAAGAGGACGGTGCCACGGTAGTCGTCCCAAAGCTCGTCCCAGATGTAGCCGGTGACGCCGCCAGCTTCGAGCGCCGCCAGGTACTCGCGAAGGAGCGGCACCTCGATCTCGCGGCGGAGTGCCGGGTCGAGGCTCTGGCTGAGGAAGTAGCCGATGTCGAACAGGCCCGTGGACTTGAGGAGGAGCTGCCAGTCGAGCCAGGTGATACCCGGAGAGCCGTCCAGCCGCCCGAAGACGATGTTGTCGAGCCGCGGGTCGGCGTGCACCACGGTCATCGGCCGTGATTCCGCCCATTTGAGGGCAGCCAGCATCTTCGCGCCGAGGGCCGGGAGGAGGGCCCGTTGGTAGTCGTTCAGCGCGCTGCCGAAGTTTGCGAGGAACGGCTGCTGCGCCATCAGGAAGGCGCCGTGTACCGGCTGGACAAGCGGGCTCGTCGGGCCTGGGATCCAATCGAGCGCGTCGAGCTTCGGCGACTGCCAAAACGCCGCGTGGAGCTTGGCGAGGTCGATGACGACCTCGCGCGCCTCTTCCGCCGTGGTCCCGGCGAGTTGGTCGCCAAGCCGCAGACCGCCAAGGTCCTCAAGGAGGAGCACGTACTTGATTTGGGCCGGCTCCATGTCTGTGTAGAAGCAGCGTGCGGTCGTGAGCGGCACGTCGCCGCGGAGGTCGCGATAGAAGCGGGTCTCCTTTTCGTAGAAGCCGAGCATCTGGGCGATGCCGCGCGTCGCCGGGTCGGCCGTCGGGATCTTCAAGATGACGGTCTTCGGCGCCCCGGCCTCGGCCTTGTCGTAGGTCAGCATCAGGCGGGTCAGTTCGCCGAGGAGGCCGACGCCAGTCCCGATCCGTTCGCCTTCGAGCGCGACGACCCGCGCATCATGGATGACGCCCGAATGGCGGAGGGCCGCGGTGACCCAGGGAGCGTCGACGTCGGAGGTAAACTGCGGGAGCGGGGGGCGAGCGTGCATCTGGGCGTCCTTTAATAACGTGCCGTTCATCTTAACCGGGTTGCGAATCCGCCATCGACGGTGACTCCGCGAGGACGCGCTCGGCGTGTGGGCGAAGCATCTGCATCGGGCTGAGGGGCGCGCCGAGGGTGGCGCAGACGCCGCGCAAGAGGCCGACAACGCGACCGAGCAACACAAGGTCGCCGGGGATCGCCTCGATCGGGTTGGCGCGGACCGCTTGGCGGCGGCCGCCAAAGCCGCCTTCGCCGCCCCCGGCCGGGCGCGCATCGAAAAACAGCTGCATCAGCGGGAAGATTTCGGCCGGGTCGTCGCTCTTCGTCTTGAGGCCGAGTTCGCGGCAGGCCGCGACGAGCTCTGGCCCGTTGCGGCTGGCGGCGGCGACGACCAAGCGGGCGAAGCCGCGCCGCGAGGCCTCCGGTAGCTCCTTCGTGAGGCCGAAGTCGAGCAAGCCGATGCGTCCATCGGGCAGGACGAGGATGTTGCCGGGGTGTGGGTCGGCTTGGAAGAGCCCGTCGATCAGGATCTGGTGGCCGTACGCTTCGGTAATCGTCTGGGCGAGGCGAGCGCCGTCGAGCCCCGATGCGGCGCGCTTCGCGGCGGCGTCGAGCAGGCGTTCGCCCTCCAGGAAGGTGGTCACGAGCACTTTGCCGGCCGAGTGGCTCGCGACCACCTCCGGCAAGACGACGCCGGGCAAGCCCGCGAGGTTCGCCGCGACGCGCGACGTGAGCGCCGCCTCGCGGCGGAAGTCCAGCTCCAAGGGCACCTGTGAAGCGATCTCGTTGACGATCGAACGGTAGTCGACGTTCGGCTCCCGCCGGGCGACGAGGCCGACTATCCGCTTGAGGTTGCGGACGTCGAGCCCGACGAGCCGCGCGACCTCCGGATATTGGACCTTGACGGCGACGGAGCGGCCATCGGCCAGGGTCGCGCGGTGCACCTGGGCCAGCGAAGCGGCGGCGAGCGGCTGGTCGTCGAAGGTGGCGAAGAGCGCCGCCACCGGCTTGCCGAGATCGTGCTCGATCGTGGCGCGGACCTGGGCGACAGGGCGGGGCGGGACGCGGTCCTGGAGGCGCGAGAGCGACTTCGAATACGCCGCCGGGACGAGGTCGGTGCGCGTCCCAATGAACTGGCCGGACTTGATGTAGAGGCCCTTGAGGCCGGTCGCCAACCCGTAGAGCGCTTCCGCGGCGCGTTCGTGTTGGGCGTCCCAGGCGGCGTTGGCGGCCTCGGGGCTCAGCTTGGCAGCGCGCCGTTGCGTGCGCTTGTAGCCGAAATAGATGGCCGCGCCCGTCCGCGCGACCCGCAGACTGCGGCGGGCCCGAGTCACTCCGTCGAACGCCATTCGGCTCCCTCCGGAATGAGCATCGGGCCCGCTGCTCCTTAGTGCGAACGCACGATGGCGCTGCACTCGCGTGTGTTCCCCGCTTGGTCCGTGACGCGTCCGACGAAGCGGAACTGCTTGCCGGAAGCGCCCTTGAGCGTCCACGTCCCGGGCGAGGCGTCTGGCAGCGAGGGGCCGCCCGCTTCAGGCGCGGCACTGATGCTGACCATCTGGAGCAGCAGCGGGCCGGCCTCGTTGTCCGTGCCCGTGACGGTCGCGGTCACTGCCGCCGGCGTCCCGTCGCGCGGGACGCTCGTGCGCGAGAGCTTGATCTTGCAGGTTGGGTCGCGGCGGTCGACCTTGGCGCTGATCGGGAAGCCGGCGGGGGCGTCGGCCGTGTTGCCGGCGGCGTCGACACAGCGCCAGCGAGCGTCGAGCCCGAGGACCGTACTCATCGCCAGCGTGACCTGCTTCGGGAAGGTGTTCCCGATTTCGGGGCTGCCCGTGTCGGTTTCATCGGACGGGATGCCGGAGCCGTCCGCGCCGTCGCTACACGTGAACTTGACGAAGACGGGCCCGCGCACCCACGTGCCCGAGACGTAGGCCTGGCCGGTCGCCTGGTCGATGACCTCGGCGGTGACGACGGGCTTCGTGGCGTCGACCTGGAATTGGTGCGTGGCCGGGGTCGGGTCCGTATTACCGACGCCGTCCACCGCCGCGACCGCGAACGTATAGAGGCCATCAGCCAGCGGCCCCAGCGTGACGGCGCCGTTGGGCCCCGTGTTGCCGCAAGGCACAACCCCGCCCGGCGTGACCTTGCAAACGAACGAAGCCACCCCCGAACCAGGGACGGGATCGATGCCGAAATACGTGAAGTCCGGCGTCGCGTCGTTGGTCACCGCGGGTGGTGCGATGCCGATGGTCGTGTCGGGGACGCCCGTCTCGAAATTCTGCTCCGGGCAGCCGTCCGCGTCCTGGAAGCCGTCGAAGTCCTCAGGGACGAAGTCGCAGGCGTCGGTCAGGTCGGGGATGGTGTCGTTATCGTCGTCCGGGTCCACGACGTCGGGGATGTCGTCACCGTCGTTGTCTTCGGCTTCGAACGCGCCCACGTCGCACTTCGTCCCCTGCGGGCGTGCGACGCCGCGCTGGTCGGTCGTCTGCGGATTGCCAAGAGTATCGTCGCAATTCACTGCGAGGTTCGTGAGCTCCGAGCTCGCACCGAGCGGGCGCACGGGTGTGTCGTCCGGCGCCAGGACGGCGAGGGGCTGGAGGTCGATTGCCCCAGCGGTCTTCACCGTGAAGCCGGAGCACGAATTATCCGTCGCGACGTTCGTCCCAACGGCGACGATGGGGGTGGCATCACACTGCGCCGTCGCCCCAGAGAAGACCGAGTTGGTCACATTGACCGTGCCCGAGCTGGAGATGGCGGGGCCGTCGCCGTTATCAGCCACCGTCAAGAAGGTGAGGTCGATGCGACCGGCGCCGCTCGTGCCGCGCGCGAGAAGGATTCCGGACGCGAACGCGAAGCACGTTGTCGCGGTGCACGTGCGCGTGTTCGAGGCGACCGTTGTGTTCAGGTAGGCCGACGGCTGCGTACTCAACGACTGGTCCTGAACTGCCCCGGAAAAGCGGCAGGTGTTGGCCGCGACGCAGCGGAAGACGTTTCCAACAACAGCCGATTCAATCATCCGCATGTCCGCAGGTGATCCGCTGTTGAACACCACACCTGAGGCCCGACAGTCCCCGGTTGGTGCGGAGCAGCTGACCTCGTTCGCTTGGACCACCGTCTTGGTCATCCGGAGTTCGACACCGGTGACGACTCCAAGCGGTGAGCAGCCGTCGCCCGTGCAGGAAGTCCGGTTCGCCGTGACCATCACGCGCCGAAGGTCAACGAACGATCCTCCAAAACCGCGGATCGCGGCGCCTGAAGCCTGGCATGAGGTCCCGGTGCATACCGCATTGCCATGTCGCACGGTGAGATCGAAGAGAGAGAGGGTCCTGTTCGAGGAGAGAGTAAAGACGCGATGGGTTGCGGTCGCGGGCGCGGCCGCAGCCTCGACAATTGTCGTATCGCGGCCCGCGCCGCGGAAAAACAGCGACACGAGGGCTTGGATACCTTGACCGTCGCCCGGCGTCGTCTCCTCGCCGGTGTAGGTCCCGGCGGCGAGATGGATCGTATCGCCGTCCACCGACTGACTGATCGCGTAGACGATCGTCAGGCAGGGAGCGGCCGGGTTCGAACAGTCGCCGGCGTTGACGCCAGTCGTGGCGACGTAGCGGTCGGTCGCCGCGCGAGCCGTCCCCGGCAGGCCGGCCGCGAACGCCGTTATGAGGAAGAGCAACGCGGCGAGCGGCAAAGCTCGTTGAGGTCCACGCGGCGTTTGGATTGGGTGGCTTCTCAACATGGTGGTCCTCGTGGCCCCAAGAAGGGGAGTCTGAGCCGCGCACCCGCGGCATGAGGCGAATGCTAGGTCGCTCGACGTGGTCCGCCATCACTCGATCGAGCCATTCTTGCGCTCGACCCCCACTATTCTTCGCGGCCAAAGGTCGTCACTCGGGGCCTGCGGGCCTATCCTTGGGCCATCCCAGGAGGCCCAGCCATGTCCGATGCCCTGCTCGTTGAAAACGACGGCCACGTCCGCTATCTCAAACTCAACCGCCCCGACCGGATGAACGCCCTCAGCGACGAGATCGCCTGGGCGATCGTCGGCGCCGTCGAAGCCGCGGCCAAAGATGACTCGGTCTGGGTCGTCGCCATCACGGGCGAAGGGCGTGCCTTCTGCTCCGGCCTGGACCTGACCGGATCGGGCGGCAACCACTCGCCGCTGAGCCCGATGGGCCAACAACTCGACGACCTGCACTGGGTGAGCCGCTTCCCGCTGGGGCTGCGGGCCTGGTGCGACAAGCCGATCGTCGCCGGGATCAACGGCGTCGCCGTCGGCGCGGGCCTCGCCCTCGCGATGGCCGCCGACATGCGGATCATGAAGCGAAGCGCACGGCTGATGGCTGGCTACCCGCGGATCGGCGGCTCGCCCGACGGCGGCCTGAGCTACACGCTCCCGCAGGCGATCGGTTACGAACAGGCGATCCGGTTCCTTTTGGAGAACCGGACGGTGGAGGGGGACGAAGCGCTGAAGCTGGGCCTCGTCGGCGAGGTCGTCGACGACGACGCCTTCGAGGCGCGCTTCCGCGAGTACGCAACGTCGCTCACGCACCTCTCGCCGATCACGGCGCGGCTGACGAAGCGCGTCGTCCACCGCGCCACGACCGCCATCGACCTCGAATCCCAGTTCCGCTACGAGCTTGAAAACATCCGCCGCGCGTTTTCGAGCGAGGACGCGAAAGAGGCGCGCCAGGCCTTCTTCGACAAGCGCGCGCCGGTGTTCAAAGGGAAGTAGCGGTCAGCCGAGCTGCGCCCCGGCGGCCGTGATGATCCGTTGGAGTTCGAGCCCGCGCTGGACATCGGCGATGGGCTCCAGCTCGCCCCTGATGACGGCGGCGAACTCGCGGTAGAGCGTCGCGAAATCGGTGGGCGAGGCCGTGGCGGCGCAGTCGACCTTTGCCACGCCGCGGCGGCCAAAGACCTCGGCGCCCGCGGTGTGCATGGCGACCTTCGCGGTGGCGCAAAACGAGGCCTCGCTATGGGCGCCGCCGGCGTGCTCGAGCGCGAGGCCGACCCAGCCGTGGCGGTCGCCGTGGGCGGCGACGCGTTCGACCGGCCCGAGGGTCGCTTCGAGCAGGTCGATGACGTGGGGGCCGAGGTCGAGCAGCGGGCCGCGTTCGAGCCGCCAGGGCGTCGCGAACGGGCTCCCCGGGAGAAATCCGCCACCGGCGAAGACCGCCCGCCCGCCGATGGGCTCGAGGGCGCGCGCCTCCGCGACGAACTGGCGGACGGCCGCCGAAAACCGCCAGGTGAGCACGAGCATGTTCGGGACGCGCGCATCCGTCACCACGCGGGCGAGGCGTTCGGCCTCGGGGAGCGTGGCCGCGAGCGGCTTTTCGAGGAGAAGCGCCTTGCCGGCCTCGGCAGCGGCGACGGCGAGCGCCGGCTGGACATCTGGCGGGACGGAGCAGACGACGGCGTCGCAGGCGCGGAGGAAGGCGCCGTACTCGGTGAACGGGGTCGCGTTATGGCGAGTGGCGAGCTCCGCGGCCGCTTCGGGCCGTCGCGCCCAGACGGCGGCGAGCTGGAACTCGGGCGCGGCGGCAATGGACGGCGCATGCACCATCTGCGCCCAGGGCCCCGCGCCGGCGAGGCCGATGCGGATGGGTGTCACGCCCACGGCACCTTCTGGCCCCACGTCCCCCACGAGCTCACCTCCGCCGCCGGGCGGCGGTCGGTGGGGCCGAAACGGCCCCGCGGATACCCCAGCGGGATGCAGAAATGGAACTGGATCTCCTCGGGGATGCCGAACATCGCGTTGAAGCGGTCCATCACCTTCGGATGCAGCGTCGTCGGGACGCTCCCGATGCCGAGGGCGCGCGCCGCGAGCATCAGGTTCTGGGCGCACGTCACCACCGAGTTCGGGTGGCCGGACTTTGTGCTGAGGACGAAGACGACGCAGGGCGCCTCACCGATCTCGTTGGCGAGGCGCATCGCGGACTGGGAGACCTTGCGGTCGGCGGGGATGTCCTCGGGCTTGGTCCAGCCCTCGATGTCGCGGCGCTTCGCCCACCAGGCTTCGTGGTAAAGCTTGCCGAACTCGCGGATCTGGGCTCTGTCGGTGAGCACGAGAAAGCGCGTCGGCTGGACGTTGCCGCCGCTTGGCGCCTTGACTGCGGACTCAAGGATCAGCTCGATATCTCCCACCGGGATCGGGTCGGGCTTGAGGCGACGGATCGAGCGTTGGCTGAAGATGGCTTCGCCGAGCGGCATCGCGAGGCGGGAGGGATCGATGGTCATGGTCGGGTTCTCCTCAGAGGCATGGCCGCACGATAGCAGCTTTCGCACTCCGGAGACCACGAAAATGGCGTTCGTTGAAGGTCAGGAGGGTGTCGACGCCGGCTTCTTCGGCGGCGGCAAGGATGAGGGCGTCGTAGATCTGTCCGCCCTGGACGCCTTCCGCCGGCGCGCGGGCGATTGCGGAGAGGTAACCCTGAGGCGAGAGGACGTGCACCGACGTTGCGCGCGCGGACCAGCGCTCGAGGAGGTGCGCAGCGACCGCCGGGGACACGCGCAGCGGCGGCGGCATACGCCTCCGCCAAGGCGTGAGCCACGAGGAGCAACCGCTCGCCGCCTCCGAGTCGCCGGTCCAGTTCTGCCGCAATCTCGGCTCGATGCATATGTGAGGGAAGGCAAGCCGGGACCAGCGCGCTCGTGTCGAGGGTGAACAAGGCTGCTTACCGGTGAGTCTCGGCAAGCACTCGCTCGACCATCTCGGTACTCACCGGCGGGAGCTCGCGATCAGAGACCAGTTTGGGCCACAGGCCAGAGTCATCGACACGGTACGCCGCATCCCCAGCCGGCTCCCGAGGAAGGGGCGGCACGTGCGGTTCTCTCCTGCCGACTGCTCGCGGGTTCGCCATGTGCCAAGTATAGCCGGAAACGATGTCCGCCCGCGCCTACGCGCCGACCACCACGTTCCAGGGCTTTATCCTCCAACCGGTCACCAGGCCGTTCTTCACGTACGGGTCGCTGGCGATGAACGCCTCGATGGCTGCCGGCGAATCCGCCTTGAAGATGAACACCGCGCTATCGACCGGGTCGCCCGCGGCGCCGGCCATCACGAGCCCGCCTTCCGCATGGAGGGCGCGGGCGTTGCCGAGGTGCTCGGCGCGATGCGGCTCACGCTTCGTGAGGATGTCGGGGACGTAGTCGTAGAAGAGCAAGTAGTACATGTGCCGAGCCTACGCCAGCGGCGCGCGAAGGGCACCATGGCGGCAGGCTGGCGGCGTCAACACCTGATCGCGGATCCAACGCGCGACCATTTTGGGGCGCTCAATCGGCAATTGATGCGTCCCGGTCGGGGCGATGTGGACGGGCCAGCCGCGTTCCTGGGCAAGGGCGAGGACGCGGTCGAGGCGGGCCGATGGGTCGCGGCCGCCGTGGAGCGCGGCGATCGGGAGGTGCACGGCGTCCGCCAAGCGTGGCACGTGGTCGCCAAAAACGATGCGGTTGATCGAATCGTGGCCCTGCCGGGTGTGTTGAAACGCGGCGATCATGTGGTCAGTCGGCTGGAGCGGTACGAACGCGCGCCCAACTGGAGACCAGAAGCGCCGCAAGCCGTAGACCGTCCGGCAGCCGATGCCGTGGGAGAGCTTGTCGTTCGCCAAGACCGTCTTGTGGAGCAGTCCGCGCTTGTGGAGGTGGGAGAGGCCATCCTCGCGATCGGCATAGACGGGCAAGCCCACAAGGCCGAGGCCCGCCGGGCAGACATCGAGCTGCGTGATGAGGTCGAGCGCGACGATCGCGCCCATGGAATGGCCGACGATGTGCGTCGGCGCGAACGCCTGCGCCACCGGCAGGACGTGCGCGACCATCCGCTCGAGGGTCGGGTGGTCGTCTGGGCCGGAGCCGTGACCGAGGAGGTCTGGCGCACGGAGGTCGCAGTCGGCGTCGAGCTCGGCCGCCACTTGCCGCCAGGCAACGCCGCCGGACATGAACCCATGCAAGAGCAGGACGCGAGGACGCATTTCCCTAGCTTAGGGCCTTACGCCGGACGAGCGAGGAAGACCGCCCCGGTGCAGCCCGGCCCCGTGTGTGCGCCCACGGCCGGGCCGATCACGTACTGCATGACCTCAGCCTCCGGGGCAAGCTCGCGGACGGCGCGTTCGAGCTCGGCGGCCAGGGCATCCGCGTCGCCGTTCGAAATGCCGATGCGCCAGCGCTTGCCCGGATTGGCCTCGAAGGCGGCGCGGACGCGCGCCGTGATCGCGGCAAGCGCCTCCTCGACCGTCCCGGCCTGGCCGATGGGGCGAACCTGGCCCTCCGCGGCGGCAAGGATCGGGACGGCCCCGCCGCCCCCCGCTTCACGCATTCTACCCCCGGCACGGAGGAGTTCGGCGCCGCGCACGATGAACACGTTGCCCGCGTCGGCGGCGGCTCGCTTTGCCACAGCCTCGGCGGCTTCGATGGAGGCGCCCGAGGCGAGCGCCTCCATCGCCTCCCAGGCGGCGAGGCCCTCGACGAAGGACGCTTGGCCCGTGTCGATCAGATGCACCGGGATGGGCGCCAGTTCGGCCGCGACCCGCGCGCTATTCAACGTGCCGCTGAAGCTCGCGCCAATGTGGATCGAGACGATGCGCTCCGCGCTGGCCGCGGCGGCCGCTTCGTATGCCTCAAGGAAGCGGCCGGGCGACGGCTGGCTTGTGCTCGGTTTAGCGCCCGCGCGCAGGCGGGCATAGAAGGTCGGCGCGTCGAGGTCGACGTTTTCGAGGTACTCCACGCCATCCAAGACTACCGTCAGCGGGACGACCGTCGCGCCAAAGCGTCGGACGACCTCTTCCGGGAGATAACATGCGGAATCCAGGACAACCGCAGTTTTTGAGATCACGAGCGTCCGCTCCTGCTCCGGGACGATTCATCCCTACGAGTTTGCATAGGACTGCGCCGCGCTGCTCACGCCACCGATCGCGCCGGTCACTTGCTCTTTGGTCAGCGCCTGGAAGGTCCCGCGGGCGCTGACGCAGACGCGGCCCTTCGCATCGCGGACCTCACCCACCGCCGTGAGGTCCGCACCGTCATGGGATTCGATCCGGCAGACGACGCGATGGGGCTGGCCGACCCAGACGGGCCGCTGGAAGGTCAACGTCAGCTCGCGGGTGACGCCGAAGCGGTGGGCGATGGCGATGATCACCCAGGCCATGCCCTCGTCGATCAGCGCGCTGGAGAACCCGCCGTGGGCGAACATCGGCGCGCTCGAGTGGAAGGGCTGGGGCGTGACGTCCGCCTCGACGTGGCCAGCCTCCGCATCGAGATAGAATGGGATGCCGAGGCCGCGCGGGTTTTTCGGCTCGCAGACGAAGCAATTCGTCCCGAAGTCCCACTGTTCGTTGTCGAGTAGAACGCGCGTCATCGGCCGCTCCGCTGGTGACAGACTACACGACCAGCATCTCGTGCACCGCGCGGAGCGTCGAGGCGGGGACCCCGAGGTATTCCAAGAAGCTCCGCACTGAGCCATGCTCGCTCCGGAGCCCTTCGAGCAACCGGCGCATGTGCGCCGCATCCGTCTCCAAGACGCGCGCGAACTCCTCCGGCGTCATCCCCATCATCGTGTAGTGCCCGGCGAATCGCTCCACGTGCCGTGGCAGGTACGCCCCGGTGAGGTGGTAGTCCTCCACGATCTGGTCGTCATCGACTCCGGCGAGACCAAGGACGAGCGCGGCGGCGATGCCCGTCCGGTCGCGGCCCGCGCTGCAGTGGAAGACCGCTGGGAGGTGCCCGGGGGCGGCGATCGCCGCGAAGAAGGCAACGTAGACATCGGGCCGATCCGTGAGGATTTTCTGGTAGGCAGCGGTCCAGTCGCGCTGCAGCAGCCGCATCTCTTCCCAGACGACTTTCCGCTCTTCGGGCGTGAGCACAGTGCTGCCCTCAATCGGCAGGTGGACGTGCGTGATGCCATGGTCGGCGAGCGGGGCCAGGCCGTCGCGATCGAGCTCCAAGGCGTTGCGAAAGTCGATGACCGTGCGGACGCCGAGCCGATCGCGCAGCTCGGCCAGGCCCTCCGCCGGCATGTGGTGGGTCATCCCCGCGCGGTAGAGGAGGCCTCGACGGACGGTGCGCCCATCGGCCGTCCGGCGCCCACCGAGGTCACGGAGGTTGATCGCGCCGGGGATCAGGTCGTCGAGGGGTGCCCCAGGGGCGAGGACGTCGCTCATTCGCCTAGGGTATCTGGCCCCGTGTTAACGGCCGACGCCATCGAGGCCACTGAGGAAGGCGCGCAGCAGGTCGCGAAGTCCAACGGCGTGGGAGTGCCAAATGACGTGGGCGGCGCCGTCGATGCGTTCGAACCGCGCCCGAGGCATGAGCGACGCGATCTGCTCGGTGGGCCAGGAGGGGCGGATGTCGTCGCTCCCCCAGACGAAGAGGGCCGGCACATCGAGGCGGGCAACGTCACGCCACAGCTCCGGGCGCTGGATGTAGCGCCGGGCGGCAGCGTTGAGCTGCCGGTTCACCTCGAGGTTCGGTGGGTAGGCTTGCTCGGGTTCGAACTCGCCGCGTTCGTCCTTGTTCCGGTGGTACGCCTCGCTCCAAAGCCGGTCGTTGACGAGCCTTCCGCCCGCGATCCCGATCACGGCCGTCACACGATCGGGGTAGGTGAGCGCGTAAATCAGCGCGATGTCGGCGCCCCAGGAATGGCCGCCGACCGCCCAGCGGTCGTAGCCGCGGGCTTCGCGCACGGCCTCCATGTCCGCGAGGCATTGCTCGAGGGTGTAGACCTCCTCGTGGGAGGAGCGCCCGCAGCCGCGTTGTTCGAAGCGCGTGACACAGGCGACGTCGTCGACCATCGCGGCCACGGGGCCAAGGTAGTCGCAGCAGCCGGGGCCCCCGTTCGCGAGCAACAGGCCAGGGCCGGCGCCGGTGGTCTCCGTCCAAATGAGCGCGTTGCCGCTGGTGATGAACTCTTCCATGCCGCAAGCGTGCCCCGCCGCCGCGTGACACGAAAGGGCCCCGCCGGGATTCGGCGGGGCCCCTTGGAGGACGCTGCGTACGAGTGGCCCGGATGAGCTACTGCGCCTTGACGTTGCGGTAGCAGAGGCGCTCATTGCCGGCCCCGTCCACCGCTTTGAAGGTGACCTTCCAGAGAGCGCCGGTAGCGCCCGTGAAGGTCCAGCTGTTCGGCGCTGGCCGCGGGACGGCGCCCGCGAAGCTGCCGCCGCCGAGCGAGGTCTTGACGATGCTCGCAACGGTCTTGGTCACGCCGGAGAGGTTGTCGCCGGCGGTGAAATCGAGGACGAGCGGCGTCGAACCGGTCTTGCTGACGATGTAGGGCGAGACCGGCGCCGTGCAGGTCGGGGCCTGGGTGTCGATCTGGATGAACAGGCCGACGGGCTCAACCGCGACGTTGCCGGCGTTGTCAATGCAGGCGCCCGGCGGGTTGAAGACGTGCTTGCCCTGGCTGGTGAAGTTCATCCGAGCGGGGTAGGTGTTGGTCGCGACACCGGAGCCGCCGGCTTCGTCCATGCAGCTGATGAAGACCGCGACGTCCTTCTTGGTCCACGTGTTCGGCGTGTAGCTCGAGCTCGACGGCGCGCCCGGAGGCGAGGTGTCCTGGCTCCCGAAGGTGCCGTAGAGCGCGTAGGTAATCTTCAAGACGGGCGGCGTGACGTCGCCAGCCTCCACGTCCACCACGGCGCAATCCGGGGACGAGTAGTTGCCCGCCTTGTCGAGCGCCATCACGCAGAGGACGTGGAGGCCGTTCGAAAGCGCCGGCGTCGTGTAGGGGCTCGAGCACTCGACATAGTCGCCGGGGTCGTTGAAGGGACTCGGGTCGACGGCGCAGAGCGTTTTGTCGATTCCCGAGAAAACGAACTGCACACCCTGGCCGGCCGTGCAGCTTGCGGCCGAACCAATGCCTGCGTAGACGCAGACAACCGTGTCGCTCGATTCGAATTCGAACGTCGGGGTGTTGTCCGGGATCGCCGAAATCGATGGGCCGCTGGTGATCTGCGCCCAGGGCTTCGTCTGGTCGATCTGGATGTGGCGAGAGACCGGCTCGCTGACGTTGTCCGAGTTGTCGAAGACCACGAATCGAGCGACGTAGTCCGTGTCGTGCTGGTTGAAAATGAGGTCGGTGCAGTCCGAAAGCGGGCCGCCATCTGCGAAGTCCTCTTGGTGGTAGTTCCCGTTGATCGTACGGACGTAATCCAAACCGCTCACGTCGGACTCATCGCCGTTGTCGGGATCTTCGGCGCAAACGGCGACCGCGACGTACTGGTTGGACCACCCGGACGGGGTGGAGGCGGATGTGATGTACGGGTCCGCCGTGTCCGGAAACGTCCGGTCGATGGCCGCCTTGGCGGCCTGGTCCTGGAGGATGTGGACGCCCGCCGCAGCTGCGGCGAACAAAGGAAGGAAGACGCTCGCGACCTGAACCCAGGTCCGCATCCGCCTCCGGACTGAAGTTGGTGGGGCGCTACTCAAGCTTCCATTCTCCTCTCCATCTCGGGACGTCGCCATCCGCGACGGTCGCAGATGGCGAACATCCTGCCACTGCGGCATCGAAGCCGTCCATAGAAAGGTCGACGGTCAATGTTGCCGACCACAGAGCACGGATCGCGCGATTCGGCCAAAAAGGACGAGACAGTTGGCGCGGTGAATCGCCCAACGTTGCCGAGGCCGGAGCGCCGGCGGCGCCATCGGCTCCGTCGTAGGGTACGATCCGCGCACACATACGAAACCAAAGGGCCCCGCCGGGATTCGGCGGGGCCCTTTGACGGACGCTGCGTAGGAGTGGCCCCGATGGGCTATTGCGCCTTGACGTTGCGGTAGCAGAGGCGCTCATTGCCGGCCCCGTCCACCGCTTTGAAGGTGACCTTCCAGAGCGCGCCCGTGGCGCCCGCGAAGGTCCACGTGTTGGGGGCTGGCCGCGGGACGGCGCCCGCGAAGCTGCCGCCGCCGAGCGACGTCTTGACGATGTTCGCCACCGTCTTCGTCACGCCGGAGAGGTTGTCCGTCGCCGTGAAATCGAGCACGAGCGGGGTCGAACCCGTCTTGCTGATAATGTAGGGCGAGACCGGGGCCGTGCAGGTCGGCGCGTGGGTGTCGATCTGGATGAACAGGCCGACAGGCTCAACCGCGACGTTGCCGGCGTTGTCGACGCACGTGCCCGGCGGGTTGAAGACGTGCTTGCCCTGGCTGGTGAAGTTCATCCGAGCGGGGTAGGTGTTGGTCGCGACACCGGAGCCGCCCGCTTCATCCATGCAGCTGATGAAGACGGCGACGTCCTTTGTCGTCCACGTGTTCGGCGTGTACGTCGATGCCACGGGGGCAGAGGCTGCTTGCGTGTCGAGGCTGGAGAAGGTCCCGTAGAGCGCGTACACGATCTTCAACACCGGCGGTGTGTTGTCCCCGATAACAAGGACCTCGAACTCCACGCAATCGGGATCCGAGTAGTTGCCCGCAACGTCGAGCGCCATCACACAAAACAGGTGCGGCCCGTTCGCAAGCTCCGGCGTCGTGTACGGGCTTGTGCATGGCGAGTACTCGTCGGGGTCGTCGAGGGGGCTCGGGTCGACGGCGCAGAGCGTCTCATCGATCCCGGAGAAGACCAACTGCACACCCGGGCCGTTCGCGCAGCTTGCGGCCGAACCAATGCCTGGGTAGACGCAGACCTCAACGTCGCTGGACTCGAACGCGAAAGTGGGCGTGGTGTCGGCGATCGCAGAGACCGTAGGGCCACTGGTGATCTGCGCGAAGGGCTTGGTTTGGTCGATGCGGATCTGGCGCGTGAACGGCTGGCTGACGTTGTCGGAGTTGTCCCTTACCTCGAACGTCGCCGTGAAATCAGTGTCGTCGAACCACGAGAGGTTCGAGCAAGCTGAGAGCGCGCCGTGGGGTGAGAAGGAGTTGAAGAGCCCGCCCCGAGTCCACAGCTGACCCAGGCCGCTCACGTCCGTGTTATCAAAGGTATCTGGGTCCGTCGCACAGACTTTAACGAGCAGCTCCATGTCGTTCGTCCAGTCGCCATCGTTCACGGCCGGGACAGTGCTCACGGAGTCGACATTCGGTGGGGTCACGTCGTTGTAGGTACGGTTAATCGCCGCCCTGGCGGCCTGGTCCTGAAGGATCTGAATGCCCGCCGCAGCTGCAGCGAACAAAGGAAGTAAGACGGCCGCGACCTGTACCCAGGTCCGCATCCGCCTCCGGACTGATGTTGGTGGGGCGCTACTCAACCTTCAGGACTCCTCTTCGAGCTTAGTTGGGCGTCTTGCTGCCGCGAGGGCAGCTAGCGAGCATCATGCACGGGCGGCATGACTGTCGTCAATGAACGTATCGGCCGGGCGCGGGCCGTCCCACCCGGTGCACCCCGAGCTGACGGGATCCGTCTCCCCAAAATGCAACAAAGGGGCGGTTGCCCGCCCCTTTGTCCTGGATGGTTCGCAGCAGTGCCCGTTACCGGACGGAGGCCACCCTGAAGGTGCAGGTGTTCGAGTTCCCTGCCATGTCGGTCACCTTGCCCGTCGCCGTCCAGAAACGGCCACGCGCACCGGTGAACATCCATTGCGTCCCGCTCGGCGCCGGGAAGGCAGCACCGGTGAAGTTCGCGCCAGGCGTGATGCTGATGATCTCCTTCGAAGCGACACCGGAGGTCACGTCGCTACCGGTGACGTTGATCTTCACGCCAACGGTCGCGCCGATCTTCGCGCGGTTGGAAGCGCTCATCCGGCAGGACGGGCCGCGTGTGTCCACGCCGACCCACGCCCCGACTGGGACGTCGGCCACGTTGCCGACGTTGTCGACGCAGCCGCCGGAGAAGACGAGGGTGTGCTTCCCTTCTTGGGTGAAGAACATCTTCTGGACGCCGAAGCTGTTCGCGGCGACGCCCGAGTGGTCGTCCTTGCAGGTCACTTCGATGGCGACCCGGTGCGGGTACCACTTGTTCAACATCGCGTCGCTCACCGGGCCTTGCGGGCCGGGGACTTCTGTATCCTGGCCAGCGCCCTTATAGACACCGACGCGGAGGACGAGGTACGGCTTCGTCTTGTCGATCCAGACTTCCGCTGGGTCGACATCGACTTCATCGGACTCATTGCCAGCAACGTCACTGCAGGTCTGGTCCTGCGGCGTTGGGTGCTTGCCAGTTGTAGCGTACATGACGCCGGCCGGGAAGCTCGCGACATCGACGCCCGAAACGTCAGGTGCGTTGGTCGTAGGGTCCGTGCAGGTCCAGGCAAGGGTGACAGTCAGAGCCGTCCAATGCGGTGGGCCGCTGTAGACAACGCCCATGCTGTCTTCGAGCGTGTAGGTAAGGACGGGCTTCGTCTTGTCGATCCAGACTTCGGGGAGCGTCGGGACATCGGCGATGTTGCCAGCCTCGTCCGCGCAGTCGGGCGTGGGCGCTGACACCGTGGTCTTGCCCTCAGCGCTGATCACCTCGTAGGGCGGGCCGGGCTCAGTGGCCATGGGCGCGACATCGCCATCGAACCCGGTGCAACTCCACGTCACGGTGACGTTGAGATTGGTCCATGTGCCTGGCGTGTACGCGCCATCGATGGTGAGCAGGCCGTAGCTCAATTCCGGCTTCGTCTTGTCGATCTTGACCATCGCCGGGTTCACACTTACTGCGACTGAGTCGCTGCCCGGGACATTGTTATCGGTGCACTTCTGAGCTACGGGCGTTAGCGTCGTTCCTTCGCTGATATACGTGACGTCCAGGGGCTGGCTGGCTACCGAGTGACTGGGATCAACGGTACAGGTCCAATCCAACGTCACGTTTTGGTTGGTCCAGGCGCCGGTGTAGCCGAGGGTGTCGGCGGTCTTGATGGTATAGGTCAAGACGGGTTTGTCGTCCCCGCCTGGGTGGGCGCTGGCTCGCTCGGCGGTCAACAGGAACGCGCCGCCCGCGAACGCCGCGATCAGCGGCAGAATGATGGCCGCGAGCGAGGCGAACCGCCTCACTCGCGCCGAATGGTCCTCTCTCATGCTTCCTTCTTCCTCTCCCGTTATGTGCGCCCGTGTGAATTCGGGTGCAGGGAGTATGCGCCTTCTCCCGCGCGTTGACGAGTAGCGCGCGATACACCTCCCGCCAACTTCGTCCCGGACAACGAGCGAGCCCTCCGCTGTTCAGGGAGGGCTCGCAACGGGGATTACGTCGTAGTTGCCGCGAGGCTACCGCCCGACGACGAAGCTCACGCTCGTGGTGCCGCTGCCGCCGACGTTTAGGGTCGCGACCTTGTTGGCGCCTTCAACCCGTAGGCCGTGTACGTCACCTGGCGATAGGCATCGAGGACCGGGCCCTCGAGGGCCCGCGCCATCTCGCTGTAGGTCGCGCGGTCCATCTGGGCCGCCAGGTGTTCGGACTTGGCGATGCCCTAGCGCACGGCTGGATCTCGCGCTGGGGCGAGCCGAAGCACATCTGGGAATGCCGGGCGCGCGCAACGTAACCGTCACCACTCCTCCCGCTCTCCACTCCTGCTCCACTTCGCCTCCCCGGCCGATCTTCACAGTAGAGCCTGCATTCTGCCTTCTGCCGCTGCCCAGAGCGCGTACAATCCCCCGAGGAGGTTGCGCCTGTGTGGTTCTTCCGGCGACGGCGACGCCCAGCTCCTGTCCAGGAGGCACCCACCGTGACACTTTCCGAGACCATCGCGCAGGCGGTCGCCCAGCCGGTAACCGCGGAAGCGCCGGCCCCGGCGGCCGATTCCCAACCTGAAGGCTTCCCGCGCCTCGGCGCCGGGCTGCCGCTTGGCCCCCGGATGCGGACCCAGCTCACGGGCTCCGACGCGCGCACCGACCGTCTCGTCAAAGACGTCCGTCACGACCTCGAGCGGCTGCGGCGCAAACTCGACGCCTTCGAAGCCGTCCCTGATGAGCTCACCGAAGTGGACCTCGAGGCTGTCGCCGAGCACCCCGACGCCGCGGCCGCGCTGCCCCCGGCCCTGCTCGTTCGCGGCCTCGTCCGGGCCCACGACCACAACGAGCAGCTCGCCACGGAGAACGACGCGCAGCTGGCGCGCATCTCCGAGCTGGAGCTTGAGATCCACGACCTCCGCGAGGAGAAGTCGTACATGCGGGGCCGTCTGGAAACGATGGAGCAGGTGATCGGCGCGCTCCACGCGAACATTCAGGACCTGCGCCTCGCCCGCGACTCCGTCAGCCACCCGGTGGTCGAGCCCGCGACCGCGCCGCGCGTGCTGCGGCCCGCGCCGGCCGAGGTCCTCGAAGCCGCCGAGGCATGACCACGCACCGGCCCGCCCTGACCCGACCGCGGCCGGAGAGCCGCCGGGAGGTCGCGCATGAGGCTGCGGCCTTGCGCGAGTTCGCCACGCGGCGCTACACCGAGGTCGACCTCCTCGTCGTCGCGATGCGGGACCACATCGCGGACCTCCAAATCGAGCGCGACCGCCTGCTGAGCGAAGTCGCCCGCCTGCGCGATGACTCCCGCCGCGAACGGGCGTCGTGGCTGGCCCGGGGGACGAAGCCGAATCGGTCGTAGAAGTACCGACTTCCGAGCAGCGAGTTCCGAGCGAGGGCTGCGCTCGTTCTCGCTTGAGGCCGCAATTTGCGACCTCACGTGTGGCGAAGGCGGGCCCCGAGAGCGCCGGTTTGAGATCCCAAATTGGGATCTCGGACACGGCCCGTGATTGGGGCCTGGCGCAGTGCCTTGGGGCTAGGGGCGCGCGTCCGTAGACTGGCGGCCAGATGGATGAACTTCCTAGCACGCCAGGCGCGAACCAGCTCATCACCCTGATCCACGAGGTGCGGGGGACATTCGTGCTCCTGGACTCAGATCTGGCCGGGCTCTATGGCGTTGCCACGCGCGAGCTTACGCGCGCGGTCAAGCGGCACCTCGACCGTTTCCCGCCGGACTTCATGTTTCAGTTGGCTTGGGACGAGTGGGACGCTTTGAGATCCCAAATTGGGATCTCAATGACAGGACGGGGTGGGAGGCAGTACCAGCCGTACGTCTTCACCGAGGAGGGCGTCGCGATGCTCTCCTCCGTGCTCAACAGCCCGCGCGCCGTCCAGGTGAACATCGCCATCATGCGCGCGTTCGTCGGCATGCGCCGGCTCGCCGCCTCACACGCCGAGCTGGCCGCTCGGCTCGATGCGCTCGAGGCCGATTATGACGAGCAGTTCCGGGCCGTCTTCGAGGCGATCCGGGAACTGATGTCCCCAGACCCAGCGCCGTCACGGCGGCTGGGCTTCATCACACGACAGGAGATCTCCGCGTGAGCTTGGTCCATACGCAATTCGCAGACCACGACTACCTTCGGATCGGCCTCATTTCGGACACGCACATCCCGGAGGCGCGAAGGGAGCTCTGGCCGCAAGTCTTCGAGGCCTTTGCGGGGGTCGACCTCATCCTGCATGGCGGCGACATCCACGAGCTTGTCGTCCTCGACCAGCTCCACGACATCGCCCCACTCTGGGCGGCTCGGGGCAACGGCGAGGATGGCTCTGGCGGGCGCCCCATCCAACCCGACCATCCGCGCCTTCGGGAAGCGTGGCTCCTCAAGCTCGGGGGGCTCGTTGTCGGCCTAACCCACGATGTCCCAATCCCGGAATACCCGCCGCACCTGACGCTGGACCGCGCCTTGCAGCGCTACTTCGGCCGGACGGACCTGGACGTGCTCATCTACGGCGACACCCACGTCGAGGCGATCGACACCTTCCCCCACGAGACCGGCGAGACCCTTTGTGTGAACCCTGGTTCGCCCACCTACCCGCACAACCTCGACACGCGCCTCGGGACGATCGGCTTCCTTGAAATCAGCAGCGGGAAAGCCGAGGCGACCATCTGGCAATTGAACGAAGACGGCATCGTGCCGTTCGATTGGAGCACGCAGCGCAAGTGGCGCTGAGCGCGTCGTAGTGGTGATCGCGAAGGCCCCGGCGGTTTCCCGCCGGGGCCTTCATCGTTTGGAGCAGTGCAGTCCTCGCGGCCTAGCGGCTGCGCAACGTCGCCTTGCAGGTGTTCGAATTGCCCGCGCGGTCGAAGACCTCATAGGTGGCCACCCAGCCGCGGTTCTTCGCGCCTGGGAAGCTCACGGTCTGCGGGATGTTTCCGCCGATCGTGAAGCCGGTGGCCAGGACCGGGGAAACGGGCTTCGACGAGGTGTCGGTCGTGCCGTCGAACCGGTAGATGTCCTTCAGGACGGTCTTGAAGACGCCGCTGATGGTGTCACTGCTCGTCGTCTTCAGCTGGATCGCCAGCGTCTGCCCGATGCGGGCGGACTTGGCGCCGAAGATGACCTTGCAGGTCGGCCGCGTCTTGTCGATCTGGACGACCAGCGGGAAGCCCGGCGGCGGCGGCGCCAGGTTGCCGGCTTCGTCCACGCAGCGCCACTTCGGGTCGAGCGTGAGCGTCGTCTTGCCTTCGCGCGAGGCGCCGAACGCCACGGGTGGGGTGTCCGGGTCGCCAAGCGTCGGGTAGGTGTTCCCGATGTCGGGCGGCGCTGTGTCGGGCGGATTTGTGCCGCGCTTCTTGATCCCGGAGCCGCCGGCGTTGTCGGCGCAGGTGAAGCTCACCTGGACCGGCCCACGGACCCACGATCCCGGCACGTAGGGCTGACCGGTCGCCCCGTCGATGACTTTGGCGGTCACCGACGGCTTCACCGTATCTATAAGGAAAGCATAGACGGCAGGCGTCGGGTCGACGTTGCCATCGTTGTCGACGGCGGCCGCGCTGAAGGTGTACTTGCCATCAGCGAGCGGGCCGAGCGTGATGGTGCCATCAGGCCCCACGTTGGGGCAGGGGATGACCACGTTGTTGAGCCTGCAGATGAAGCTCACAATCCCCGAGCTGATCGGCGGGTCGATGCCGAAGTAAGTGAAGGTCGGGGTGTTGTCGTTGCCAACGGCGGGCGGCACGATGCCGAGGTAGGTCTCCGGCGGGCCTGCCTCCGCGTCGGGGACGACCTGGATGCGGTAGTCGTTCTCGGCGGCGCCGGGGTCGCCCTGGTCGCCGGTCCGCTCGTAGGCGAGCGGATGATGGGTGCTTATCTGGCCTGGGTCGCCCGGAAGGCTGGTCCACTCGACGATCGTCGAGAAGATCTGCCCACCGTTGATCGCGGCCGCGCCAACGACGACGTCGAATGACATCGTGACCGTGGCCCCATCCGGGATGACTGGCCAGACGGCGTCGATAGCGGCCCCAGCGATCGTGCAGGCTGTGGCGCCGCCCGTGCAGCTCACGGTTCCGGGCACGTACGAGAGGCCGAAGGGCATGATGTCGGTGAGCACCGCGTTGAGGGCATCGGCGTCGCTCGCCGCGGTGTGGCTCAAGGTCAGCGTGATCGTGACTGTGTCGCCAATGGCGGGGATCGCCGGGCTAAAGCCCGACGAGAGCTGCAGTTGCGGCTCGGCAATCGTCACTGCGACGCTCACCGGGCCTTCGGACCCGCCAGTGAAGGCGAGCGTGGCGCTGTTGTTCCGGGAAACGCCGCGGTCGTTGCCGGGCACGTTGAGGACGACTGCCACATACCGGATCACCACCGTCTCAGTGACGGTGTCGTCGGTGTCGAGGTTCTCCAACGTGCACAGGTTAAACGTCACGGTCTGACCCTGGTTCGAGACCACGATGGGCGAAGGACAGGGCCCAACGGTCGTTGGGCCGTTGTAGTCCGTCTGGAGCCACTCGACGAACGCGAGCCCAGGTGCAAGCTGGTCAGTGATCACCGCATTCGGCAGCGTCCCTTCGGGGACCGTGACCGTGAGGTCGTACGTGACACGTTCGCCGATAACCACGGTCGTTCCGGTCGTGTGGGAGGCGCTCGTCGTCACGAACGACTTTGCGATAGCGGCCGGCGCGACGGTGATCGTCGCCGGGTCTTGGCGCGGTGAGCTCAGGTGGTTGGCGCCTGTCGGCGAACCGCGGAACTCGGTAATCTGGCCGTTTGTCGTCAGCACCTGATCCGGTGTCACGCTGGAGGGGATGGTGGCGGTGAAGGTGACGAGGACGACGTCCGTGTTGTCGCCCGTGGTCGCGCCTGGCACCGGAGCGGTCAGTGTGAGGCCCGTCGTCAGCGACCCTGTGTTGGCCAATGGGTTGCCGTCCCCGTCGGTCACGCTAACGAGCGAGCCGAAGGTCAGGCCGGCAGGGAGGACCGCCCGCAGGACGCTGTTGTACGCCTCGGCGTTGCCGCTGTTTTGGACCGTCATCACGAAGGTGACGGTGTCGCCCGCGTCGGCGTTGGCAAGGCTGCAATCGAGACGGCCGAGCGAGATGCCGGTGACCGGCACGGTCGCGTTGCACGTCCCAGCCGAGAAGGTAGCGTTCAGGTTCGTCTTGGCGACGATGCCCGTCCGGATCACCAAGTTCGGCTCGCCAAGTTGGACTTGGACGATCGCGTCGGCCTGCGATGGCTGGTTGAAGGTCGACTTCTCCGTGCCGCGAGCCTGGTTCGTGAGGAAGAGGCCGTCCGCGAACGGGTCGTCCCGGACGGTGACCGTGAAGAAGATCTCGATGACGCGGGGGGCGTTGGTCCCATCGTCCCAGTCACCGAAGTCCCAGACGAGCGTGTTCACCGGGCTGGCGTTGGCCGTAAACGAGGGAGCTACGGCCGTGAACGTGTTGCCCGGGCCGAAGGCCCAGCGCCCGGCCGGGGGCGTGGCGGTCGAAGCGACGCTGGCCGTCACCTCGGCCCCGTCGAACACGGGCAGCGGGAGGAAGTCCGTAAGGATGAGGTCCTCGAAGTCGCTCGTCGGCAGCGTGTAGCGGAGGCGATACGTGACGGTATCGCCAGGGGTGACCCGCTGGCCAGGAAGCACCGGGGTGCCATTGATCGACGTCAGGGCCTTCTCGATCGAGCCGACCGCGATGGAAATGCTCGAGGCGCTGGAATCCGCCTCCGTCCCGTTGACCGTCGAGAGGTCGGTCACGTCCAGCACATCGCCAGTGACCGTCACGCTGTTCTGGATGACGTCGCCCTGGTCGACGCTGACGTCCGCGACGGGGCCAACGAAGGCCTCCTGGATGATCGTCCGGAAGACAATCGTGGCCGTGGTGGGCCCATCGTTATAGGTCGAGCAGTCCGGCACCATCACGCCGCTCGGCGGGACGCACCCGCCGACGAGCTGGCCGGAACCCGCGACGATCTCCGCGGAGACATCGAAGGTCAGCGTGCCAACCGGCGTGCCCATCGTGGGGGCCGTGTGGGTGAAGTTCGGGCCGGCAAAACCAGCAGCCGCCGCCGAGAGTCCAGCGTGGGAGCTCCAGGCCAAGGTCGGTGTGAAGGTCCCGTCGAACAGCTGCCCGTCGCCATAAACGTCGGTCACCACCAGGTTCGCGAACGCGAAGAAATCCGAGACTTGGACCTGGATGGTGTACTCAAGGACGTCGCCGGGCGAGTTGTCGCCGTCCGTGAGGTTGGCGACCGACTTCTGGATGGCGATCGACTTGTCCGTGAGGATGTGGTCGGCGGCGGTGACATCGCTAGTCACGACCCCGCTCGTGGCCGTCCAGACGCCGGATGCCGCAGCATCGTTGACCGACGTGGCGTCATCCCCGCTGGCCGCGTTGATGACCGAGTTGCCATCCGCATCGTTGAGCGGGACGAAGAAGTTGACTTCGAGCACGGCATCGGTGGCACCGGCCGTGCCGGTCACCGAAGCCCAGCTCCCAATGACCTGGTTGTTCGGTGCGTTGGAAGGCACGCCCACTGCGGGCGCAGTCCCTACCGAGCCGCCTCCCGGGCTCACCGCGGTCGCGGAGAGAAAGGCGAGGTTGTTCGGCAGCCTGTCGGTGAGCGCGAAGCTGTTCAATGTCTGGCCATCCGCGATGTCAGCGATCACGCGGTGTTGCCGAGGGAAGTTCGGGCCGGTGGCCGTCTCGTCCTCGGGGCCGACGTAGACCTTCCTCAGCCTGAGGATGGCCGGTGTGACGGAGGCGGTGTTCGCCGGCGCCTGATAGATCGGCGTCGAGCCGGTGGGCGTATCGCCAAACCGGAAGCCGCCGAGGGCCGAAATCGCTTGTGCGACCCCGACGACCGACGGGTCCGAACCCGTAACGCGGGCCGCAACGTCGATCACGGCGGCCGGCTGGCCGGGCGTGAAGCTCCCGAACGGCAGCTCCAGGACGACGACCTGGTTGCCGCCGGCGCAGGGCCGGACGGCGCCCGTGAGTGGGTTGGTGAAGGTGTTCGCGCTTGGGCCTGCCGTGGGGCAGACGGCGTTGAACGCAATCGCCACGGGCACGCCAAGATAGGTGGCCGCGTCAAAGGAGACGGCCGGGGGGAACTCCATCTCGATGAACGGGCCATAGCCCACGTCGCCGGCCGATGCGTTGTCGAAGGCGACCGTCATCGCGAACTGCTCGTTGTAGAACGGCTCGACGGGGGCTACAGGCGTGGCGACCGGAAGGGGCGGCGGCGCCGCCAACGCCACTGGCGCGGGGCTCGCGCCGCGAAGCACGAGCATGGCCAGCGCGATGAGAACCGCCAATGCCCCGGCTCCACCTTTGACGCCCGGCCTACGCCGGACATCCTTTCGTCTCTGCACAGATTCCTCCTGATACCCGCTTCCCACATGGGAGTGTAGCGCATACAGATAATGTGACACGCCATGCCCCGCTCGATTACAGCGAGCCCGCACTCTTTAAGATTCGGCCACACGGGACGGGAACATCAGGACGCCCGCGTCAACCCGTCACCAACAACCCAAAAGGCCCCGGCGGTTTCCCGCCGGGGCCTTCGTTGTGGGTGGTCGCGTCGTATGCGGCTACTTCGCCCGGAGGACCGTCGAGCAGGTGGAGCTGTTGCCAGCCTTATCGGTCACCTTCATGGTGATGATCCAGGCGCGGCCCTTGGCCCCAAGGAAGCTGACGGACTGCGGGAGGCTATTCCCGTCCGTTTCGCCGGTGGCGAAGTCGTCGCCGGTGCTCGGGACGCTGCCGGTATCGACGAACTTCAGGACCGAGTCGATTGAGACGAGCACCGCCGAGGCGACGCCGCTTGTCTTGTCGGTGGAGGCCGACGAGAGATTGATCGAGGTCGAGCCCGTCGCCTTGGCGGTCTTCTTGCTCAGGACGAGCTTGCAGACCGGGGCGTCGGTATCGATGTTGATCGCGGCCGGGAAGCCGGCCGGCGCGTTCGCGACGTTGCCGGCTGCGTCGACGCACTGCCAGCGCGCGTCGAGCGTCGCCGTCCCCTTCTTGATGAAGCGGAGGCTCGACGGGTACGCGTTCGGGCCGGGCGCAGCCGTGTCATTGTTCTGCGGCGAGACGATGCCGCTGCCGCCCGTGCCGTCGCTGCAGGTGAACTTTACGACGACGGGGCCGTTCGCCCAGCTGCCCGGGATGTACGGGCCGCCGGTGTTCTCATTGATGAAGGTCGCCGTCACGGTCGGCTTCTTGGTGTCGATCCGGAAGGTCCAGGTCGCCGGGGTCGGGTCCTGGTTTCCGGCAACGTCCTTGGCCGCCGCGGTGAAGGTATAGAGGCCGTCGGCGAGCGGGCCGAGGTTGCGCGTCCCGCTCGCGCCCACGTTCGGGCAGGCAGTCGGGGCGCCGTTGAGCGTGCAGACGAACGAAGCGATCCCCGTGCCCGGCACCGGGTCGATGCCGTTATAGGTGAACGTGACGTTCGGGCTGGTACCAATCGCCGCCGGGATGAGCCCGAACTGCGTGTCGGGCGCCTTCGTATCGGGGCCAGCCGTCACCGCGAAGGTGACGCAGTCCTCGATCTGGTTGCCGTTGCCATCGGAGGCGACGGCGCAGAACTCGTAGTTGCCGGGCGCCAGCGGCCCAGGCACGGTCACCGTGCCATCGATGCAGAGGGGCACGGCCGTCAATGGGAGCGCGTCGCCCAGGTTATCGATCGAGCACGCGAGCGTGCCCGCAAAGCCGGCGTTGGTGTCGACGTCGAAGTCGGGGTTCGGGTCGTTGGACGGCCCGAGCGGGCCCGTCACGTTCAGCGTCGGGGGCGTCACGTCGACCGTGAAGGTCCGGCAAGCCTCGCCTGAACCGTCGGCGTTCGTGCCGATGACACAGAACGTGTAGGTGCCGCTCGGGAGGGACGCGGCCGCGTCGTCGCCGGAGGTGCCGGTGCCGACCGGCTGGTCGCACGAGCCAGCCGCGTAGTTCGGCCCATTCGGTGCGAGCACGAGGCTGCAGTCGAACGTCACGGTCAGGCTGGATTGGAAGGTGAAGGTGACATCCTGGACGGTGATCAACCCGGAGGGACCCGACGTAATTGTGACCACGGGGATCAGGAGGTTGATCGTCCAGTTGTAGACGGCGGGCGTCGAGTCGACCATCCCGTCGGAGTCCTTGGCACGCACCTGGAGGGTGTGGGGGCCGGGTGCGAGGCCGGCGTAGGCCGCCTCGATGCTCCCGGAAGCCGGGCACGGCGTGAACGTCGCGGCACCATCGAGCTTGCACTCAAAGGTCACCGGCGACTCGTTGCTCGTCACCTGGAAGTTGGCGTCCTGCGAACCCGTCGGGTTGGTGGGGCCGCTGACGATCGTGGTATCGGGTTCGTCACAGGCATCCCCGGCCCCGTCGTTGTCGGTATCGAGCTGGTTGGCGTTCGGGACGAGTGGGCAGTTGTCGTTGCCGTCCGGGTCGCCGTCGCCATCGTCGTCGTTGTCGCAGGCGTCGCCGATGCCATCGTTATCGAGGTCGGCCTGGCCTGTGTTAGCGACGACCGGGCAGTTGTCCGAGCCATCAAGGATGGTGTCGTTGTCGTCGTCGTTGTCGCAGGCGTCGCCGACGCCGTCATTATCGGTGTCGAGCTGGTTGCCGTTCGGCGTGACGGGGCAGTTGTCGGTCCCGTCGGGGTCGCCGTCGTTGTCGTCGTCGTTGTCGCAGGCCTCGCCCTGACCGTCGCCGTCCGTGTTCAGCTGGTCGGCGTTGGGCACGAGCGGGCAGTTGTCGGTGTTGTCAGGGACGCCGTCGTTGTCAGCGTCGTTGTCGCAGGCGTCGCCCACGCCGTCGTTGTCGCCGTCTTGCTGGCCCGGGTTAGCGACCAGGTCGCAGTTGTCCGGTCCGTCCAGGATGGTGTCGTTGTCGTCGTCGTTGTCGCAGGCGTCACCGCCGTCGTTCGCGCCGTCAGTGTTCAGCTGGTCCGCGTTGACGACGATGGGGCAGTTGTCGCTGCCGTCGAGGATGGTGTCGTTATCGTCGTCGGGGTCGCAGGCGTCGCCCTGGCCGTCCCCGTCGGTGTTGAGCTGGCTGGCATTCGAGATGACGGGGCAGTTGTCTGAGCCGTCGGCGACGCCGTCGTTGTCGTCGTCGGGGTCACAGGCGTCGCCGCCATCATTGGCTCCGTCGGTGTTCAGCTGATTGGTATTGGCGTTCACCGGACAGTTGTCTGGCCCGTCGCCAACGGTGTCATTGTCGTCGTCGGGGTCGCAGGCGTCGCCGCCATCGTTCGCCCCGTCCGTGTTGAGTTGATCGGCGTTCGGGACAACTGGGCAGTTGTCCGTGCCGTTCGGGACGCCGTCGTTGTCGGCATCGTTGTCGCAGGCGTCGCCCACGTTGTCGCCATCGGTATCGAGCTGTGCCGGGTTCGCGTTGACCGGGCAGTTGTCGACGCCATCGGGGATGGTGTCGTTGTCGTCGTCGGGGTCGCAGGCGTTGCCCTGGCCGTCGCCGTCGGAATTGAGTTGATCGCTGTTCGCGATCACGGGGCAGTTGTCGCTGCCGTCGAGGATGGTGTCGTTGTCGTCGTCAGGGTCGCAGGCGTCGCCTTGGCCGTCGCCGTCGGTGTCCAGTTGGTCACCGTTCGCCGTGACAGGGCAGTTATCGAAGGAGCCGTTGTAGAAGTAGACGACGCCGTCGTTATCGATGTCGAGGCACCCGTTGGCCGGGTCGACGGTGGAGACGCCCGGCAGTTCGAGCGGGCAGTTGTCGCTGCCGTCGAGGATGGTGTCGTTATCGTCGTCGGGGTCGCAGGCATCGCCCTGGCCGTCGCCGTCGTTGTCCACCTGGGTGCTGTTCGCCGTGACTGGACAGTTATCGAAGACGCCGCTGTAGAAGTAGACGACGCCGTCGTTGTCGAAGTCGACGCACCCGTTGGCCGGGTCGACCGTGTAGACGCCGGGCAGTTCGAGCGGGCAGCCATCGCCGGTGTCGAGGACGCCGTCGTTGTCGTCGTCCGTGTCGCAGGCGTCGCCCTCGCCGTCGCCGTCGTTGTCCTCCTGGTTGCTGTTCGCGACCGTGGGGCAGTTATCGACGCCGTCGGGGATGGAGTCGAGGTCTTGGTCGGCGACGATGCAGTCGCTCGCCTCGTCGGAACCGGTGAGGCCGTTGGTGGAACTGCCGATCGGGCACGGAGTGGTGCCGCTGGCGCCCGTGAAATTCACGTACGTATCGGCCGGGGCGGCCAGGCAGTTCGTCTGGGCGGAGTTCGGCTGGTAGTAGCCGATCGAGCAGAACGTGGCGGCCATGGCTCCGAACGTGGCCACGAAGGTGCCGGCCGGAGCCTCCGTGCAGGGCGCGTTGCCGGTGGCGCTGAAGTAGCCGGGGCCACACTGGTCCGGAATACAGTCACTCGCCTGGTCGGAGCCCGTGGCCCCGTTGGTCGAGGTGTTCGCGGGGCAGGCCGTCGCCGAAGTGGCGCCCTGGCTATCGACGTAGGTATCGGCCGGGGCGGGGATGCAACTCGCCTGGCCCGCCTGGTCCTGGTAGGTGCCCGTGGCGCACTGGGTGGCGTTCACGTTCCCGGTGCCCGCGGCGTAGGTGCCGGCGGGCGCGTCGAGGCACAACGTCTGGGCCTCGTCCGGCTGGTAGAAGCCAGCGTCACACAGCGTGGCAGTGGTCGCGCCGGAAGTGCTCACGAATGAGCCCGCGGGCGCCGGCGTGCACGGCGTGAAGCCCGTCGCGCTGTAAGAACCCGGGCCGCACGGGACCTCGGGCGCGACGCAGTCGCTGGCATCGTCTGAGCCTGTCGCCCCGTTGGTCGTGGTACCCATCGGGCACAACGAGGCCGCGACCGCTCCCTCAACATCCACGTATCGGTCGGCCGGGGCCGGGGTGCAGAGGGCGGAGGCCGGGTTCGCGGCGAACGAGCCGAGCGCGCACAAGGTCGCGGTCGTGTTCCCGGTCCCGCTGGCGAACGAGCCCGGAGGGGCGTTCAGGCAGGAGGTCTGCGCCTCGTTCGGCTGGTACGTCCCCGCGGCGCAGGTGGTGGCCACCGTCGCGCCGGACGTGCTGACGAAGGAGCCCGCCGGGGCCGGCGTGCATGGCGTAAAGCCCGTGGCGCTGTAGTAGCCGGGGCCACACTGCACGGGAGTGCTCACCGTGAAGGTGCGGCAAGCCGTCGACGAGTTCGTCGCCGCATCGGTGACGCGGACGCAGAAGGTGTAGGTGCCGTCGGCGAGTGTTGCGCTATCGAAGGTCGTCGAGGAAGTGCAGGCACCATAGCTGGGCGTGCCGGGGACCGAAACCACGAGGCTGCACTCGGTCGTGGTGGGCGAGCCGGCCGTCGTGAACGTGAAGTTCGGCGTGTTGTCGTTCGTCGTGCCACCGTTGGACGGCCCCGACGTGATCGTCGCTGTGGGTGCGACCGTGTCGACGGTGAAGGTCTGACAGGCGGGGCTCGCGTCAGCGTTCGGCACCGCGTCCTTCGCGAAAACACAGAAGGTGTGGCTGCCATCGCTCAGGGCCGGGCTGGTGTAGCTGCCCGTCGCGGAGGTACCGGTCGTCGTCGCGCCGCAGGTGACGGCGACGGCGTCCATCGTGCAGTCGAAGTCCGTCACACCGACCGCATCCGTCCCGGAATAGTTCCAGGTCGGCGTGTTGTCGTTCGTCGGGGTGGCGATTGGGGTGAGGGTCGTCTCTGGAGGCGTCGCGTCCGGAAGGTTGATGGTCTTGAGGTTGTTCGGCTCTTCAACGCGGATGTTCGGGGTGGGTGCAGTTGTGTCGCCGACGGTAAACCGAAGGAGATAGCTCCCGCTGGCCGGCGGCGAGTACCCTGTAATTGTTATGGTGTTGTTGTTGCCGTCTAGCGACAACGTGTTGTTGCAGTAGATGGTGTCGACCACCGTCGTGCCGGCGGAGTTCAACAGCTCGAGTTTCACCGAGTCGATGACGTCCCCAGCTGGGCCAGTTTCATCGATGTTGAGCGAGAACGAGACCGGAGCAGTGAACGTCGCGGTAGCAGTAAGCAGGGTTGCAGACCCGCCTGTCCCAGTCATCGTCGATGCGTCGGGTCCGGCCACATCCAAGGAGCCAGAGTTCCCGGGCACGCCCTGTTGGCCAAGGCCAGGGGAGGGGCAGGCGAACGCCGCCGCTCGCACGACCTGCGCCGCGGGCCCGATCAGGCTCGCGAAAAACGCCGCAAGCAGGATGACGAGCATCGCGATGCGGTGCTCTGGGTGTTCTTTCAGGATCCGTCTCTTCCAATACATCGGCGGGGGGCAGCCTCTCTCCCATAGCGCGCCTCGTCTGGGTTCCGCTCACCGCAGACGTGCGACAACCAGTATAGACACAGCACGCCCCTGCAAATTACACGCACGACGGGCCGCATCCATGTTTCTCTTCGGACAACGCACCGTTTGGCAACAGGTTAGCCCGGCTTTACACACGCGCTTGCAACCCGGCTGCCTAAAGAAGGGCCCCGGCCCACGTGGTCGATCTCACACAGAGGTCGCCGTTGTCAGGGGCCCATCCGGCCTGACCTACGGCGCGCAGCATGCTCGTCGCATGCAGAAGCAACCCGCACCACACCTCTGGCTCTATCAAGCTCGCGTGTTCGTCCGGCTGCTCCGGGAGATCGCTCGCGCGGCCCGGCGAGTGCTCCCCGGAGCGCTCAGCGGCGTGGCGCGCGGTTGCTTCGCTGGCCAGATGCCCCTTGGCCGCGGCCGGGATGAAAAGGGGGCCCAGGGATACCCCTGGGCCCCGCCCGAAGTCCGTGGAGGCAGGTGGTCCTACTTCCGCCCGCTCAGCGTCCGAGTACAGGTGTTCGTGTTCCCCGCGATGTCGGAGACCTTGGCCACGACACCCCAACTGCGGCCGTTCGCCCCTTGGAAGGTCACGTTCTGCGGCAACGCACTGTTGAGCGAATGCCCGGAGAACGTCCCTGCAGGGGTGGAACCGCGCGGCGTAATCGACTGGAGGACGACACCAGCCACGCCGCTCCCGCCAGCTGCGTCGCTCGCCGTCGCTGAAATGCGCACGATGGCGTTGAGTCCCTTGGCGTTGCTTGGGCTGAACGCCAATCGGCACGTCGGCGCGCGGCTATCGATCTTGATCACCAGCGGAAAGCCTGCCGGCGGGGCCGCGACGTTGCCCGCCCGGTCGACGCAGCGCCAGTGCGGCTCCAGCGTCACCGTCGACACGCCTTGCCGGGTCACCCGGATGCTCGCCGGGTAGCTGTTCCCGCTGCCATTCGGCGTCGTATCGTTGTGCGGTGAGCGAGGAGCGATGCCGCTGCCACCGGGCTCATCAGTGCACACGAAGGTGATCACCACCGGGCCGGTGTACCAACCGCCGCTGCCCGGCGGCGGCACCGTCGCCGTCACCACGGGCGGCGTCGCGTCGTTGACGTGATAGCTCGTGCACTCCGCTACCGCCACAAGACCAGCAACGTCAGTCCCGCGGACACACACCTGGTAGTTGCCCGCCGAAATTGGCGCCAGGAACGACGCCTCGACCAACTCGTCGATCTCATCGAACGCCCCATCTGTGGCGCTCATCGGGGCCCAGGTCAAGCCGCCGTCGGTGCTGTATTCGGCGGACTTGATCAGCGAGGCGCCGGTCAACGCGTCAGAGACCATCGCGCTGACAGCGACCGGGGTGCCACTGTCCACCGGGTCCGGAGACGCGGCCACGCCGGACACCACGGGCGGCAAGATGTCGTACGACCCGAAGGTGATCTCGACCTTGTTCAGCTCGTCGGACGTGCTGAAGGCGCCGCCACTGAGCGTGATCTTCCCTTCGAGCTTGAACCCGGTGCTCAGGTTGTATCCTGTGATCGCCCAGTAGCAGGTGGGAATGGTGGTGCAGCTACCGTCTGGAGTGGTGAACGAGCTCGGCGAGAGCGTCAGGCCGTCAAGCTTGAGGTCCTCGACCTTGAAGTCGATCACTGGGCTCGTCTGCCGCTCAGCCATGAACAAGTTGATGTAGTTCAACGGCCCGGACGGGTCCGTTGCATAGGTGAAGGTGCTCGTGTTGCCATTGAGCACCACGATGAGCTCGTCGGCACCAGCGTTCACCACCTTGTACTCAAAGGAGAAGGTGTTGGCACCCAAAATCCAGGTACGCTGGTCGGCGGTCTGTGGCGGGACGCCAGGGTTCGCGCCGACGAGCACTTCCTGCCCGCCATCGTTCGAGAAGTTCCGGAAGCGGGCGCCACCAGCCAGGGCGAAGCCGCCGGGCGCGCCCGTGGCCGAGGCAGGGCTAACAACCGGAGCCCCTGTCCCAGCCGCGGCGTCCCGCGAAGGGACGAGACCGCCTGGGCCCAAGACCGCAAGCAGCGATGCACTTGCGAGGCCCACGGCAGCCAAACGTAAGAGGTTTCGGATCATGCTTTCCTCCAAAATGGGAAGAAGGACGAGGCCGCGGCTCCACCGAGCGCACGAACCTCACCACCGCTCTGGAACGGCACCCTAACAGATCATGATGAGCATTTCCAGTACCCATTGTGCCCAATTCCGCGTGATCTGTCGGCCACTACACACAAAGGCGCTGTCACGCGCCCATCCGCTCTGACACCGCGCGCGACGCATCCTCCATGACATGCGAACCACTTCCGCACCCCATCTCTGGCTCTATCAAGCTCGCGTGTTCGTCCGGCTGCTCCGGGAGATCGCCGCCCGGCCAGGCGAGACGTTCACCGTCCTCTTCCCGCGCCAGGCCGGCAAGAACGAAGTCCAGGCATGGGTCGTCGAGAACCTGCTGCGGCAGCACGCGGACACGGGCGGGAGCATCGTCATCTGCGCGCCGAGCTTCGACCCGCAGGCGCGGATCAGCCTCGAACGCGTCCGCCGGGTGGCGGCCTACCGGGCCCCGGGCTTCCCCGCCCACCCGGCGGCGGAAGTGCGCGCCAACAGCGTCTCCATCGGCGCGGCGACCGCGATCTACCTCAGCGCATCGCCCGAAGCGCACGTCGCGGGACACACCGCCAACATCGCGCTGATCGCCGACGAGGCCCAAGAAGTCGGCGAGGCTTGGTTCGAGCGGCAGTTCCGCCCGATGACTGCCTCCACGGCCGCACCCACGATCCTGTTCGGCACCCCCTGGGACGGCGACACACTGCTCGACCACGCCGTGGCCCGCAACCGCGCCCGCCAGGCCGGGCTCAAGGGCCCGTTCCACTTCGAAGTGCCCTGGACGAAGGTCGCGGATTCGAACCCGAGCTACGCGGTCCACGTCGAGCAGCGGCGGGCCGAACTCGGCGAGGAGAGCCCGATCTTCCGCAGCCAATACCTCCTCGAGACCGTCTCCAGCGCGGGGCGGATGTTTCCCGCCAGCCTCCTGGCGAAGCTCGCCGGCGGCCATGAGCGGATGCTCGCCCCTGTCCCCGGCGAGCGCTACGTCGCCGGGCTCGACCTCGCGGGTGAATCGGCCAACGCCGACGCGGCGGTGCTCACGATCGGGCGCCTCGCGGGCGAGGGGGTCGACGCGGTGGCACACCTCGTTTGGCGCGGCCAGCCCTTCGCCACGGTCGAAGGTGCCGTGGTCGAACTGGCCCGGCGTTGGGGCTTCGCCAAGCTGAGCGTCGATGCGACGGGGATGGGCGCGCCGTTCGCCGCCCGCCTCGAAGCGGCGCTCGGCCGGGCCGTCGAGGCTGTCGTCTTCAGCGAGGCGACGAAGTCGGAGCTCGGCTTCGCGCTGCTCGCAGCCGCGGCCGGCGGGCGAGCGCTCATATATAAGGAAAGTGACGGCGAGGCCGCCGCCTGTTGGGCCGAGCTCCGCGCTTGCCGCGCCGAGACCAGCCCGGCAGGGAAGCTCCGCTGGGGCAACGAGCGAGGCCACGATGACTTCGTCGTCAGCCTCGCGCTGTTGGTCCGGGCCGCGAGCCTCGCTGGCCAGCCGCGGGTCGCGTTCGGGCGGCGCCGTTAGCGCGCCTGCGCCTGAGGGCCGGGGCCGCTATCCTCTGCCTGGCCCATGACCCAGTCACGCCTCGCCGCCCGCTGCCTCCACCTTCGTGTCACGATGGGCTCCCGTCCCGGCGCCGGGCTCGTGAACCTTTGCCAGCACATCGTGCGCGACGGGATGGAGTGCGTCGGGCCATTCATGGACGACTACCCGACGACCTGCGGCCTCTGGGAGACAGCGGCGCGGGAGGCCTCGATACCCAGCCGCTGACGCACCCGAGAGGAGCCGCCAATGGAAACGATCCGCGTCGAACGCGACGCCGAACTCCCCGGCCTCGTGACGGTCACCCTCAACCGGCCGGATAAGCTCAACGCGATCAGCTTCACGATGCACCGCGAGGTCTTGGACTTCTGCCGCCAGATGCAGGACGACGGCGACACGCGCGTCATCATCGTCACCGGCGAAGGGCGCGCCTTCAGCGCCGGCGCCGACCTCGGAAATCGCCCCTCTGACAGCGCCGACCGGCCGGCGCGGCCACCGATTGCCCGCGCGAGCAACCCGCTCGCCGAACGCGCCGCCCAGACGATCGGCAACCGCTCCTCGGCGGCGATCGAGGCGGTCCCCCAGGTGACGATCGCCGCCGTGAACGGCCTGGCCGTCGGGGGCGCGGTCGTCTGGCTTTCCTGCATGGACATCCGGCTCGCGGCGGCCTCGGCCTGGTTTTCGATCCCGGAAATCGCGCTCGACATCCCGCTGACCTGGAACGCGCTCCCGCGACTCGTCCGCGAGCTCGGCCCGGCGCGCACGAAGGAACTCGTGATGGCCTGCGACCGCTTCACCGCCGAGGACGCGCTCCGCTGGGGCTTCCTCAACCACGTCGTGCCCGACGCGGATTTGATGCCACGCGCGCGGGCGCTGGCGAAGTCGCTGCTCGCGAAGGACCCGCTTTCCGTCGCCGCGACGAAGTCGACCGTGAATGCGCTCGCCAACCTCATGGTCCCGGCGGAGGGGACGCACGCCGACCCGGACTACCTGATGCTCGCCGGGCGGCTGATGCGCGAGCGCGCCGCCCGCGATTCGGGCTAGATCAGCCCTTCGAAAATGGCTTCGTCGTCGAACGGGCCGACCGCGCAGAGCGCGGCGCGTTCGGGGCGCAGGAAGTCGTGGCCCACCCGCAGGACGTCGTCCATCGTCACCGCTTCGATCTCCGCGACCGCTTCGTCGACGCTCCGGATGTGGCCGAGGAGCAGCTCCTGCGAGCCAATCCAACCCGCCACGGAACGCGTGTCCTCCATCCGGAGTTGGATGCGCCCGGCCGCCATCTGCTTGCCCTTCTCCAGCTCGCGCTCGGGGAGGTTGCGGAGGAGGGCGTGGATCTGTTCGAGCGTCAGCTCCAACGTGACGCGCGCGTTCTCGGGGTCGCAGCCCGCGTAGATCGTGAGCGAGCCAGCGTCGCGGAACTCCGACGGGTAGCTATGGACGTCGTAGACGAGCGCGCGCTCTTCGCGCAGCTCCAGAAAGAGGCGGCTGGACATGCCCTCGCCGAGCACCGTGCTCAAGAGGTCGACAGCGTGGCGGTCCGGGTGGTCCAACGCAACCGTCGGGAAGGCGAGGCAGAGGTGCGCCTGTTCGGTCTGCTTTTCGGTCACCGCGATCCGGCGCGAGCCGTTGCGGGCTTCCACCGGGAACCATGGGCCGGGCGCGACCGCGGGCATGCTCCCGAGCCAGTGGCCGGCCGCTTCGAGGACGGCGCCATGGGTCACGTTTCCGGCAACGGCGAGCACCATGTTCCCGGGCACGTATTGCGCCTTCAGGTAGCGGTTCACGGCGGCGAGCGGGAGCGTCTTCACCGTCTCGGGCGTCCCGCCGACATTTCGACCGAGCGGCTGGTGTGGCCAGAGGGTCTCGTCGATCAGGATGCCCGCCATCTCGGCTGGGCTGTCTTCGACGCCCGCGAGCTCTTCGAGGATGACGTGGCGCTCCTTTTCGAGCTCGACCGCGTCCATGATCGGGTCACGCATCATGTCGCTGAGGATGTCGATCGTTTCGAAGGCGGCGGTCGATGGGACCTTGGCGTAGTAGACGGTCACTTCGCGGTCGGTCGCGGCGTTATGGCTGCCGCCGACGGACTCGATCGCCTCGGAGATCTCGCGCGCGGTCGGCCGGCGAGATGCGCCCTTGAAGAGCATATGCTCGAGGAAATGTGAGAGGCCGGCCTCGCTGTCCGGCTCATAGCGGCTGCCGGCGCCGACGTAAATGCTGACGGTCGCCGAGCGCGTGTGCGGCAGTTCGGCGGTGACGATGCGGAGGCCGTTGGGAAGCGTCGTTCGGTGGTACATGGGCCGCGCCCGATTGTACGGGAGCGAGCGGTATGGGGGGACGAGGCGTGAGGGATGAGGCATGCGGCATGAGAGGAGAGGCCTAAGAAGAGAGGCCAAGAGGAAAGGCCAAAGAGGAAAGCGCTGCCACCCCCTCTCCCCGCGGGGTCGAGGATTGAGGTGAGGGGGCGGCAGCGCCTTCCTCTTTGGCCTTTCCTCTTGGCCGTTC
>JBJXFX010000041.1:0-41748 GCA_046152925.1 Dehalococcoidia bacterium
CGACAACGTGAAGATGGCGGTTGAGCTGATTCAGCCGGTGGCGATCGAAGAAGGCCTCCGGTTCGCCATCCGCGAAGGTGGCCGCACCGTCGGCGCCGGCGTCGTCACCAAAATCAACGCCTAGCACTGACGAGAAGAAGGTAGGGGCTGCCCATGGCACGTCAACAGATTCGCATCAAGCTCAAGGCCTACGATCACCGGCTGATCGATCAGTCGGCCCGTCAGATCGTGGAAGCCGCAGAGCGGACCGGTGCGGCCGTCGCCGGGCCGGTGCCCTTGCCCACTTCGATCGAGAAGTTCTGCGTGATCCGCAGCCCGCACATCTACAAGGATTCGCGGGAGCAGTTCGAGATTCGGACGCACAAGCGGCTCATCGACATCCTCGAACCGACCTCTAAGACCGTCGACACGCTCATGCGGCTCCAGCTGCCGAGTGGTGTCGATATCGAAATCAAGCTGTAGGGCTGCCATGAGCATCGAAGGTTTGCTAGGGCGGAAGTTGGGCACGACCCAGCTGTTCGACGCGAAGGGCAGGCTCCGCGGGGTCACTGCTGTCGCCGTCGGGCCGTGCGTCGTGACCGAGGTCCGTTCGGAAGAGAAGCACGGCTATCGCGCCGTCCAGGTCGGCTTCGAGACCGCCAAGCGGCTCAACAAGCCTGAAACTGGCCATCTCCGGCCGGCCGGAAACGTCAAGCTCAAGCACCTTGCTGAATTCCGCATGGCGCAGAGCGACAGCTACGCGCCGGGCGACACGGTCGGCGTCGACCTCTTTGACGTTGGCCAAGTGGTGGATGTGACCGCCACCTCGAAAGGCCGCGGCTTCCAGGGCGGCGTCCGCCGGCACAACTTCAGCGGCGGCCCGAAGACGCACGGTCAGAGCGACCGGCATCGCGGCCCAGGCTCGATTGGCTCGGGCACGACGCCGGGTCGCGTGCTCAAGGGCACGCGCATGGCGGGCCACATGGGCGCCGAGCGCGTCACCGTCCGCAATCTCGAGGTCGTCGGGCGAAACGACGAGCGCGGCGTCATCTTCGTCGCTGGCTCGGTCCCCGGCCCGACCGGCGGCCTCGTCCGGGTGCGGTCAGCGAAGAAGGTGGCCAAATGAAGCTCGCCGTGGTGAATAGCACGGGGGACCCGGTCCGCGAGATCGAGGTCGCCGACGAAGTCTTCGCGATAGAGCCCAACATGGCGGTAGTCCATCAGGCGTACGTCTCGCAGATGGCGAACCGGCGGTCTGGCAACGCCAACACCAAACGCCGGGGCGAAATCGCGGGTTCGACTAAGAAGACGCGCAAGCAAAAGGGTCTGGGCGCTTCCCGCCAGGGCAGCCTCCGGGCCAGCCACCACGTCGGTGGCGGTGTGGCCATGGGCCCGAAGCCGCACAGCTTCGCCAAGGACATGCCCCGGACGATGAAGCGCCTCGCGCTCCGTTCGGTCCTCAGTGGCCACGCGACGGCTGGGTCGATGCTCGTCGTCGAGTCGTTCTCTTCGGCCACGAAGACGAAAGAGATGGCGATCGCACTCCAGTCACTGGGTGTGGAACGCACGAGCATCGTCGTCACCGGAGAACACGAGCCGAGTGTGCAGGCGGCGACCCGGAACATTCAGATGGTCCAGGCGATGCCCGCACAGAACTTGAACGTCGTCGACCTGGTGAACGCCCACAAGGTCGTCATGACGGAAGCCGCGGTCCGGCGCTGCGAAGCGCTCTGGGGCGGGGCGAACGTGAAGCCGGCGCGCGGGCGAAGGGAGGCCTAAGCCATGCCACGAGAGATCCATCCCTATGGCGTGCTCCTCCGGCCGATCATCACGGAGAAGTCGACGGCGCTGACGGCGCTCGACAAGTACGTCTTCGAGGTCGACATCCGCTCGAACAAGAACCAGATCCGCGAGGCGGTCCAGATTGCCTTCAACGTCCGGGTGGCGGACGTGAACACGATGAAGGTGAAGGGCAAGCCCAAGCGGTTCGGCCGCCGGGTGACGAACCGGCCCGACTGGAAGAAGGCCATCGTCACGCTCGCCGGTGGCGACAAAATCGAAATCTTCGAGGGGGTCTAGGCAATGCCGATTAAGCCGTACAAGCCCACCTCGCCGGGACGGCGCTCGGCCAGCGGCCACGGGTTTATCGAGATCACCAAGAGCACGCCCGAGAAGTCGCTGACGGTTTCGCTGCAGAAGGCGCGGAGCGGCCGCAACAACCAGGGCCGGATCACCGTCCGGCATCGTGGCGGCGGCACGCGGCGGCTTTACCGGATCATCGACTGGAAGCGAGACAAGCACGGCGTGCCGGGCCGGGTCGTTTCCGTTGAGTACGACCCCAACCGCACCGCCCGGATCGCGCTCGTCCAGTACGTGGATGGCGAAAAGCGGTACATCCTCGCGCCGAATGGCTTGGCCGTCGGGGCGACGTTGATGAGCGGCAAGACCGCGGAGATCCGGGTTGGCAACACGCTTCCACTCGCAAACCTGCCGACGGGTACGCAAATCCACAACATCGAGCTCACGCCCGGCAAGGGCGGACAGATGGTGCGGAGCGCGGGCGTCGCGGCGCAGCTGATGGCGAAGGAGGGCGAATACGCGCTCGTCCGGTTGCCCAGTGGTGAAATGCGACGGGTGCGGATCGAGTGCAGTGCGACGGTTGGCCAAGTGGGCAACCTCGAGCACGCGCTCGTCCGGCTTGGCAAGGCTGGCGCGACACGGCACCGCGGGCGCAGGCCCCAGGTGCGCGGCGCGGTGATGAACCCGCGCGACCATCCACACGGCGGTGGTGAAGGCCGGGCTCCGGTCGGCATGCCCGGCCCGAAGACCCCGTGGGGCAAGCCGGCTCTCGGCCACCGGACCCGCAACAGCAAGCGCACGGACAAGTTCATCGTGCGGCGGAGGTCGTAGGCTATGTCGCGATCAACGAAGAAGGGGCCGTTCGTGCATCCCTCGCTGGAGCGCAAAGTGCTGGCGCTCCGCAACGTCCAGAATCGGGCGGTCATCAAGACCTGGTCGCGTGCTTCGACGCTCCTGCCGGAGATGATCGGGTTCACGATCGCCGTGCACGATGGAAAGCGGCACATCCCGGTGTTCGTCACCGAGAACATGGTCGGGCACAAGCTCGGCGAGTTCGCGCCGACCCGCACGTTCCGCGGCCACATCTCCAAGAGCGACCGGCAGAGCAAGGTGAGGCGGTAGCGATGGAAGTGCGCGCAGTGACGAAGGACTTGGGCGTTTCCGCCCGCAAGGTCCGCCTTATCCTCGAGCGGCTTCCCGGCCTCAGTGTCGACCAGTCGCTTTCGCTCTTGCGCTATATGCAGTCGCCTCACGCCGCGTCCGTCTCCAAGACGGTGCTTTCGGCGGCGGCGAATGCGGAAAACAACTTCGGCATCGACGTCGACGCTCTCGTCGTGAAGCGCGCGTATGCCGATGAAGGCCGGACGATGAAGCGGTTTAAGCCGCGGTCGCGCGGCCGGGTGAGCCCGATCCTCCGCCGGTCGGCCCACGTCACCATCATCCTTGACGAGCGGGGGGCATAGCTTGGGACAGAAAGTACACCCGCACGGTTTCCGGATCGGCATCATTTACGACTGGGAGTCTCGGTGGTTCGCGGAGCGTGACTACACGGCGCGCCTCCACCAGGACTTGGCGCTGCGCGAGTACGTCTTCCGGACGCTGCGCGATGCAAGCATCAGCCGGATCGAGCTCGACCGAAACGCGAACCTCGTGACCATCACGATTCACACGGCGAAGCCGGGCATCGTGATTGGGCGTCAGGGAGCGAAGGTCGAGGAGCTCCGGGCGAAGCTGGAACGCGTCAGCGGCGGCCGGGTCCGCGTCAACATCCAGGAAATCCGGACGCCGGAACTGGATGCCTACCTGGTGGCCCGTTCTGTGGCCGACCAGCTTGAGCGGCGCGTCGCCTTCCGCCGGGCGATCAAGCAGTCCGTCCAGCGGACGATGCAGCGCGGGGCCAAGGGTTGCCGCGTCGCCATCGCCGGCCGCTTGGGCGGTTCGGAGATGTCGCGGCGCGAATCAGAGACGCAGGGCCAAGTCCCGCGCCATACTCTTCGCGCAGACATCGACTATGGGCTCGCGGAGGCTCAGACCACCTTCGGCCGGATCGGCGTGAAGTGCTGGATCTACAAGGGCCTGATCCTTCCGGAGCGCCCGGCGGAGCGCCGGCCGGAGCGCGAGATCGAGGCGCCCGCACCTGCTCCCGAGCCAGTGGCGGTCGCGGCTGACGCACCTGCCCCCGCCCCGATTGCCGTGCCGGCAGGACACACGGCGATCTCGATGGAGCAGCAGCAGGCAGTCCAGCGGGCGGAGGGAGGCTCCTAAATGCTCCAACCACGACGCGTCAAGCACCGCAAGATGATGCGTGGCCGCCGCGAAGGGAGGGCGCTCACGGGCAACTTTGTCGCCTTCGGCGAATTCGGCCTCCAGGCTGAAGGCGCCGCCTGGATCGACAGCCGCCACATCGAGAGCGCCCGCCGCGCGATGACCAACCACATGCGCCGCGGTGGCAAGGTCTGGATCCGGATCTTCCCGGACAAGTCCGTGACCGCGAAGCCCGCCGAAACGCGTATGGGTTCGGGCAAGGGCGCCCCCGACAAGTGGGTGGCCGTCGTCAAGCCGGACCGGATCATGTTCGAGGTGGGCGGCGTCCCCGAGGACGTGGCCCGCGAGGCGCTGCGCCGCGCGGCCCACAAGCTGCCCGTACCATGCAAAATCGTCGTGCGGGAAGAGGCGGTGGCCTAATGGCGAATCAAGAGGCTGTAAGCGTCCGGCGGCTCGACGGCGAGGCGCTCGACAAGGAAATCAACGAGGCGTACCGGGCGCTGTTCACGCTTCGGTTCCAGCATGCGAGCCGTCAGCTCCAGAACTATCGCGAGCTGCGGAATATCCGGCGGAAGATCGCGCGGCTGCGGACCATCAAGCGGGAGCGCGAGCTCGATGCCGCACAGGGCGAGGGATAGCCATGGGCCAGCAACGCGTCATTCAGGGCGTGGTCGTCAGCGACAAGATGGACAAGACGGTGGTCGTGTCGGTGGAACGGCGCAAGAAGCACCGCCTCTACCACAAGGTCATGTCGCTGACTCAGCGGTATAAGGCACACGACGAGGCGAACGGCTGCAAGCTCGGCGACGTGGTCCGCATCCAAGAATGCCGGCCGATATCGAAAGAGAAGCGCTGGCGCGTCATCGAAGTGCTCACGCGCGGTGACGTGGCCGATGTGGCGCCGTCGACGATCGGCCGCGACATTGAGGTTTCCGCCCAGGTGGCGCCGAAGTCGGAGGTGGTCCAGTGATCCAGCAGGAGACGCGGCTCAAGGTCGCGGATAACTCCGGCGCGCGGTCGCTGCTCTGCATCCGTGTGCTCGGGGGCCACAAGCGGCGCTACGCGCGGCCGGGCGACATCATCGTCGCTTCGGTGAAGGTGGCGCAGCCGAACTCGAACGTGAAGAAGGGCGATGTCGTGAAGGCGGTCGTCGTCCGGGTCGCCAAGGAATATGGCCGGCCCGACGGGTCGTACATCCGCTTCGATGAGAACGCGGCCGTATTGCTCGCCACCGACGGCGAAAACCCGCGCGGGACCCGCATCTTCGGGCCAGTCGCCCGCGAGCTGCGCGACCGCAACTTCATGAAAATCGTTTCGCTTGCGCCGGAGGTGCTCTGATGCCTGCGAAAATCAAGCGTGGCGACCGGGTGGTCGTTTTGGCCGGCAAGGACAAAGGGAAGCGCGGCGTTGTCCGCCATGTGGTGAACAAGCACGACCGCGTGGTCGTCGAGGGCGTCAACATGGTGAAGAAGCACCAGCGCGCTCGCCAGCAAGGCCAGGCCTCGCAGATCATTGACCGTGAAGCGGCAATCCACATCAGCAACGTGATGCTGATCGACCCGAACACCGACCAGCCGACGCGAGTGGGCTTTCGGGCGCGGGAGGACGGCACGCTGGTGCGGATCGGCAAGCGCAGCGGGGAGGACATCGAATGACGACCCGGCTCCGCGAACGGTACGACGCCGAGATCGCGCCTGCGCTTCGGGAGCACTTCCGCTACCCGAACGTCATGCAGATCCCAAAGCTCGTCAAAGTGGTCGTGAACATCGGGATGGGCGAGGCCCTGACCGATGCGAACGCGCTCGACAAGGCGGCGGACGAAGTGACGGCGATCACAGGCCAGAAGCCAGTGATCAACCGGGCGAAGCGTTCGATCGCGAACTTCCGGCTTCGCGAAGGGAACCCGATCGGCGTGAGTGCGACGCTCCGGGGCGCCCGGATGTACGAGTTCCTCGACCGGTTGGTGGTCGCGGCGCTGCCGCGCATCCGGGACTTTCAGGGGCTCAACCCGAACGCGTTCGACGGGCGCGGCAACTATAGCTTGGGCCTGCGAGAACAGTTGATTTTCCCGGAGATCGAATACGACCGGGTGGATAAGGTGCGCGGCTTGCAAGTCACGATCGTGACGACCGCGAAGACCGACGAAGAAGGACGGAAGCTCCTCGAGCTTGTTGGGCTTCCGTTCCGGAAAACTTAAGGAGGACGCGGTGGCATCGAAAGGGATTCGTAATCGCGACGCGGCGCGCCGCACGCTCCACGATAAGCACGCCGCGAAGCGGCGCGGCCTGAAAGAGGAGCTCCGGCATTCTTGGGAGAACCCGGAGAAGGTGTCCGAGCTCTATGACGAGCTGCGAAAGCTGCCGCTGAATAGCAGTCCGACCCGGCTCCACAACCGCGACGCGGTGGATGGCCGGCCGAGGGCGTTCATTCGGCGGTTCGGGCTCTCACGCATCACCTTCCGGGAGATGGCGCTTCGTGGCCTGCTCCCGGGCGTCAAGAAGTCGAGCTGGTAGGCGCGGGGCCAAGGGGAAAGCAGCATGAGTGTGAATGACCCGATCGGCGACATGTTGACGCGCATCCGCAATGCGGTGCACGCGCGGCACGATAGCGTGTTGATGCCCGCTTCGAAGACGAAGGTCGCCATCGCCAACGTCCTCCAGACGGAGGGCTTCATCAAGGGGTTCAGCGTCGTCACAGACGAGGGGAAGCCGCAGGCCAGCCTCAAAGTCGACCTGAACTACGGCGGGCGCAAAGCCCCGGTCCTCAGCGGCGTGCAGCGTATCAGCAAGCCCGGGCTCCGAGTGTACGTACAGCGGAACGAGATCCCGCGTGTGTATGGCGGCCTCGGGATCGCGATCATCTCCACCCCGAAAGGGATCATGACAGGGCAGGAGGCCCGCCGGCAAAGCGTCGGCGGCGAGCTCCTGTGCTACGTCTGGTAGGAGGCTGCGATGTCGAGAATCGGACGGAACCCAATCCCAGTGCCGGCGGGCGTCCAAGTCACGATCGGCGACGACAACACGGTCGCCGTGAAGGGGCCACGGGGCGAGCTCACCCGGAGCTTCCCGAAGCTCATCTCGGTCAACCGTGAAGACGGCCGCCTGGTGGTGACGCGGGCGAACGAAGAGGGCGACGCGAAGGCGTTGCATGGCCTCTCCCGGACCCTCCTCTCCAACATGGTGACGGGCGTCACGACCGGCTTCACGAAGACGCTGGACGTCCAGGGCGTCGGCTACCGCGCCCAACTCCAGGGTTCGAACCTTCAGTTCGCGCTCGGCTTCTCCCACCCGGTGATTGTCACGCCGCCGGCGGGCATCACCTTCGCGGTCGAGGGCGCGCGCGTCCACGTCCAAGGGGTGGACAAGGAGCAGGTCGGCCAGGTTGCGGCCAACATCCGCAAGCTCCGGCCACCCGAGCCGTACAAGGGCAAGGGTATCCGCTACCTTGGCGAGCGGGTGCGCCGCAAGGCCGGCAAGACCGGAAAGGTGGGCAAGTAATGGCCACTGCGACGAGCGTCGAAGCGCGAAAGCGGCGGCAGATTCGCGTCCGCAAGAAGGTTTCAGGCACGCCGGATCGGCCGCGTCTGAACGTCTTCCGGAGCGCACAGCACATCTACGCACAGGTGATCGACGACCGCGCCGGCCGGACGCTGGCCGCTGCGAGCGATACCGATAAGGATCTCGCGGGCGAAGTCGCCGACAAGAACAAGACGGAACGCGCTGTCGCGGTCGGCCGGGCTGTTGCGGCCCGCGCCAAGGCGGCCGGCGTCGAAAACGTCGTCTTCGACCGTGGCGGGTTCCTTTACCATGGGCGCGTCCGCGCCCTCGCCGACGCCGCCCGCGAAGCCGGACTGGGGTTCTAGATGAGCCATTACGAATCAAGCCAAGAAGAGCTGACCGAGAAGGTCATCTATATCAATCGCGTGGCCAAGGTGGTCAAGGGCGGACGCCGGTTCAGCTTCAGCGCACTGGTGGTCGTTGGCGATGGCCACGGCTCCGTGGGCGTTGGGCTCGGGAAGGCGAACGAAGTCCCGGAGGCGATCCGCAAGGGCGCCGCACTCGCCCGGAAGCGGATGATCCGCGTCTCGATGGCGGGGGGCACGCTCGCTCACCCGACGATTGCGCAGTTCAAATCGGCCCGCGTGATGCTCAAGCCGGCCAGTCACGGCACCGGCGTGATCGCCGGTGGCGCGGTCCGCTCGATCATGGAGGCCGCAGGGGTTACCGACGTGCTCGCCAAGTCGCTCGGCAGCCGGAACCCGATCAACGTCGCCAAGGCGACGATCGAAGGTCTCGGCAGCCTTCGCGACCCGAGGGGCGCGCGCGAGCGGCGGCTGGCGCTGGCGCAGGGGGCGAGCTAACCATGGCCAACGTCGTCATCACCTATCGCAAGAGCGCGATCGGGTACAAGCAGGACCAGAAAGACACCATCAAGAAGCTCGGCTTTCGCCGGCTTGGTCAGAGCATCACCAAACAGGACACGCCGGACCTTCGTGGGATGCTCTTCAAGGTCGTCCACTTGGTCGATGTGCGTGAGGAGGCGAGCGAATGAGCTTCACTGCTGACAACCTCCAGCCGAGTCCGGGGGCCACGCACGCCAAGAAGCGTGTCGGGCGTGGGAACGGCAGCGGCCACGGCACCTATGCCACCCGCGGCCTGAAGGGCCAGAAGTCCCGGAGCGGCAAGAAGCTGCCCTACGACAACTTCGAAGGCGGCCAGTTCCCGTATGCGCGGAAGTTCCATACCCTGCGCGGCTTCAACAACAAGTGGCGCGTGCCGTATCAGGCAGTCAATGTCGAGGCGCTGGACCGTTTCGACGATGGCACGGTGGTGACGCCGGAGCTGCTCAAGGCTGTTGGCCTGCTGCGCCACCTGCGGGAACCGGTAAAGCTCCTTGCTGATGGCGAGCTCAGTAAGCGCCTTGACGTGCGCGTCCATGCCTATAGCCAGGCCGCAGCCGCTAAGATTACAGCGGCCGGCGGCACCGTCTCTCAGCTCGCTGAGCCGGCGGCGGAGGACTAGGCATGACACAACAGGTGGCGGAACGCCCACGGCTTCTTCAAGCGATGATCGATGCATTCCGGCAGCCAGATGTGCGCCGGAAGCTCGTCTTCACGCTCGCCATGCTCGTGATCTTTCGTTTCGTCGCCCATGTGCCAATCCCGAACGTCAACCGCGACGCGTTGGAGCAGGCGTTCGAGAACAACACGCTGCTCGACTTCCTGAGCATCTTCTCGGGTGGGGCTTTGCAAAACCTGAGCGTCGCAGCGCTCGGCGTGTACCCATACATCACCGCCTCGATCATCATGAACATCCTCACGCCGTTGCTGCCCTCGCTACGCGCCGCGCAGGAAGAGGGCGAGGCTGGACGGCGCCGGATCCAGAACATCACGCATTGGATCGCGGTCCCGTTGGCGATGGTCCAGGGGTACGGGCAGCTGATTTTCATCAACTCCCAGGGCGGGGCCAGCGTCATCGATGACTTTGGCATCGCCAACCACCCGCTTGGCACGCTCGCGACGTTGATGACCCTTGCGGCCGGCACGATGTTCCTGGTCTGGCTCGGCGAACTGATCACCGACCACGGCATCGGCAACGGTGTCTCGATCATCATCTTCGGTGGCATCGTCGCCAGCCTCCCGGGCCAGATACCGAACCTCACGACTGAGTCGGTCATCGGCTTGGTCGCGATCGTGGCGTTCGCGTTCGCCCTGATCTACCTGGTCGTCTTCTTCCAGGAGGCGCAGCGCCGGGTGCCGGTGCAGTACGCGCGGTCGTCGTTCAGGGGCGGGCGCATGTACCGCCAACAAGGGACGAGCCATATCCCCTTGCGAGTGAACATGGCGGGCATGATCCCGTTGATCTTTGCGTTCTCGATCATGATCCTCCCGCCGATCATCGCGTCGTATTTCACGGATGCCGGGCCTGCCTGGATCGAGTCGACGGCGGACTGGTTCGTGAACCAATTCCAGGGGGGACGCGGAGGGAGCGGGACGGGCTGGTATTGGCTCATCCTCTTCGTCCTGGTCATCGTCTTCACGTTCTTCTACACGATGGTTCAGTACCAGCAGCAGCAAATAGCGAAGTCGCTGCAGCGTCAGGGCGCCTTCATCCCGGGCATTCGGCCCGGCCCGCCGACGGAGGCCTACCTGATGCGCGTGGTCACGCGGATCACCTGGGGTGGTGCGCTCTTCCTCGGCTTCGTCGCGGTCTTGCCGTTCTTCATCGGGCTGGTGAGCGATGTCCGCGCGCTCACGATTTCGGCCACTGGCTTCCTCATCGTCGTCGCGGTCGTCCTCGACACGATGAAGCAGCTTGAGGCGCAGCTCCTCATGCGAAACTACGAAGGGTTCATCCGCTAAGTGTTCATCGTACTTCTTGGCCCCCCTGGCGCCGGCAAGGGCACGCAAGCGCAGCGCATCGCTGCGGCGACCAAGCTGCTGCATATCTCCACGGGGGACATGTTCCGCGAGAACGTGCGCAGCGAGACGGACCTCGGCAAGTTGGCCAAGACGTACATGGACCGCGGCGACCTCGTGCCCGACGAGGTCACGATCCAAATGCTGGTCGAGCGCATCTCGCGGCCGGACGCAGTCAAAGGCGTCATGTTCGATGGCTTCCCGCGCAACGTGGTGCAGGCGACGGCGCTGGACGATGCCTTGCACGCCCGCGGCGACGCGATTACACACGCGCTCATGATCGCGGTCGCCGACGACGAGCTCGTCGGCCGTCTCGGTGGCCGATGGATCTGCCGCTCCTGCGGCAAGCTCTTTCACGAACGCAACGACCCACCGAAGCGGGCCGGGATCTGCGATGGGTGTGGCGGCGAGCTCTATCAGCGTGACGACGACAAGCCTGCGGTCGTGCGGACCAGGCTGGAAAAGCAGAAGCCAGCGGTCGACCTCATTGAGCACTACCGGAAGGCCGGCGTGCTCCACGAGATCGACGGCCAGCGCTCGCTCGACGCCGTCACAGCGGACCTCCTCGGGGCCTTGAGCCTGGAGGCCGCAGCCTCATGACCGTCGTGCTCAAGACTGAAGCAGAGCTTCGCACGATGCGCGAAGCGGGCCAGATCGTCGGCCAAACGCTAGACAAGATCCGGGCGATGGTGCGGCCCGGCCTGAACTTGCTAGAAGTCGAGCGGCTCGTCCACGATGAGTTCAAGCGGCGTGGGGCGAAGGAGACCTTCCGGAACTACACGCCGCACGAGCGATACCGGCCGTTCCCCTCGAACGTCTGCATCAGCGTCAACAACCAGCTCGTCCATGGGATCCCGAAAGCGCGGCAGCTCCAGGAGGGGGACATCGTCACCTTCGACTTGGGCGCCACCTACAAGGGCTTCGTGGGCGATTCGGCAATCACGGTCGGTGTTGGCGCGATTAGCGCGGAAGCGCAAGCGTTGATTCATCTCACCGAGGCGTCGCTTGCGGCTGGGATCAAGGCAGCGTCGCGGGGGAAGTACCTCAACGACATCTGCGGCGCAATCGAGGACGTGATTAAAGCGCCCGGGGGCTACGGCATCGTGAAGGGCTACGGCGGTCACGGTGTCGGCCGGGCGATGCATGAGGACCCGCACGTGCAGAACTTCCGGATGCGCGTGAAGGGGCCGCCACTGAAGACGGGGTTGGTCATCGCGCTGGAGCCGATGGTCACCATCGGCCCTCCTGATGTGATGGAGGAGTCCGACGGCTGGACTGTAAGCACAAAGAGCGGTAACTTATGCTGTCATTTCGAGCATACCATAGCTATCCGCGAGGGTTGTGAGGCGGAGATCCTCACGCTCCCGTAGGCATTTCACGAAAGAGGGTGTATGGCCAAGAAGGATGCGATCGAAGTCGAAGGGGTCGTGACGGAGCCTCTGCCGAACGCCATGTTCAAGGTCGAGCTGGCCAACGGGCATGAGGTCCTGGCCCACGTCAGTGGGAAGATCCGGATGAACTTCATCAAAATCCTTCCGGGAGACCGGGTGCTGGTGGAGCTTTCGCCCTACGACTTGTCGCGGGGGCGCATCACCTACCGGTTCAAGTAGGCCAACACGGGAGACAGGAGCAGGCGATGAAGGTTCGTGCCTCGGTGAAGCCACGATGTGACAAGTGCAAGGTCATCCGCCGTCACGGGCGGGTGATGGTGATCTGTGACAACCCAAAACATAAGCAGCGGCAGGGCTAACCATGGCTCGTATCTCAGGTGTCGACCTTCCCAACGATAAGCGCGCGGAGATTGCGCTCACGTACGTCTTCGGCATTGGGCCCACGCGGTCCAAGGCCATCCTCGAGGGCACCGGCGTCAACGCGGACACGCGGGCGAAGGACCTCACGGACGACGAACTGATCAAGATCCGCGACTTCATCGACAAGCATTACATCGTTGAGGGCGACCTCCGCCGCGAAGTGCGGCAGAACATCGCGCGACTCATCGAAATCAACTGCTATCGCGGTCAGCGCCATCGCCGGAACCTCCCGGTCCATGGCCAACGAACGCGGACCAACGCACGGCAAAAGCGTGGCGCACGCAAGACCGTGGCCGGCAAGAAGCGCGCCGGAAAGAAGTAGGAGGGAGCCCACGGTATGGCCGATGCGAAGCAACAGCGAAACTCCACCGCACGGGCAGCGGCTGTGCGACGTCAGAAGCGTCGTGAGCGAAAGTCCGTGCCGCGCGGGCGCGCCTACATCAAGAGCACGTTCAACAACACGCTCGTTACCCTCACCGACCCGAATGGCAACGTCATCTCGTTCGCGAGTGCCGGCCAGTCGGGCTTCAAGGGCTCCCGCAAGGGGACGCCGTTCGCGGCGCAGCTCGCGGGTGAGAACGCTGCCCGCCGCGCGATGGACAACGGCATGCAGTTTGTGGAGGTCTACGTGAAGGGTGCTGGGGCTGGCCGCGAGGCCGCAATCCGCTCCCTGCAGGCCACCGGCCTGACCGTGACCGCCATCCGCGACGTCACCCCCATCCCTCACAATGGTTGCCGCCCGCCAAAGCGGCGCCGCGTTTAGGAGTCTCTCGCTTCTATGGCACGATATACAGGACCAGTCTGCCGGCTCTGCCGCCGCCATGGCGAGAAGCTCTTTCTGAAGGGCGACCGCTGCTTCACGCCGAAGTGCGCCTTCGAACGGCGGCCCAACCCGCCGGGCCCCCGGCCAACGCGCCGCCGTAAGGTGAGCGACCGCGGCCTCCAGCTCCGCGAGAAGCAGCGCGCCCGCGTCACCTACGGCGTCTTGGAGAAGCAGTTCCGCCGCTACTACGAAGAGGCGATCAAGCGCCCCGGCGTCTCGGGCGAAAACCTCGTCCGGCTGCTCGAAATGCGGATGGACAACATCGTGTTTCGCGCCGGCTTGGCCGATTCGCGGGCCCAGGCCCGCCAGGTCATCCGCCACGGCCTCGTCGCCGTCAATGGCCGAAAGCTCGATATCCCGTCGGCGCACCTCAAGATCGGCGACGCGATCAGCTTCACTCCGCGTGGCACGCGGAGCGAGTACTTCAAGATCGTCCAGGAGGGGATCCGCGCGAAGAGCGTGCCCACCTGGATCGCCCTCGACACCGTGGGGATGAGCGCCCGTGTTTCTGCCGAACCAACCGTGCAGCACGGCGAGACCCACGTCTTCAACGAAAGCGTCATCATCGAGTACTACTCCCGGTAGTCGTCCCGCACCCGGCGTCCCTTTGGGTGCACTGGCAAGAGAGGAAAGATGGATACGATGGAGTTGATCGGGCAGGCGGCCGAGGAAGTTGTCCCCCAGCTAACGGTGGAGGACGAAACCGAGACCTACGCCCGGCTCGTGGCCGAACCCCTTGAGTCGGGGTACGGCATTACCCTGGGCAACGCGCTCCGGCGCGTCCTTTTGAGCTCCCTTGACGGGGCAGCTATCACGTCCGTGCGCATCGACCAGGTGCAGCACGAATTCTCGACGGTCCCCGGCATGCAGGAGGACACGACCGAGTTCTTGATCAATATCAAGGAGATCCGGCTTCGCGCCCTCAGCAGTCGGCCCGGCACGTTGGCGCTTGATGCCGAAGGCCCTGGCGAAGTGAAGGCCGGCGACATCCAGGTCCCCGCGGACTTCGAAATCGCCAACCCGGACCTGCATCTCGCTACGCTCGACTCGGCTTCGGCCCGGTTGAACGTCGAGTTCCATGCCCGCCTCGGAAAGGGCTATGAACCGGCCGGTACGACAGAAGGCATGCCGATTGGGGTTATCCCGGTCGATGCCGTCTTCAGCCCGATCCGGAAGGTCAACTACCGCGTCGAAAAGACGCGCGTTGGCCAGTCCACCAACTTCGACCGACTGATCCTGGAAGTATGGACCGATGGGACGATGGGCGCTGTCGAGGCGGTTGGCCAGAGCGCCGACATCCTCGCGGAGCAGTTTTCGCTCTTCGGCTCCATGGGCCGGCCCGATGTGCCCGTCCGGCCCGCGCCGGGTGGGGCCCACCCCAGCGGGCTCATGCTCCCGCCCGACCGCTATAACACGCCGATCGAAGAGCTTTCGCTCTCCGTGCGGGCGTATAACTGCCTCAAGCGCAGCGGGCTCATGACTGTCGGCCAGGTCCTCGAAAAGTCCGAAGACGAGCTCCTTGGGCTGCGGAACTTCGGCCGCAAGTCGTATGACGAGCTTCGCGACAAGCTGATTGAGCTTGGCTACGTCGACGGCACGGCGGAGGGGCTCAAGCCCATCATCGACACGTCGCGCGGGACGCTCGCCCGCACCGGCGCCAAGCGGCCGCCCGCGGCCGCGCGGTCGTCCTCGATCATCCTGGACGAGGACGATGAAGAAGAGAGCCTGGGCGCGCTCGGCAAAGCGCTCAAAGAAGCACTGAAGGAGGTCGGCGACGACGATTTGCTCGGCGCCGACGACGAGGACTAGCAGCGATGCGTCACCGCGTAGATGGCCGCCACTTTGGCCGCGACACCGCCCACCGGGTTTCCATGTACCGCAACCTCGTCACGGACCTGCTCCGCTACGAGCGGGTCATCACCACGGAGGCAAAAGCTAAGGAAATCCGGCCCATGACCGAGCGGATCATCACGCTCGGCAAGCGCGGTGACCTCCATGCGCGCCGGCAGGCGCTCCGCTTCGTCTACGACCCGAAGGTCGTGAAGAAGGTGTTCGACGAGATCGCCCCGCGCATGCGTGAGCGGCCCGGCGGCTACCTCCGGATCACGGCGATCGAGGCCCGCAAGGGCGACGGCGCCAAGATGGCCTCGATCGAGTTGGTCGACCTCGCCGCCGCGCCCGCCACCCCGCGCCCACAGCGCGTGACGGCTGCGCCTATCGCCGCCCCGGTGGCCGTCGCCGCGGCCGCGGCCCCCGTCGCGATCGCCGAGCCGGAGCCCGCTCCAGTCCTGGAAGCGGTCGCCGAAGAGGCAGTCGCCGCGACTGATGGCGAGGAGCGAAAGGGCGACGCCTAATCCATGCCCACGGTCCGCTTCGCAGCGACCGTGAGCTACGACGGGACGGACTTTTCCGGGTCGCAGCGGCAGCCGAACGGCCGCACCGTCCAGGAAGTCCTCGAAGCCTCCGCGGCGGCGCTCTTCGGGACGCCAACGCGGGTCGACCTCGCCGGAAGGACCGATGCGGGGGTCCACGCCAAGGGCCAGGTGGCGGCCCTCAGCGCCGAAACAGCGCTGGAACCCACCACGGTGGGCCGGGCCCTCAATGCCCGGTTGCCGGCGGACGTAGCGGTCCGCGATGTGCGCATCGTTCCGGAAGGGTTCGACCCCCGGCGATGGGCGCGCTCTCGCTGGTATCGCTACACGATTTGGGACGACTCCGTGCGGGCGCCGCTCCTTCGGCGCAGCGCCTGGCACGTGGGAAGTAGGCTCAAAGTCGCGGCGATGGACGCAGCGGCCCAGAGCCTGGTGGGGAGGCACGATTTTCAGTCGTGCACCACGCCGCTGGAGCCCGGAAAGACTTCGGTCCGGACGGTCTCCCGGGCAGGCTGGCATCGCGAAGGCGATACCGTCCTGTTCGATATCGAAGCGGATGCGTTCCTGCAGCAGATGGTCCGCCGCATCGTCGGCGGACTCGTCCAAGTGGGGCGCGGCGCGCTCACCGTCGAAGGCTTTGGGCGGCTCTTGGGCCGTCAGGAAGCCGGGGCGGTTGGACCAACAGCACCGCCGCACGGGCTCTGCCTGGAGCGGGTCGAATACCACGAGGGATACGTGCGATGAACACGACGCCGCGCATCAAGGCCTCGCAAATTGCGAAGGACTGGCACGTCATCGACGCTGCGGGCAAGCCGCTTGGCCGCGTCGCCACGGAGGCGGCAACGCTGCTCCGGGGCAAGCACAAGCCAACCTATGAGCCGCACCTCGATGACGGCGACTTCGTCATCGTCGTCAATGCCTCACAGGTGCGCGTCACCGGCCGCAAGGCCGAGACGATGAAGTACTACCGGCATTCCGGCTATCCCGGCGGGCTCAAGTCGCGCTCGTATCCGGAACAGCTCGCGAAGTTCCCGGACCGGGTGATAGAGCGCGCCATCTTCGGCATGCTCCCGGGCGGCTCGCTTGGCAAGCAGATCGCGAAGCACTTGAAGGTGTATCGCGGCGCGAACCACCCACATCAATCGCAGATCACCGGAAGCGAGCGTGCCCGCGCGGCGCGCGAGCTGGCGATCGAAGCCGCGATCGATGCAGGCCCCAAGAAGCCGGCGCGGCTGCGCCCGCTCTCCGTGCCAGACCAGGCCGACCAGTTCCCAGTAGCCGTCGATGTCCCAGCAGGGGCGGAGGAGTAAGTCATGGTTGACCAGCAGTACTTCTATGGGACCGGGCGCCGCAAGACCGCGGTCGCACGCGTGCGGCTCTACCCCGGGAACGGCGCCGTCGTGATCAACGGGAAGAGCCTCGAACAGGTCTTCTCGCGCGATGTCCACAAGCAAGAGGTGCTCTCGCCGCTGATCCGGCTGGGGCGCGAAGGCCGCATGAGCGCGCAGATTAAGTGCGCAGGCGGCGGCATCAGCGGCTGGGCAGGCGCCATTCAGATGGGCATCGCCCGCGCGCTCGTGGCGTCGGACCCCTCGCTGAAGCCGCAACTCAAGCGCGGCGAGAACCTGCTGACACGCGACTCGCGGATGAAGGAACGGAAGAAGGCGGGCCTGAAGCGCGCCCGCAAGGCGCCTCAGTACACCAAGCGCTAAGGCGCTGGTCCAGGACGTCCATCACGACGAGGCCGTGCACGGAAGTGCACGGCCTCGTTCGTTACGGGCAGGCTGCGGCGCCCGCCGCGGGTGCGGCGTAAGCTCGGCCCCATTTCGAACCGCTTGTGCATCGCCGTGCTCGCCGCGGCGCGCTCTCTGAGCGCGGTGGTTGTGGCGCTGGCTCACATCGCAATCGATGCCGATTCTCGGGTGGGCGCTCGTCCGCGTCGACGCAGTGACCGGCGAAGCCCACGGCGAACTGATCGGCAACGTCTGGTACTACCGGCTGCGTGACTCGAGGCGGCTCGTCACGGAAGCCGATATCGGGCGACCTACCTCACGCCTCGGCCAGGCCGCGAGTGAGAGCGCCTGTCTTTCAGCTCACCGGAAGCGGCGTGAAGTCGGCGGGATTCATGTGGAATTTCTCGCGCCAGAGGGCGCCGAGTTCGGCCTCCGAGAGAGGGAGGCCGTAGTCGACCCACTCTTCGTCGGTCACCCGGGCGCGGCCGGCGATGAGGTAGTCGCCGTCCCAGCCCACGACGTGCCGCAGTTTGGGCTCGGGCGCGGAAAGGGCGTCATCGATCACCTCGGCGGCGAGCTCGGGCGGCGATGGGTCTTGCAGGCGCTTCATGAAGAGGTCGCCAAGGCGGAGCGCGAAGTCGACGGAGGGCGAGGACATGTCGGGCTCGGTCATGTTCTTGGCGAAGATCGGCGTGAGCACCACGCCGGGCTCGACGATGTGGACGCGCACGCCGAAGCGGCGCATCTCTTGGGCGAGCGCTTCGCTCAGCGCCTCCAACGTGTACTTCGAGGCCGCGTAGGCGCCCTGTGGCGAGCACACGACGCGCCCCGCGACCGAGGTCACGTTCACGATCGCCCCGCTTCGGCGCGCGCGCATCGCCGGGACGACCGCCTTGATCATGCGGAGGGCGCCGAAGTAGTTCGTCTCCATCACGTCGCGGAACTCGGCGAGGTCGGTCTCTTCGATTGCTCCCCCAGCGCCGACCCCAGCGTTATTGATAAGGACGTCGACGGCGCCGGACTCGCCCGTTACCGTCGCCATGCAGGCGTCGACCGAGGCCTGGTCGTTGACGTCCAGTTGGACCACGCGCAGGTCAATCGACTCGTCAGTCGCCAGCTGGGCCAGGTCGGCGCCGGCCGCGGGGTTCCGCATGGTCGCATAGACGCGGTCGCCCCTCCGCGCGAAATGGATTGCGCAAGCGCGCCCGATGCCGGTGCTCGCGCCGGTGACGAGTGTCACAACCATTCGAAACCCTCCCGTACTGGAACGGCGGCAGTGTAGCACGAGGGCGCATCGCCATGAGTGATCTCGTCCACAGTGGAGCTGTTCGGCCACGGCCCTGAGGCGCGCCGATCGCCATCTTCGTAAGCGCTCGCTACAATTCGCCCGTCCGCGAGACCGCGGACGCAGGGGGATCCCATGTCACGCTTCCACAGCCGTCTCGCCACCGTCGCCGAGTTCCTTCGACACGAGGAAGGCCACGCCGCGCCCCTCCCGGGGATGCTCATCGCCGGCGCCGGGATGGTGCTCCTTGGCATCGGCGCCGCCAACGACACGGGCTGGCTCGCAATAGCCGGGGGCATCGGCGGCGCGGTCGGGATCGTCGCCGCGTTCCTCAGGCAGCACATGGGCGTGGAGTACGACATCTACAAGCGCCTCGACAACCTCGAAAAGAAGTAGGCTGGCCGCTCGGCCAAGATCCTTGCCACGGCCCGCGTATCATGCGCGGCATCACTCCGGAGGGGATGCATCATGGCCGGTTCGATGGAAGGAAAAGTCGCGATTGTAACCGGAGGTGGCTCCGGGATGGGGCGCTCGACGAGCCTGCTCTTCGCTAAAGAGGGGGCCGCGATTGTCGTCGCCGATGTCCAAGACGAAGGCGGCCTCCAGACGGTCGCCCAGATCGAAGACACTGGCGGCCGCGCGAGCTTCATCCATACCGACACATCGAACGAGGACCAGGTCATCGCCATGGTCCAGCACGCGGCGAAGACCTTCGGCCGCGTCGACGCCATCGTCACGGCGGCAGGAATTTCCTACGCGAACTTCGTCGAAAAAGACGAAGCGACCGACCCCTTCCGCCACCCGGACCAGGGCTCGATGCTCACGAAGCCGACCGCTCGCTGGCAGCGCGTCATCGACGTGAACCTGACGGGCGTGATGATCTGCGCGCGCGAGGCGGCGAAGCAGATGATCGCCGAGGGCCATGGGGGCACGATCGTAAACTTCGCCTCGATCGCCGCCTTCAACCCGTCGCCGGTGATCGCCGACTACTGCGTCTCGAAGGTCGGCGTCGTGATGTTGACGAAGTGCCTCGCGGTCGAGCTTGGGCGCTATGGGATTCGCGCCAACGCGGTCGCGCCGGGCCCGATCGAGACGGCGATGACGGCAAGCTTGATGGAGTCGGGCGCGCTCCAACGGCAGGCGGCTGCGCTGCCCTTGGGCCGCGTCGCGAAGCCCGAAGAGGTGGCGAACGTCATCCTCTTTCTCTCCAGCGAGGCATCGAGCTACATCACGGGCAAGACGATCGGCGTCGACGGCGGGACGAACACGGGGCTGGCGTAGGAGTGGCGGAGTATCGGGGTGACGGAGTATCGGAGGCGTCTTCAGGAATACTCCGTCACTCCGCTACCCCGACACCCACCGCCGCCGTCCTTCGCCCTTCAACAGGCGCCCAAACGACAGGCCGGGGAAGTGGGCGCCGGCGATGGGCGTCCCGCCGCCCTCAAGTTCGCGCGGTCGACGGCCGTGGCGCCGCTGCCGCGGTTCGATGGGCTGGTGGTCAACCACGGCGTCGCTGTGTCCGTCTGCGCCCGCCTGTCGCCGACGGACCCCTGCGAAGAGTTGGCGCCGGAGTAGTCGGGAGGGCCGGCCGCCGGTTAGAGCGCGAAGGCGGGCCAATCGCTCCAGCGGGAGCAAGGCGGTCAAGCTTGAACTTGCACTCTCGTCTCAGCGCAGCCCGGCGTCGCGCGCACGGAGGATAGCCTGCGCGCGGTCTGCCACTTGCAGCTTGGCGAAGATGCTCGTGATGTGGTTGCGTACCGTCTTGCCGCTAATCACAAGCTGGTCGGCGATCTCCGTGTTGTTCCGCCCCTGGGCGATGAGCCCGAGGATCTCCCGTTCGCGCTCCGTAAGCTCAGGAAACGGTCCGGCGGGCCGCAGCTGCGAAAAGTAGTGCATCATTCGTCGCGCCAGTGCCGGCCCGAAGATCGCCTCACCCGCGGCGGCCGCCCGCACCGCTGCCAGGATCTCGTTGCGCAACGCGCCCTTGAGGAGGTAGCCGCGTGCGCCTGCCTGCATCGCCGCGAACACCGACTCGTCGTCATCGAACATCGTGAGCATCACGACAGCGATATGTGGGCTGCCCTGCACGACCCGCCGGGTCGCCTCGATGCCGTTCAGCTGCGGCATCTGGATATCCATGAGCACGACATCCGGCTGTTGGGCGAGCGAGAGTTCGACTGCGCGCAGTCCGTCTTCGGCCTCGGCCAGCACCACCATATCCGGGGCCGACGCTAGCAGGGCTCTCAGCCCGGAGCGAAACGGCGCCGAATCCTCAGCGATAACGAGCGAAATCGACGCACCACTCACTTCTGGACTCCCGCTTCTCGTTCGCCAGGCGCATGTTCCAGCGGCACGCGCAAGCATACCCGTGTGCCGCCGTCAGAGCGCTGCAGTTCGAGACGGCCGCCCACCTCGCTCGCACGGTCCTGCATCGAGCGAATGCCGATTCCTGCCGTATATTCTTCCGGCAGTCCCCGGCCGTCGTCTTCGATGTCGACTGTCAGCAGGCAATCACCTGCTTCAGACGGCGCGGCGATGCGTACGCGACAGCGTTCCGCACCGGAGTGCCGGACGACGTTCGTCAACGCCTCGGCCGTTACGCGGAAGGCCGCGACTTCCACTGCGGCATCGAGTTCGGGCAAGACGTGCGCCTCGACCTCGACGAATAAGCCGGGCGAAGAGTTTTGCCGCGCGAGCCGCTCTATCGCGCCGACGAGCCCGAGTTCGTCCAGCGCCGGCGGCCGCAGCTGGTAGACGAGGCGGCGGACATCGTGGACGACCTCCTCCGCCTGCGCGGTCATCGATTCCAGGATCGCGCGGGCGGACTGTGGGTTCTCGTCCATGATTGCGCGCGCCGTATCGGCCTGCATCGCAATCGCTGCGAGCGCCGGCCCGAGGCCGTCGTGCAAGTCGCGCCGAATCCGCCGACGCTCTTCCTCGCGGCTCGCCAGGATCTCCCGCCGCGAACGCCGCAACTCCTGGTTCAGCCGCGCAGCCTGCACCGTTGGACCCGCCTGCCGCGCAATGAGCCGCAACACTTCGCGGTCACGGTCGTCGAGCGACTCATCACGGGCGCGCGGCGTCACCAGCAGCGTGCCAACTTGCCTGCCTTCGTGCGAAATCAGGATGGCTACTCGCCCCAATCCCTGGGCCGCGCTGCCCGTGGCCGCCATGACTTCGCCGCTTTCGGCTTCGATTGCCACGAAGGGAACTTTGAGCAATGCAGCCACCGTCTCCACGATCGTCTGAATCATCGATTCCGGCGTGCCAGTCTCCAGCCGCCGGCCGAGTTCGTTCAGCACTGCCACCGGCTCGCCACGCTGGCCATAAAGCATCCGGTTCACCACCTGCTGCAGCTGCTCCTGGATGCGCAGCCCGGCCACCGCCCAGATGCAGATCATCGCGAGAGCGTAGACCGGACCCAGCACGGGATAGAGGAAAAGCGGCAGGACGACGATAAGAATCGAAGTCCCGAGTACAATCGACGAGAGCCCGCCATAGACGAGCGAGCGGCGGATGAGCGTATCGGGGTCTGGGACTGGCGTTCGCAGCCATGCCAGGCCGAGCGAGATCGGAAGGACAGCGCCGCCCAGCACGACGAGCAGGTGGCCGGTCATGTGACGGTCTACCTCGCCGTCGCCGAGCGTTGCTCCCATGCCGACCGTGGCCGTCACCGCCGCGATGGTGAGGCCACTCGCTCCCATGCCATACCAGGTCCAGCGCAGCCGTTGCCGCTCGCTCAATGTGCCGTCGCGTTTCCTGAGCCGCAGCGATTGTCGTAGGAGCGCGAGCCAGCAGGCCCAGGGTGGGACGAGGAGGAGCCATCGCCAGCCGCCGCCGAAGGTGAGCGACTCCACCATCCCGGAGCCAAAGGCCCAGCTCGCGACCGTGTACGCCGAGAGCATGGCCAGCGGGTCGAGGTGGGGCCTTCGCAGCAGGGCCGCTCCGGCACCGATGCCGAGCACCGCCGCCGCGATGTCCAGCCCGCTGTGATAGACGGCGTGCGCCCCGGCGGAAATGTAGGCGGCCTGGAGAGATTCGCGCGCCGCCGGTGAGGGGTCTGCGAGATCGCCGAAGCGCGCGAAAAAGGCGGGCGCCCATGCTGCGAGCAGCGCGCCGGTGAACAGCCACCAGCCTGTTCGCGCCAGGGCCAGGCGATCGCTCGGCAGGCCCTGGCGTATGACGGTTGAGCGCGTCACGATCAGCGTGCGCCCTTGTGCGGACGGATTCCCGGGCGGAAAAGGAGAACCAGGCACGCGGTGAAGGTGAGCACGGCGGCGATGGACATCACGCGCAGGATGCCCGGCAGGCCGAATACTTCCGGAACAGAGAGCAGCAGCTGCACGATGCTCGCGACGACCAGCGTCCACCAGCCCCAACGTGCGTTCGCCAGCAGGCCGGCGAGACCGGCGAGGCCGATGGCTAGCGATCCGCCGTTGACGAAGTAGGTGAACACCGGGAAGTCATGGTCCGGGGCGATCCATCGGCCGCAGAGCCAGGTAACGCGGAGAGCGACCCACATGACGGCGATGATCTCGACCGTGCGCTTCCGATCGAGAAAGGCTGGAGCCGACTGGCTGGGTGGGTTGAGGACGGATTGCATCTGAGAGCTCCTGGGTTAGGTCGAGCATTCACTCGCCGGCCCTCACTCTGCCGCCTCGTGGGCCGGCCTCGCGCGGGGCGGCTGCCCCGTTCCAGGTCTCATCTTTCCTGGGAGCCACGCCGGGACGTCTGGCGCAGTATAGCCTCCAGCCCCAGCCATCGTAGGACAATCACCACGCGTTCGACGATGGAGCTTGCCTGCGGCGAACGCACCGCGGCATTCGACTGACACGCGGAGGTACTGCGGGAGCTTCGTCAGCGTGCGGCACGCATTCGACTCTCGCGAACGCCCGGCCGCGTCCACGTGGTGCCCCGACCCCTCGGCGAACAGTTACGAGTTCGTGCTCCGCGAACTCTTTGGCTGCTCCGATGCGCAGGTCGCGAACCTCACCGTTTCCGGCCCACTCCAGTAGTCGCCGTTTTCATTAGACTGTCGCTTAAAGCCAAGGGGGCCCGGAATGGCAACGTCGAACTTCGTCCAGACCCGCGACCTGCGGATGCACTACCTGCAGCAAGGCGCCGGCGACCCGGTCATCTTCATCCACGGCTTCCCGGAGACGTCCTACGAGTGGCGCCACCAACTCGAGGCGTTGAGCGACAGCTACGCTTGCTTCGCGCCCGACACGCGCGGCTTCGGCCAAACCGACAAGCCCGGCATCCGCGTCACGCGCGCCCTGCTCGGCCAGGACATCATCAACTTCATGGACGCCCTCGGCATCGAGAAGGCGCACGTCGTCGGGCACGACTGGGGCGGGATTATCTCGTTCAAGGTCGCGATCGATTGGCCCGAGCGAGTCACGCGCCTCGCCCAGCTCGACACGCTCTGCACTGTTTGGTCGCCGGGCGGCGTCCACGGCTACTGGTTCAAGTCCGAAGGCCACCCCGAGGAGTTCTTCGCGAACCACCATCGCGGCTTCATTGAGGCGATTTTCATGGGTGCGGACGCGCCGGGCGAGCTTCCGGGCCGGCCGCTCTCGCCGTGGCAGGCCGCAGGGCGCGCCCCGCGCACCTGGGCCACAAACGAGGATGTCGAAACGTACGCCAAGGCGTTCGCCGACCCGATGAGCCACTTCCACGCCATCCAGTACTATCGTTACGGCCTCCCCTTCCACATCGTCCGCGACGACCCCGCGGCCCCGCGCGGCGAGCGCTACGAGTTCCTCAGCGAACGCAAGGTCGCGACGATGTGGACGCACCCGGAGGGCCTCGAGAAGCACCCCGACTTCGTCAACTACATGGACTACGGCCCGGAAGACCGTCACAAGCGCTTCCCCAACCCGGCGCTGTGGATGTACGGCACCTACCTCGCGCGCTCTCGTGGGACTTCCGACGGCGAAGCGGCGCGCGACCACATCCCTTCGGGGAACCCGTTCTCGGACCAGTTCGCGCGCTACTTCCCGGACTTGCGCGCCCGTCGCGTGGACGCAGGCCACTTCTTCCCCGAAGAGGCGCCCCAGGTCACGAACGACACCCTCCGGCAGTTCCTTGCCGGCCAGATCTAAGGAGAACGCGATGAAAGTCGTCCGCGTTGGCGATTCACCCGAACAGCCGAACACCGCCCCGATCATGATCGGGGATGTGGCGATGCGGCCGCTCCTTGGCCCGGATACAGGGGCGAAGGTCACGGTCGCGCTGGTCCGCTTCCGCAACGGTGGCCGCAACAAGCGCCACACCCACAGCGAAGACCAGATCCTCTACATCACGGAGGGTCACGGCATCGTCGCGGATGCCGACCACGAGCACCTCGTGGAGGGCGGCGACATCGTGCACGTCCCTGCGGGCACGACGCATTGGCACGGGGCGCAGCCCGGCCGGGACATGGCGCACCTGAACATCATGCCCCCGGGCGCGAAGACGGACGTCGTGGAGTAGCTGCCAGCGGGCGTGAGGCCCGCGAACCGGCTGGCGCTCAGCCGGCCATGAATCCGCCGTCGACGACGATCTCGGCGCCCGTGATGTACGACGATTCGTCCGACGCCAGGAAGAGCACCGCCGGCGCAATCTCGTCGGCCCGGCCGGCCCGGCCGAGCGGGATGTTGGCGATCACCTGTTCGCGCAGCGCCGGGTCTGTCGCGGTCTGCGACGTGCGCATAGGCGGCATGAGTCCGGGGTGCACGGAGTTGCAGCGGATGCCGTCTTTGCCGAACTGCACCGCCGTGGACTTGGTGAGGATGTGGATGGCGGCCTTGGCGGCGTTGTAGCCCATGTGCACGAAGGGCTGGCCGATGAGGCCCGAGATGGACGATACGTTGACGATGGAGCCGCCGCCGATGCGCTGCATCTCCGGGATCGCCGTCTTCACCCCGAGGAAGGTGCCACGGGCGTTCACAGCCATCAGCTGGTCGAAGTGCTGGGTGCTCAAGCGATCGGAGAGGGCCCCGCTGATTCCCGCGTTGTTGACCAGGATGTCGAGCCGGCCGTGGCGCGTGACGACCGCGCGCACGACGTCTTCCCACTGCTGTTCGTCGCGGATGTCGAGCGGCGCGTACCAGCAGCGCCCGCCTGCGTCCTCGATTTCGGCCGCGACACGCTTACCATCTTCGTGCAGCACGTCGGCAATCACGACCTGTGCGCCTTCGCGCGCGAACAGCCGGGCCGTGTGCTCACCCATCCCGCGGGCCGCCCCGGTGATGATCGCCACCTTGTCTTTCAGCCTCATGTCGCTTCCTCCTTGCCACGATTACAACGCACCCACAGCCTTGCGGTCTTCAGAGCAGACCGCGGCGTTGAACGATACGCGTCCGAGCCCATCGAGGTACGCCAGGCGAACCTTGGGCAGGTGGTGGAAGCCCTGGGAGTCGACGTGCGCCTTCCGCCGTCCTGGGGTAGGCGGCCGGGCCGCTGTGTGAGAGACTGTGTGGTCTCTTGTGTAAGGAGGCCACACATGCCGACGAACCTGGACCTCGACGACGAACTGATCCGCGAAGCGCAGGCGCTTGGGTGTCATAAGACGAAGAAGGCCGCGGTGAACGCAGCCTTGGCCGACTACGTCCAGTACCGAAAGCAACTGGCCGTGATCGACCTGTTCGGGCAGTTCGAGTGGGACGAAGCGTACGACATTAAGGCGATACGCCGGCGAAGCACGCGCTGGTTTGACGACGAGACGGGGGAGGAAAGGCGCTATGACGACGATCGTTGACTCGGTGTGCTGGTCGATCGCCTTTCGGCGCCGTCCTGACCAGCTGAGCCAGGCCCAGCGCGCCATTGCGTTAACGGTCCGCGACCTGATTCGCGGCCGCCAGACCGTGATGCTCGGCCCCGTGCGCCAGGAGGTCCTCTCGGGATTTCGTTCGGATCACCGATTCGGTGAGCTGCGAGACCAGCTCCGCGCATTCGAGGACGAACCGCTGTTTCGGGATGACTACGAATTGGCTGCTGACTTCGCCAATCGGTGCCGGCGCGCGGGCGTTTCACCCGGCGTCATCGATGTGCTGGTCTGTGCGGTCGCGACCCGGCTGGACGCCGCCGTGCTCACGGCCGACCAGGACTTCGTCCGCTATGCGGACGTGCTCGGTGTACGCTTGGCAAGTCCTTAGCTTCGACCGAAGGACTTGCCGCCGCGCGCGGCCGTTTCTACTATCTCTGGGGGCCGAGCAGATGTTCGGCTTGGAGGCACTTGTGACGACCGCAACTACGCCAGCAGTCGACCTCGACGCCCTGCGCGCGAAATACCGCGCCGAACGCGACAAGCGCCTCCGCGCCGAAGGCAACGATCAGTATGTGGAGATGGCGGACCACTTCGCGCATTACCGCGACGATCCTTGGACCCAGCCGATCAGCCGCATGCCGCTGACGGACGAAGTCGAGGTGGCCATCATTGGGGGCGGGCACGGGGCGCTGCTCATGGGCGCACGGTTGCGGGCAGCCGGGGTGGAGAGCATCCGGTTCGTGGAAAAGGCCGGCGACTTTGGCGGCACCTGGTATTGGAACCGCTACCCGGGCGCGGCCTGCGACACCGAAGCCTACATCTACATGCCGCTCCTCGAAGAGACCGGCTACATCCCGACCGAAAAGTATGCAAAGGCCCCGGAAATCCGCGGCCACTGCCAGCGGATCGCGAAGCACTTCGATCTCTACCGCGACGCGCTCTTCCAGACTGGCGTCACCGAGCTTCGTTGGGACGAGCCCGAGGCCCGCTGGGTGATTACCACCGATCGGGGCGACGCCTTCCGGGCAAAGTTCGTGGCCATGGCGAACGGACCGCTCAACCGTCCGAAACTGCCCGGCGTCCCATGTCTGACCGACTTCAAGGGGCACACGTTCCACACGAGCCGTTGGGATTATGCCTATACGGGCGGCGACGATTACGGGCAGCTCGATGGCCTCCGCGACAAGCGCGTGGCGATCATTGGTACCGGGGCGACGGCGGTCCAGTGCGTCCCACATGTCGGGGCCGCCGCTCAGCACCTCTACGTCTTCCAGCGGACGCCATCGTCGATTGATGTCCGTGCGAACCGGCCCACCGACCCAGACTGGGTGAAGTCACTGCGGCCGGGGTGGCAACGGCACCGCCAGGAGAACTTTTCCACCCTGACGGCCGGCGGGTTCGCCGAAGAAGACCTGGTCAACGACGGTTGGACCGACATCATCGGGAGCCTGCTTCGCCGCAAGCCCGACGGAGTGAACGACCTCGCGACGACCATCGAGATCGCGGACTTCGAGAAGATGAACCAGGTCCGGGCTCGCGCTGAGAGCATCGTCCAGGATAAGGCGACGGCGGAGGCGCTGAAGCCGTACTACCGCCAGTTCTGCAAACGTCCCTGCTTCCACGACGAGTATCTTCAAACCTACAATCGCCCGAACGTCACCCTCGTGCATACCGATGGTCAAGGCGTCGAACGGATCACGGAGAAGGGAGTCGTGGCCAACGGCGTCGAGTACGAGGTCGACTGCATCATCTACGCGAGCGGGTTCGAAGTCGGGACGCCGATGGAACGCCGCGCGGGGTACCAGGTCTACGGACGCGATGGCGTCGCCCTCAGCGAGAAGTGGTCGGACGGGGTTTCAACTCTCTTCGGCATGCAGTCCCGCGGCTTTCCCAACTGCTTCATCATCGCGTTGGCTCAGGCCGCGATGGGGGCGAACATCACGCACGCCCTCGAAGTCGAGACGGCGCACATTGCGGCGATCATCCAGCATGCACGCGAGCAAGAGCTCGATGTCATCGATGTCGCGCAGGAGGCCGAGGATGCATGGGTGAAGCGATGCATGGATGCGTCCCTGATGAACATCGCGTTCCTGGAAGCTTGCACGCCCGGCTACTACAACAACGAAGGGCGGCCCAACGGCGCGCTCATCCGGCGCAACGGTGCGTTCGCGCCCGGCGTGATGGCCTTTTCGAAGATTGTCGAAGCGTGGCGTGACGACGGCTCCTTTGAAGGCCTGGAGTTCACACGGCGCTGATCCGATGGCCACAGGGCGGGGCGCTCGCTCGCTGACGAGTCTCAGGTTTCCCGAAACCGAAGACCTGAACCACTGGTGCGGCTACGCGTTGTTCGTGCGAACCTCCGGTGCCATGTCCAACACGCCATCAATCGAACAGGCACTGGCGTCGAACCGCGCCTGGGCCGAGCACTTCACGCCAGAGCCGGCTGGCGCTCCGAAGCTCGCGGTCGTCCTCTGCATGGACGCGCGGATCGACCCGATCCGCGCGCTCGGGCTGCGCTACGGCCAGACGCACATCATCCGAAACGCCGGCGGTCGCATGGCCGACGCGGTCCGCAGCCTTTCGATCAGCCAGCGGCTGATCGGGACGACCGAGGTCGCCGTCATCCACCACACTGAGTGCATGATGATGACCTTCACGGATGACGACATGCGCCAGCGGCTGCGGGCTGAGTCGGGCGTGATCGCTGACCACCTCGCCTTTCTTCCGTTCCGGGATGTCGAGCAGTCGGTGCGCGACGACCTCCTCGTCTACCGTGCCTCGCCGTTGGTCCGCCACGATGTCGTCGTCCGTGGCTTCATTTACGACGTCGCGACGGGCTTGCTCCGGGAAGTCCAGGAGTAGGCGGCGCTCACTCTTCGTTAGGCGATGACGACCGGTTTCGGCAGCCCCGACGGTGTGGTCGCGGTGACGCCGCTCGCTTCGAGGGCCGGCAACTCCGCCGCGTCGAGGCCAAGGAGGCCGCAGAGCACGTAGGCGTTGCCCTCGGCGAAACGCGGCGCCGCCATCCGGACACGCCCCGGCGTCGCCGAAAGTCGCCACGGGAAGCCGGGATACGGCATCACGCCAGTGTCTTGGTGCTCGATCGGGATGAACGATTGCCGGGCCCAGAGGTGCGGGTCCGCATGCAGTTGGTAGTTGTGGAGGATGGGCGCCGACGGGACTCCCGCCGCCTGCAAGAGCCGCACGCACTCGTACTGTTCGAGCTCGGAGGTCCACGCCGAAATCGCGGCGTCGATAGGGTCCTGCTGGCGAACCCGAGCCTCACGATCCATGGCCGGATCGAACGGGAGGCCCGTCGTCCGGACGAACGCTCGCCACTGCGCATCGCTGCGGACGGCGATCGCCACCCAATCGTCGGTGCCGGCCGCCCGGTACGCTCCCACCGGGGCATCGCTCAGGTCGCTGCTCCCGAGTCTCGGGTGAAGCGCGCCGGTTCCCTGGCGATGCGTGAACCCTTGGAGCATGAACGGCAACGCGGACTCCACCAACGAGATGTCGATGTGGCAGCCTTCCCCGGTGCGTTCGCGCGCTTGGAGCGCCGCCAGCACCGCGATCGCCGCGTGCCCGCCCGCGATCGGGTCGCCGACGAAGCTACCCGTCCGGTAGGGGACATCCTCGCCGGGATAGCCCGTCATCGCCGCGAGGCCCGATGCTGCCTCGATGTTCGACCCGTAGGCGAGCCAGTCGCGCCGTGCGCCCGTCGCCCCGAAGCCGCTGATTGAGACCATCACGAGCCGCGGGTTCGCCTCGCGTAACGTCTCGTAGGCGAGCCCGAGATTCGGCATCACCCGCGCGCTGTTGTTCTGGATGAGCACGTCGGAATGGCGCACAAGCTCAAGGAAGAGATCGCGGCCGCGCGGGTCCGCCAAGTTGAGCGCCGCCGACCGCTTGTTCCGGTTCATCTCGTTGAAGTATCCCGAGCGGTTCCAGAAGTACTTGCCGGGCTCCTTGGCCGGGTAGTGGCTGCCGCGCGTCGCCGGCCGGTCGGGGATTTCGACCTTGATCACCTCGGCGCCGAGGTCTGCGAGGTGGCGTCCCGCGATGGGGCCGGCCCAGTTGTTCGTCAGCTCCAAGACGCGGAGCCCGGCGAGGGCCATACCGGGCGCGGCGGCGCCATCGACGCGCGCTGGCCCGATGCGTGGCGCTTCCGGCGGCGCTGCGAGCAGCGTTGCCAGCCGCGACGGCGCGAGCCTTGGCGCCAACCCGCCCGGCCACCGGTAGGGCGTGCCGGGGAACGTGACGCCATCGACCTCGCGGAAGAAGCCGCGGTCAGCCAGGACCGGGTCCGCGAGGAGGCGGTCAGCGTCGGCCATCGGCGTCACCGGGATGCGCAGCGCCTGGGCCGTCTCGACGATGAGGTCGACCGGCTTGTCAGCGCACCAGGCCTCGACCATCCCCCAGAGCGCGACGGCGTTCGCGAGCCAGCCCTGCATCGTGGCGAAGCGCGGGTCGTCCGCCAGCTCCGGCTGTTCGATGAGCACGAAGAGGTCGCGGTAGAGCCCCAGCCGGTAGAAGAAGACCCAGCCGTCGGCGGCCTTGAAGAGGTCGGGGCCAGTGCGCTTGAACACGCGCCCTTCGTGGCTCCAGGCGACGGTCGTGCTCCAGTGCGCCCCGAGGACGGCCTCCATCCCCGTGACTTCGACCTCTTGGCCCTCGCCCGTGCGACGCGCATGGTGCCGGGCGGCCAAGGAGGCGAGCGCGAGGTGCATGCCCGCATGGAACTGGCTCTGGTATCCAGGGACACGGACCGGTACCCGGCCGGGGTCGCCGCCCATCGCCCAATAGCCGCCCACCGCCCAGTCGGTCAGCTCGTCGCCAGCCCAGCGTGCGTACGGCCCGTGACGCCCGAAGTGGTCGGCGTTGGCGACGACGATCGCCGGGTTTGTAACACGGAGCCGCGCGTAGAGCTCGCCGAAGGGCAGCTCCTTGGCGTCGAAGTCCGTGACCACGAGGTCGAAATGGGGCGCGAGCGCGGGGAGGGCGTCGAGCAATGCCGGCAGGCCGCGCCGCGCGTCGACTTCTTCGACGCCGTGACGGAAGTAGTCGCGAAAGAGCGCGTCCTCGGGCCATGCGCCGGGGCGAGGCTCAGACCAGAGCCAGCAGCTCGATGTCGCGCCGAGGTCGGTGAGCAGGCGCACGGCGTACCCGCCGGCGACTCCGCGAGAGAGGTCGAGCAGGCGAAGGGCGACGGGCGGTTCGGTGGTCACGGGCGCGCATCATACGCGACCGGCTGCGGATCACTCCGTCCGCGTGACGCTCGAACTCGGGACGTTCATGCTTCCTTGCTGGTAGCCCGCCAGGTCCAGCGCGACGTGCTTAAACCCGAGGTTGCGCAGCCGCTCGACGACCCGCGCGCGGTTCTCCGGGGCGAAGGCGATCGCCATGCCGTCGGCGTCGGTCTCGATCCGGGCGACGTCGCCGTGGTGGCGGACGCGTACCTGGCGGACGCCGAGCGCCCGCAGCACCGCCTCCGCGGCGCCCACCTGGTCGAGGGCCTCGACCGTGACCGGGGTGCCGTGGGGGATGCGGCTCGCGAGGCAGGCCATCGCCGGCTTGTCCCAGGTGGGGAGACTCATCTCGCGGGAGGCCTCGCGGATCTCGTCCTTGGTCCAGCCGAGCTCCAGGAGCGGGCTCCGCACGCCGTGGAGCGCAGCGGCCTTTCGCCCCGGACGCCAGTCGCCTGCGTCGTCGGCGTTGGTGCCATCGAGAACAGTCGCGCCGCCCGCCTCGCCCGCGATCGCGCCGAGCACGCCATAGAGCTCGTCCTTGCAGTGGAAGCAGCGCATCGGCGAGTTCGCGACGTACTCCGGGTCGTCCATCTCGTGGGTCTCGATGAAGGTGTGGGCGATGCCGATCTGGGCCGCGAGCGCCGTGGCTTCCTCGCGCTCGGCGGGGGCCACAGAGGGCGATAGGCCCGTGACGGCGCGCGCCCCTTCGCCGAGGGCCCGATGCGCGACGGCCGCCATGAAGGTCGAGTCGACGCCGCCGCTGAACGCGACGATCACCGGCGCGCAGGCCCGCACCTCCGCCACCAACGCCGCCAGCTTCGCCGCGTCTGCCATCCTGTCGATGATAGCCCAGACTCGGCGAATGGCCGTTGACGCCGGGGCCTGAATGCGCGAGTGTTGCGCGCTGGCCGGTTGGCCAACTGCCTTGCTGGAGGACACCATGGCTGGGATCGGACACCACGAGAACGTTTCGGTTTACCCCTACACCGACGAGCAACTCGACCAATTGATGACGGACGCGGGCGAATGCGTCCTGATGTGGGCCACGCAGGATAGCTGGCCTGTCGGCGTGTACCACTCCTTTGTCTGGAAGGATGGGCGCATCTGGATCACGTTCGCGGCGCACCGGCATCGCACGGCGGCCATCCGGCGGAACCCGAAGGTCGCGGTCGCGGTGAGCGCGGTCTCGTGCCGGACGCCGGGCCTGATGCGGGGTTCGGCGACGGCGAAGGGCCGCGGCATCATCCACGAGGACGCCGAGACGAAGGCGTGGTTCTACGCGGCTTTGGCGAAGAAGTCGAACCCCACCGACCCTGCGTCGGCCGCGGCCTTCGAAAAGCGGCTGGATTCGCCCCTGCGCATCATCCTCGAGGTGATCCCGGAGAAGTGGATCACGTTCGACAGCATGAAATCGGGGCAAGACATCGCGGGGACGCTGTCGGACGAGCAGCGTGGCGCGCCGCTGGAGTCGGACGCGGTGAGGTATGAGCGTGAGATGAAGCGGCGGGGGTTGAAGTAGCTCCGAGTTCCGAGAGCCGAGAGCCGAGCGGCGTTGTGGACTGACGCGCCCGGTGGAAATGTGGTGGCGGGTTGCTTCGGCGACCCGCCAGCCTTTGGTTTGAGTGCATGGTTGTGGATGCCAGGCTTGCTGGGGTGGCGTAGGATCGGTTCATGACACCGGCGGATCGACTCCCGGCGGAACTCCGCGCAGCGCTCGCTGGCAGCGCGGATGTGAAGGACCGGATCGCGCTGCGGAATCTTGAGGCCGAGGACAGACTCGACGCAGCCGCGCTCGACGCGTTCGAGGCCAGGCTCGCCGCTACGCCTGCCCGGTCGCGTGAGGACATCGTCGACGCATCTCGCGCAGCTAGGAAGCAAGTCCCGTGCCTGATCGAACTGCGGTGACCTTGCGGGCCGACCCCTGGTATACCCACCAGGATGCGGAGCGCCTGCGGAAGTTCGCCGATCTGGACGCCGCGCCGGTGGGCGGGCCTGTGAGGGTCACCGGGACGTTCTTCGAGCCAAGGGCCGGGGTCTTCCGCACCGTCTGGATCGCCCCTGAGACGCGGCCGACGGGAGCCGAGGTCGCCAACCTCCTTGGAATGGCTCATCTCGACCCGGAGGTCGTCATCTATCGAATCCCCAGCGCGGTGAGCGACCCCGGCGTCGAGTTGTTCGTCCCAACGGCGCTTGATGCCAAGGCGGAGTCGAAGCTGGGCAGCAGGTGACGAAGCCGAACGGGCAGGCCCCTTAGCTCGCCCTTTTCTCGCCCCCGTGCCAGGAGTTCTCGCGGATGACGATCTTAGACCGGCTGTCGGCCGCCGTGTGCGACTCGACGCGCGTCGCGCAGTGGAAGTCCGCGCACACGTCAGCTTCCCCGAACCTGCGTCCGTTGCGGGGTCGATCGTGGGGCGGCTATGCTCAAGCGATGGAACGGCTGCAGGTGGGGCTTCAGGGCGAGGAGTATGCGGCGCTGCGCTGCGAGTCGGAGCGGCTCGGCGTCTCGATGAGCGAGGTCGTCCGCCGTGCGATCCGCCCGCTGGTTAGCGTCTCCGCCGCCGCCGTCCCGGCGGACGATCGCCAGCTGAGCGACCAGGATCCGCTCTTCCAGATCGTCGGGATTGCCGACGGCGCCTACTGTGGCGATCCTTCGAGGGCGTCAGACGACATTGACGCTGTGGTGTACGCGGGGCCGAAAAGCGGCAACGATCCGCTATTCCAGATCATCGGGATCGGCGGACACATACCGGGCGACTCCGGGTCGGACTTGGACGCTGTCGTCTACGGTGCCGTTCCTCAGCGCTAGTTCACCCGGCGCTCGACGCCGCGCCAGTATTTTTCGCGGATGACGAACTTTTGGAGTTTGCCGGTCGCCGTCCGCGGGAGGGCGTCGACGAATTCGACGCTGGTGGGGCAGCGGAAGTGCGCGAGGTGGGCGCGGCTGAACTCGAGGATTTCGGCCTCGGTCGCGGTCATGCCGCTGCGGAGGACGATGAGCGCCTTCGGGGTCTCGCCCCACTTCTCGTGGGGGACGCCGATGACGGCGCATTCGAGCACCGCGGGGTGCTTGTAGAGGGCGTCTTCGACCTCCGGTGAGGAGATGTTCTCGCCGCCGGAGATGATGACGTCCTTCTTGCGGTCGACGATGTGGACGTTGCCGAATTCGTCCCAGACGGCGAGGTCGCCGCTGTGGAAGTAGCCGTCGTAGATGGCTTTGGCGGTCTCGGCGGGCTGTTCCCAATAGCCCTTGAGGACCATGTTGCCGCGGGCGCAGACTTCGCCGATGGTCTCCCCGTCCATGGGGACGGGGACGCCGTGCTCATCGAGGACTTCGATGTCGCAGCCGATCACCTCGACGCCGGCGCGGGCGCGGCGCTGGAAGTCGCCGCCGTCTGGGTTCTGGTAGTCGGGGGTGGAGATGGTGAGCAGCGGCGCCGTCTCGGTGAGGCCGTAGATCTGCATGAACTCCCAGCCAAGCTCCTTTTCGAGCCGTTCGATGAACGCGGCTGGGGGCGGGGCGCCGGCGACGACGAAGCGGGGCTTGGTCTGGATGGCGTGCTTGGCCTTATCGGGGTAGTTGAGGATGGTGGAGAGGACGGCGGGGGCCATGCAGGCGAAGGTGACCTTTTCCTCTTCGATGAGGCGGTAAATTTCGCTGCCGACGACGGCGCGGAGGACGACGTGGGAGGCGCCCATGGCGGTGAGGGCGAAGGGCCCGCCCCAGCCGTTGGCGTGGAACATCGGGAGGGTCCAGAGCTCGATGTCTTCGTGGCGGATGCCGAGGTGGGCGATGAAGTTGTAGGCGTTGATGTAGACGTTGCGGTGGGTGAGCATCACGCCCTTGGGGCGGGCGGTGGTGCCAGAGGTGTAGTTAATGGAGGTGACGTCGTTTTCGTCCTGCGGGACGTGCGGGGTCATGGTGGTGGGGCGGTCGTTGGTGATGGCGTCCCAATCGAGCCAGCCGTCGGGGGTGACCTTGTCGGGGCGGGGGTCGGCGACGATCCAGTTCTTGACGGTGGTCAGGCTCGGGCGGATGCCGTCGACGACGCCGGTGTACTCGTAATCGACGAGCACGGTGGTGACGCCGGCGTGGTTGATGATGTACTCGTGGTCGCTGGCGACGAGGCGGTAGTTAAGTGGGACGAGGATCGCGCCGATTTGGGTGACGCCGTAGTAGCTTTCGAGGAAGTAGTGGCTGTTGGGGCTGAGGATGCAGACGCGGTCGCCTTTTTGGACGCCGAGGCTGAGGAGGGCGTGGGCGAGCTGGTTGCTGCGGGCCTGGTATTCGCGGTAGGTGTAGCGCTGGTCACCATCGACGATGGCGACTTTGTTGGGATAGAGCTTGGCCGCACGGCGGAGGAAATCGTTGACGAGCAGCGGGACTTCCATGGGTGGCTCCGGCTGAGGTAGATGTGGCGGGATTCTACCGGAGGCGTGCGGGAGGTTCGAACTCTTTACGGCGGTGTCCCCGGATCGTGGGCGAGGGCAACGGCCCTGTGGCGGGCGGCGTGCTAGCATCTGCGACAAGCTCTGCGATGGATGGCACGCGATGAAAGTGAACGTTGACCACGACCTCTGCGAAGGGCACGCGAAGTGCTCGAAGACGGCGCCGGACGTCTTTGAGGTCGGCGATGACGACCAGAGCCGTGTGAAGCTGGCGGACGTGCCGGAGAAGTACCGGGACCAGGTCGAGTTGGCGGTGCGGCTCTGCCCGCGCCAGGCGATCTGGATCGAGGAGTAGAGGAAAGGTCCAAGGTTCAAAGAGGAAAGCCTGGGACGCGGCGCCGCCGGGCGCCACGGCGGATTACGGCTAGCACGAGGCGTTGCCAGCCTACCGTTCGGTAAGCTAAACTGCCGTTCACTTAAACGTGGAGCGAACGGCCTTATGACCGCGCCGGCCCTTGACCCTGCCCTCATCGACCTGATGGACGTCTCGATTTTCGAGCAGAACCAGCACCACTCGCGGTTCAACGTGTTGCGCGCGGTGCCGGGGTTGCATTCGAACCCGGCGAACGACCACTACGACCCCTATTGGAACGTGGTGCGGTACGCGGACGTGATCACGGTTTCGCGGCACCCGGAAGTCTTCAGCTCGGCGAGCGGGATCGTCATGGCGCCGCAGCGGCAGCAGGCCGACGCGGAGATCGCGTTCGACGGCAACGCGAAGATGCTGATCACCATGGACCCGCCGCGGCACGTCCGGCTGCGCCGGCTGGTGAACAAGGGTTTCACGCCGCGCGCCGTGGCCGCGTGGGAGCCGCACATCCGAGAGATCACGAACAAGCTCCTCGACCGGATAGCGGCGAAGGGCGAGTGCGACTTCGTGACTGAGGTTGCGGCGAACCTGCCGCTCGCGATCATCTGCCAAATGATGGGCGTGCCGGAGAAGGACTGGGACGTGATGTTCCGGTTGACGAACAAGACGCTGGGCTCCGGCGACCCGGAGTACCAGGACGAGCTGCCGGAGGGTGTCATCCCCGGGACGCGCCAGGCGGCGCTCACCACCGGCCAGCAGGGCTTCTTCGGGATGTTCGGCTACTTCGGCCAAGTCTTGCAGCAGCGCCGGGCGGGCCAGGTGGCTGAGGACCTGATTAGCGTGCTGATCGACGCTGAGGTGGACGGCGAGAAGTTGACCGACGAAGAGGTCCTCTGGTTCTGCTTCCTCCTGATCCTGGCGGGAAACGAGACGACGCGGAACGGCATCTCGGGCGGCATGATTACGCTCGATGAGCATCCGGAGCAGAAGCAGAAGCTGATCAACGACCTTTCGCTGCTGCCGTCGGCGGTCGAGGAGCTGCTCCGCTGGGTTTCGCCGGTGACGCACATGGCGCGGAAGGCCCTGGACGACTTCGAGGTCGCGGGGACGCGGATCAAGGCTGGCGACTGGGTGACGATGTGGTACCCGTCGGTGAACCGGGACGAGCGGATCTTCCCGAACGCGGACGTGTTCGACATCACGCGGACGCCGAATGAGCACCTGGCGTTCGGGCTCGGGGAGCACTTTTGCCTGGGTTCCGGGTTCGCCAAGCTGGAGATCCGGGTGATGTTCGAGGAGCTGTTGAAGCGCTTCCCGGATATCCGGGTGGTGGGGCCGGTGGAGCGGCTGCGGTCGAACTTCCTCGGGGGGATCAAGCACCTGCCGGTGGCGTTCACGCCGGAGCGGTAATCGATCCAGTGGCATGCCTGCTGTGCACTGCAGGAGGGCTTCAGAATGGGAGCCGGGAGGGTCGCGCTAGTCAGCTCGCGAGCACCGGAGCCTCGCGTCAGTCGTGAGGAAATCCTCAAGGAGTGTGCGCTCAAGCGGTCCGCTCGCCCGCGCTGCGCGCACGATTTCGTCGCGGTCGCTCAAGGGCAGGGCGAAGCGATGGGCGAGGACAATGAGCGGAAGCAGCTCGGCCCGCTCGACCCACCGGGCGAACTCAAGGTGGGTCATCCCGAGGAATGTCCAGAACTCCACGGCTCCATTGCTGTCGTGCCAGGCGTCCACGTAGTCGTCGATCGCATCAAGGTCGCAGGCCCCAGCCAGCACGGCCTGGACAAACGGTTGGGCGAGCGTCATATCCGTAACCTCCGACCGAGCCCCAAGTCCTTCGTCTGCTTACCTGTGATCGCGTCTACCGCGCCGAGGTGGCGCCCTCGGCTATTGAAGACCTCGACCTCGCCGTGCAGGCTGTCCCAAGGGTAATACCGCGTGTTACGGCATGTCCCGCTTCGCCAAACGCGCCGGCCATCACGCACACCAAAGACATCAAGGCTGTGCAGGAACGAGTCCTCCGGTACGTGCTCAACCACGCGCGCATCCTACGCGCTGCCCGACGCGGAGCCACCCGCGAGGTCAACCGGTAGACTGGGCCGCACTTCTTCTCTTCGAGGCACGCACGATGCAGTCACACGAGATTCGAGAAACCCTCCAGCGCGGGGGGATGGTGTATGGGTTCATGCTTTCGGCGGTGGCCGTGAATCGCTGGGGGCAGGCCCTTGCGGGGAGCACCGTCGACTACGCCGTCATCGATTGGGAGCACGGTTCGCGCGACCGCCGCGAGATCCAGGAGCTGTGCACGATGCTTCGGGCCGGGAACATCGCCCCGATCGTGCGCGTCCCGGAGCCGAAGGCGGTCTGGGTCGCGATGGCGCTTGATGCGGGCGCCGGCGGGGTCTTGGTCCCCTATTGCGAGGACGTCGACGAGGTCCGCGCGTGCGTCGCGACCGCGCGCTGGCACCCGATGAAGGGCGAGTACCTGAAGCGGGCCGTGACGACCGGCGAGTTCCCGAGCGAGACGACGCGCACCTACCTCGACAAGCGCCACAACGGCACGGTCGTGATCATCGGGATCGAGAGCGAGCCGGGATTGCGGAACCTGCCGGAGATCTTGGCGGTGGGCGGGATCGACGGGATCTTCGTCGGGCCGAACGACATGACGACCTCGCTTGGCATCCCGGACGAGGTGACGCACCCGCGGTATCTCGACGTGTTGCGCGAGGTCATCCGGCTCTCCGAGGGCGCTGGGGCGGCGGTGATGATCCACCAGCAGACGCTCGACACGTCGATCACGGCGATCGAGCTCGGGGCGCGGTTTGTCCTCCACTGCACGGACGCCCGGCTCCTGCAGCTTGCGCTGCAGGAGCACATGGCGACGCTGCGCCAAGCCGGCGCGCGCGTCCGCGGCGCCGCGAGCGGGGCTGCGGCGGCGAAGGGCGGCGTCGACCCGGTTTAGCGGGGCTAGGAATCGGGTAACGGATGGACCGGTGTGTTCGGGAAGAACCGTTTAGCAAAGTCGTTCACAAGTATGGTTACGTGGAAGTCGATGCCCATAAGGCAATCCTCAATGGAGATGAGGGAGCCTTGCCAATCTGCACTCGGTGACGGAATGATACCGAAACGTTCCTGCCACGCACCTTTGGGGAATCGAGCCAGGACTGCGTTGTTCTTGAGCTGCACCTGGGGCGTCGAGGGAAGGTCAGGCGACGTCCCGATCCAGCCGATGGGAGCTGCACAAAGCAGCGGGATCTCACGGTGTTTGTCGACGTTGCCTAGTTCCTCCAGCTGTGAGAGCGAAGATCGCCGCCGTCGATTCGAGTCATTGGCCGGCTGATACTGCGATATCAGGTCGCTCATCACTGATGCCATCCCAGCGGTGCGGCGCTTAAACGGACCGTGATCGACGCGATCGATGAAGAGAGGAAATGCAGTCTGGCGACTTGGGGTCCCACCTGCTTCCAGGACTAGCTGCCAAGCTAGGTGATCTAGAGATGACCGAAAGTTGTACAGAGACTCTCCAAGAACTATCGGGAGAGAATCTGGAAAGGGCGGCGGATCTCCGATCCAGCGCCACAATTGCTCATGCGTGTCGCCGATCACCTCGTTCTCGACTCTGCATATTGCTTTCGTTGCGCGCCGAAACTTGTCCGAGATGGCTGAGATGGAGAGTCGATGTTCCCGCGCTCGGTGCAACTTAAGATGCACGCCCTTGAGAGGAGAGTCCATGTCACCAGGTTATCAGGACGGGCCGCTCAAGCGCGTCCGACTCCGCTCACTGATCGGGCCTACAGACGCTCTTGGCCGCCGAGGTCGGTGGCCGGGACGGTGACGTGGGCCGACGCTTCGAGCGCTTCGAGGGTGGCCATGAACGACTTGCCGGCGAGCCCGGCCGCGACCGCCTGAAGGTAGGTCTGGTGCGCGGCCGTGGTCGTTGGCATCGGGACGGCGAGGTCGCGCGCGGTTTCGAGGGCGAGGCCGACGTCTTTCGCCGCCAGGCCGAGCGTGAAGGTCGGGTTGTCGAACTTGCGGCCGACCACGTAGGGCATGAGCCCCACGTTCGGGCGCGCGGTCCCGAGCTGCAGCAGCCGGAAGAGCTGCTCCATATCGAGGCCGGCTTTCGCGCCAAGGACGATGCCCTCCTGCATGATCTGCCCGGTGCAGAGGACGATGAGGTTGTTGATTAACTTGACCAGCGTCCCCGTACCGGAATCGCCGAGATAGAAGACGTTCTCGCCGAGGCACTTGAGCACGGGCTCGGCGCGTTCGAAGGCGAGGCGGTCGCCGCTGGCGAGGACGGTGAGCGTCCCCTTCTCCGCGCCCCGGACGCCGCCGGTGACGGGTGCGTCGAGGTAGAGGACGCCGCTTGCGGCTGCGAGGGCCGCCATGCGCTTGGCGGCGGTCACGGAGTTCGTCGTGAGGTCGACGTGGATGTCGCCCGGCTGCGCCGTGCTCAGGAGCCCCTCCGGCCCGCGCGCGACGTCTTCGACTTCTTTCGGCCCCGGCAGGCTGGTGAGGATGATGCGGCATTCGCGGGCGACGTCCGCGGGGCTGGCCGCGGCCCGCGCGCCGAGCTCGACGAGGTTTTCGATGGCGGCGGGGCGCTGGTCGAAGACGAGCACCTCGTGGCCGCCGGCGATCACCTGCCTGCACATAGGGTTGCCGATGCTGCCCGTCCCGATGAAGCCAACCTGCATGACGCACCTCCCGGCGGCGGAACGTAGCACAACTGGCGCGAATTTTCGTCGTCCGTCGAGCAAAACAGAGCCCTGAGCGCCAGCGAGGGGTGCGATGGCCCAGCACCACCCGAACCTGCGCGCAGTCCAATCAAGCGCCCGCCGTCACGCACGCGGACTCCAGGCACGGTCGTTTCTCGGCGCGCAATCGCTCCAGGTCTTGACGCGTTGGGTGGAGTTGTGGCGCCTCGCACCCCTCGCTGGCGCTCAGGGCTCTGTGAGAGGGCTCAAGGGTCCCGCTGGCGCTGCGTCCGTGGCAAATCCAGACCGAGCGGTTCGGTCCCTGAGGCAGCGGGCCGCCCCGCGTTCGCGCCCGCGGCGCGCGCGCTGGTAGGCTGTATCACGTGCGAGTTGGACTCTTTCTTCCCTGCTATGTCGCCACGCTGCGCCCTTCCGAGGAGCGGCACATCCGCCAGGTGCTGACTGCGCTTGGCGACGAGGTCGAGAGCTTGCCCGGCGGCTGCTGTGGGCAACCGGCCTTCAACAGCGGCT
>JBJXFX010000057.1:0-30792 GCA_046152925.1 Dehalococcoidia bacterium
ACCGCGACTTCAGGAGCGGGCCTCGTGTCCCGGCGCCGCCAGCCGCCGCTACGGCACGATCCCGAGCCCCGGGATCATCCACGACGGACTTTCGCGGAGGCCCTTCACCAGCGTCCCCACGACGCCGCCATCGCGGCGCAGGATCCAGATCTCCTGGTCGCCGCGGTTCGAGTAGAACTGGAGCAGCACCCAAGCGCTGTCCGGCGTCCAGGCGATCACGTTCGCCCACGCCCCGTCGGGGCAGTCGCAGTCGTAAATCCGCGCCCGGCCCGCCGCGCTAGCGACGTAGATGTCGCCGCCCGGCTCGACCTCCACACGGTCCCCGTTCGGCGCGACAGCGATCTGCGGTCCTCCTCGGAAGTCGCGAGTCGTTGCCACCGGCGTCTCCGGCCCGCCGTCAACGCTCCGCCGGTAGCCCGTGATCGTCGGGCCATACCGCCCGTACTCCAACGTCCGCTCATCGACGAACCGGACCCAGTCCATCCCGCAACGCACCTCGCGACGGCTGACGCCCGAGGCCTCCGCCAACATGACACAGCCATCCTTGCTCACGTAGGCGACCGTGCCCGGGATCTCGGCCCGCGGCTCCTTCTCCAACGACGGCGGCGACGGATGGTGGATGCCCACCTTCGCGACCGCGACGACGAGGCCCACCGCAGCGACCACCGCCACGAGGATGCCCGCGGTCGCTAACCGGCTTCGGAGGCCCGATGCGCTTGCTGCCATGGCCGGCTCCTTGCGATTAGCAGGACGACGGCCACCAAGCCGACGCCAACGACGATCAGCAGCGCCGCGGCAGCGCTGACGTTGTCCACGTGGCGCAAGATGCTCGCCACCAGACTGAGAAAGAACAGCCCGACGCCGCCCGCCAGCAGCACCAACCCCCGCCGCCAAATCGCGACCGCGACCAACGCCCCGGCGACAGCGAACGCGACGACCTCCATCGTCACGAACTCGAACGAGGCGATGTACGCCCCACCGGCCACCTGCGCCGTGCCGCAGAGCTGCACGATGAGCTTCGGGAAGAACCGCCGCAGTTCGCCCAGCGCCAAGAGGGCGCCCCCGAAGACGACGAAGCTCCCGCCCGCAATCGCGACCCCGCTGTCGTCTGCCCGCAACCCCAAGCCAACGCCCACGAGCATCAGCGGGCCGGCGACCCCGAGCACCTGTTGGGGCGATGGCGCCAGCGCCCAGAGCGCGACGCCGGCCACGAACCCAGTCACCCCGAAAGAAAGCGCCGTGCTCGAATCGCCGGCCCCCGCGTTGTTCGCCACCACCGCCGCCGCGCCCCCGGCGAGCCCAGTCGCGACCAGCCAGAGGCTGTGACCTCCGCGGACCAACTCGGGCCGCCGGAGGCTAATCAGTGCCTGGCCCGCGCCCAGCGCCAAGAGCGCTGGCACGGCAAGCGCCGCCGCCTGCGCCCAATCCTTGAAGTCCTGCCACTGTGACCCGATGAGGACCGCGACGCCGGCGACGACGATCGCCGCCCCGAGGTAGACCAACACCTCCAGGACGCCGGGGCCGCCCTCGCCAGTCTGCTCGCGCGCCCGCTCATAGGCCTGGATGCGCCCAACGGTCGCCCCGTCGATCAGCCCAGCCTCACGCCATCGTTCGAGCAGCTCACCACGTGATGCCACGGGAACAACCCTACGGCCTGCCGCTTCGCCTGCCTAGGGCCGATCGCCCGCGCACCACACGTCGCCGAGACCGCCGCTTTACGCCTCGAACAACGCGTTCGGGTTGAGGATCCTGCGCGGGTCCAGCGCCGACTTGAGCGCGCGCATCGCCGCGATGTCGGCCGGGCCCCGGGTCAGGTGCAGCCAGTGCTTCTTCGCCGTCCCGATCCCGTGCTCGGCGCTGATCGAGCCCCCGAGCCCAGCCACGAAGCGAAGCACCGCCTCGTCGACCCGCTCGTCGTCTTCGGGAAGCCCGAGTACGTTGACATGCAAGTTGCCATCCGCAATGTGACCAAAGAGCACGACATCCGCCCGCGGGTCGGCCGCTTGCGCAACCTCGGCGACGCGGTCCGCGAACTCCGGCAGCGTCTGCAACGGAAGCGCGACATCGAGCTTGTGCGGCACGCCGGCGGCGCTAATCGCCTCCGTGTGCCGCTCGCGATACGCCCAGAGCCGCGCGCGCGCGCGCGGTTCGACCGCGGCCGCCGACTCGGCCATCGGCGCCGCGCGTTCAACCGCCTCGGCCAACGCCGGCAGCGGGTCGCTCGCGTCGGCCGCCTCGAACAGCACGTACCACGGGTAGCTCCGCCCGAACGGCGCGGGCAACCCCGTGTGCCGCAAAACGAGATCCAACCCGTGCGCGACGAACCCCTCGGCCGCGAGCAGCGACGGCGTCGCCGCCCGCACTTCCGCTGCGATCCGCACCGCTTCCCCCGCCGACTCCACGCCCAACAGGACGACCGCGCGCTCAGCGTTATCGCGCACCAGGCGCAACCGGACCCGTGTGATCACCGCGAGCGTCCCTTCGCTCCCCGCGAGCAGCCCCGCAAGGTCGTAGCCGCTGTTGTCGCGCCGCAACCCCGAAAGCCGGTCGACGACCCGACCATCCGCGAGCACCGCCTCAACCCCGGCCACCTGCGCGCGCATCATCCCGTAGCGCAGCACGTTGATGCCCCCGGCGTTGGTCGCCACCATCCCGCCGATCGTCGCGCTCGCCCGCGAGGCGAGGTCCACCCCCAGCCGGAGCCCGAAAGGCCGCGCATAGTCGCCAAGCTGGGCCGCCGTCACGCCGGCTCCAGCCGTCACCTCGCCGGTCAACGGGTCGAAGTCCTCGATCGTCGTCAAGCGGCGCAGACTGAGCACCCCCTCGCCGGCCAGCGGCACACCTCCGCCGACGAGCCCCGTGTTCCCACCCTGCGGGACTACCGCGACACCCGCCGCGTGGCAAGCGGCGAGCACTCGGCAAACCTCGCTCGTCGAACCCGGCCGAACCACGAACCGGGCGCGACCACGGAACCTTCGCGTCCAGTCGGCTTCGAACCCCGCGCAGAGTTCCGGGTCCGTGAGGACATGTTCGGCCCCGCAAACGGCCACGAGCGCTTCCGTCAGCCGGTCTCCCATCGGACGAGCGTATCAGACCGAGAGCGGATCCCGTGCGATCTGCTGCAGTCCCGCGTTCATCGCCGGCAGGTGGTCGATCCCGACGCTGTCGAGGATCGCGAGGTAGTCCATCAGCTGTTTCTGGCGCAACGTCTGGAGCTTCTCAACCCCCACGCTCAGCCGCTCGATGCCATCGGCGAAGAGGACCACGAGGGCCTCTTTCTCGCCCCTCGTGTGCCGCAGCTCCTGCGAAAGCGCGTTCTCGGCGCGTCCGAGCCACATCTCGACGAAGTGCCGCGAGTTCTGCTTGTGCTGGAGGTACCAGAGCAGGTGGCGCTTCCCGTATTCGAGGTGGCGGCGCGAATCGCGCAACATCAGCTCAAACAGCTTGCGGTCGAGCTCCGTCTTCGCGAAGTCCCCGGCCATCTCGAACATGCTCACTTCGTAGCTCTTGTAGAGCACGTCCAGCCCGATGATCATCTCGGAGAACTTCAGCGCCCCATACCAGCCACGATAGAGGATGCCCATCGGCGCCTGGCCGAGGCCGCCGCCGTTCGCCAACGCTCGCTTGCGCAGCGCCTCCACCTTGTGGCCCGCGTCGTAGACCTGCGTCCCAAGGAACAGCTTCACATCGTGGAAGCCGTACGAAATCGGCTCGAACCACTTCGCGATGATCTTCTGCTCGATCAGGCCATGCGACGAGTAGGAAGTCGCGATCTGGCAGATCGCCCGCTCAAGCTCCTCCGGCTGCTGGGTCAAGCCGGTGTTCCAGGGCAAGTCCGTCGCCGGGATCCAGCGCTCGCGGATCGCGTCTTCGTAGAGTTGGTCCACGCCCGGCGCCCACACCTCGACCTTGTCGTAGATGTGGTAACTCCCCGGCATGTAGACCGCCGGGTCGGGATGGCTTCCCAGCGGTGTGTCGTTCTCGTACGGCCAAAGGTCCGGCACCTGGCCATAACTGCCGATGTTGATCTCCGGCGTCCCCAGCCCGTGCGGCCCGGGCACCGCGCGCACGCCCTTTTCCGACCGCGTCCGGATGAACTTGAAGCTCAGGTTCTTCATCTGTTCCGGCGCCGCCTCGACCTTCGTGACGAACGTCAGCGCGCGGTCCGGCGCGAAGTTCAACAGCGTCAGGTTCGCGACCGTCTCTTCGCGCAACACGCTCGCCTCGTACTTCGCGATCAGGTCGTCGTCCCAACCCAGGTGGTGGGCCCGCATCTTGGTAGCCGCAGTGAGCTGCATCTCGTCCCTCGCAGGTGCGTGTTACGTCACGAAGGCTGGCATGCCGCCAGCCTTCGTCTCCTTCGAACAACCCGTGAACCCTAGTTCACCGGGTCCAGGAACTCCTTGAAGCCGGCGCCCATCCGCTCACGCCGGTCGCCGAGGCCGATGACGTCGAGCCGGTGCGCGTACTCGTTCACCTGGCGCTTCCGCATCACCATCAGCTTGCCGTAGCCCTCGTCGATCTTGTCGATCCCGCCGCCGGCCAAAATGGCGAGCGCTTCGCCGGTCATCGGGTTGGTCGTGAGGCCGGCCTGTTGGCTCTGGCCGAGCGCCCCTTCCTGGATGTCCAGGTAGTTGTGCAGCTCTTCCTTGCGCCAGGGCTGCGTCTCCATCACGTACTTCAGGTGCGTGACGCCGAACGCGAGGTGGCGGCTTTCGTCCTGCGCCGCGAGCCGGAACATCTTCTTCTCCGCCTCGTTCTGCGAAATCAGCTCGCCCATCCGGAACAGCGTCTGCACGAAGCCCTCGCCGAAGAGGTGCAACAGCGCCGTCATCTCGGTGAAGTCGTCGACGCTGAGCAGGTTGATCGCGCCGAAGCCAGCGTCGACCATCCCGCCGCCGTTCACCAGCGTCCGCTTCCGGAAGACGTCGAGGTGGCGGCTCTCGTCCATGATCTGCGTCCCGAGGAAGAGCTGGGCCTCGAAGTGGTCGGGGTGCACCTGTTCCATGTAGCGGCCCGGCAGGTCGCCAGCGATGAACTCGACCTGCGTCAGGAAGGTGCAGAGCGTGCACATCGCCCATTCGAGGTCATCCGGCAGCGGCTTCACAGTCTCCCAGGGGATGTCGCGGGCGGAGGACCACTGGCGCTGGTTCGCCTCCTCATAGAGCATCATCGCGCTCTCGGACCAGACATCGCCCTTGTCGCGATACTGGCGCGCGTGGCGGGGCGAGCGCGGGTCCAGCGCCGCGCCGCGCGGGGCGAAGACGGAGATGCCGGCTTCTTCCTTATCCGCGACGCCGTAGGTCATCGCGTTGATGTCGTCGAGCGTGAGGCCGCGCCGTCCACCGCGGACGCGCATGCCCTGTTCGGTGTCGAGGTTCAGCCAATCGAGGTTGATGCCAACGTTGCCGATAACTGCCGGTGAGGCCATAGCCGTATCCCCCTTGCGGGCCTGAGATGCCTAGCGAGCGATTGTACGGGATCGCGCGTACATCTGCGCGAAAGGTGAAGACGGGCTCCGGCAGGCGGAGCCTAAAGGCCGTTGACCGCCTGGGGGCACCGTCGGTAGAGTACGCCAACTTCCGCTCAGGATGCTTGAAATGACACGAACCTCCGTTTCCTTCCTGGCTTTGCTGCTGGTAGCAAGCGCCCTACTGAGCAGCGCCAAAGCAACCATGCCGTCGAATGCCCGAGCGGCGGGCGATGAATGGACCCTAGTTGCCGCCAACTCCGGTCCAGTGGCTCGAGAAGGTCACACTGGCGTCTGGGATCCTGACCAGGAGCGCATGCTCGTCTTCGGTGGACGTGGCATCGCAGGGCATTCCTCGCCATTGAACGACCTCTGGTCATATCGCGCGGCCACCGGGTGGGAGGAAATCACTCCGAATGGCGCGCTCGGATCCCCACCTGCCCGAGTTCACCACGTCGCTGTCTGGGACACCGCTAACGATCGCCTGCTCGTGTTCGGCGGAGTGTCGGCAGCCTTCGATTATGGGTCGGGAGTTGGGTTCCTGGGGGATCTCTGGGAATGGACCGACTTGAACGGATGGCAGTTATTGGTGTCGGAAGGAATCGCAGGCAACCCCGAGCGCCAATTTGGGGGATCGGCTGCCTGGGATTCCCTCGGTCAACGTATGCTGATGTTCACAGGCGAGACCGACACCGGCATGTGCTACGACAACATGGGGCACGTGGCACCGGGCACGCGTAACCGAAAGGACGTTTGGTCTTACAGCGAGTCCGCAGGCTGGGTGAAGCTCACGCCGAGCATGACCTCGTACTGCCAAGCCCTGCCTGGGCCCACGATACGGATATACGCGACAGCCGCGTGGGACCCGGTTGCCCAGCGACTGCTTGTGTTCGGCGGGTGGACGCCTGGGCTTCTGCATCGGTGGGACTTATGGGCCTTCTACCCCGCCACGGCCACTTGGGTTCAGCTTCAAGACATTCCCAGCATTCCGTCCACCACGTACGACACGAACAGAGTGCGCCATCGCGCTACCTGGGATCCGAGCCACGCGCGCATGCTGGTATTTGGTGGAGTCAATACCGAGCGATTCAACGACCTGTGGGCCTACGACGGCGGCAACGGCTGGACTCGTCTGACGACGCAAGGCGCGGTCGGATCACCACCACCCGTCGCGTCGCCGTCGATGGCTTGGGACACCCAATCGAGCCGCCTGTTGGTGTTCGGCGGCGAGGCAGCCGGTAACTCGCTGAGCAATGAGTTATGGACTTACGGCGTCCCCGACGATGACGCAGACAACGACGGTGTGGACAATGCCGCCGACGCTTGCCCGCTCATGGCCGAAGACCTTGATGGCATACAAGATGCTGACGGCTGTCCCGAAACCGACGCCGACGGTGACACCGTCCTCGACGAGGCGGACTCGTGCCCGCTCATCGCCGAAGACCCTGATGGCATCCAAGACGCCGACGGCTGCCCCGAAACCGACGCCGACGGTGACACCGTCCTCGACGAGGCGGACTCGTGCCCACTCATCGCCGAAGACCTTGATGGCATCCGAGACGCCGACGGCTGCCCCGAAACCGACGCCGACGGCGACACGGTCCTCGACGAAGCAGACGCCTGCCCGCTCATCGCGGAAGACCTCGATGGCATCCAGGACGCCGATGGCTGCCCGGAACCCAACCAGGACTCTGATGGTGATGGCATCGACGACGCGGACGACGCGTGCCCGGCCTCGACCCTGACGCCGACGGTAGTCATCGGAGGTGCAAACACCGGCGTCCCCAACATCCTTCTCCCGGACGGATGCAGCATCGCCGACCTCATAGCGGCCGCGGCAGCGACAGCCACCAATCACGGCCAGTTCGTGTCGGCGGTCGCGGCAGTTACCAACATGCTCAAGGACGCGGGCTACATCACCGGCGCGCAAAAGGGCGCAATCCAGCGCGCCGCCGCCCGCGCCGCCATTCCGTAAAGCACCCGGTGTCCCAGGCCCCGACGGTCGCGTCGGGGCCTGGGAAGCTTCAGCGGTGCCAATGGCCTCTGGGTCACCGGGCTTCGTCCCTACGATGCTCGTGGACACGGGACACCCACCGCCGCCACGGAGTCGCACAGACCACCCGTCGATGAGACTCCTGAGCCAAGGCTCATGAAAATCGAAAACATGAGCCTTGGCTCATCATCGATGACCCAAGCCTCATTCCCTCGGTAAGCCAGCTACGGATGGCTCATCCGCCAGCCCCTAAACCTGCTGCCAGAACCCGAGCACGCCGGCCGCGTGCAACCGCTCCAACGAGGCATCGTCCAGCCCCAGTTCGGCCTTCAGCACCTTCGCCGTGTGCTCCCCCAAGAGCGGCGCCGGCACCACCTCCACCTTCGACTTGCTCAGCCGGATCGGCGGCGCGGGCATCTCGATTTCGCCCTTGGTCGGGTGCGTGTACTTCATGATCGCGTTGCGCGCGCGGAGGTGCTTGCAGTTAAAGATGTCGTTCGAGTCGTACACCGCGCCGACGGGCACGTTCCGCGCCCCCAGGTACTCCATCGCCTCGAATTTCGTCCGCTGCAGCGTCCACGAGCTGATCGCGGCTTCCAGGGCGTCGGCGTTCTTCCAGCGCTCGGCCCAGGTCGTGAAACGCTCGTCGGCCACGAGCTCTGGCATATCGAGCGCCCGCGCCAGGTCGTCCCATTGCCGGTCGGTGACGACCATCGTGAAGATGTAGTCGTTCGGCCCCCCGCCCTTGCACGGGAACGTGCTCGCCGTCGGGACGAACCGCCGGCCCGTCCGCGGGATCGGCTTTGGCGCGTGCCGCTCCTTCGTCGACATCTGCATCTTCATAAAGTTCACGACGGTCTCTTGCATCGAGACCTCGACGACCTGCCCTTCGCCCGTCTTCAGCTTCTGGACGTAGGCCGCGATGATGCCCATCGCGGCGTGCATGCCCGTCCCCGTGTCGGCGACGGTCGCGCCGGGGCGCATCGGCGGCCCATCCGGCTCGCCCGTCACGCTAAAGGCGCCGCCCGCGGCCTGCGCCACCCAGTCATAGGACTTGAAGTCCTTGTATGGTCCACTCGTCCCGTAGCCCTTGATCGTGCAGTAGATGACGCCAGGGTTGTGCTGCTTGAGCACCTCGTAGCCGACGCCGAGCTTCTCCATCGTCCCGAGGGTGAAGTTCTCAACGACGACATCGACCTTGGGGACCATCTGGAGGAAGAGGTCGCGCCCTGCGTCCGTGTCGAGGTTGATGGCGACGCTCTGCTTGTTGTGGTTAAAGGAGAGGAAGTAGAGGCCGTCGCGGGCGTCGGTGGCGGCGCTGCGGCGGCCGGGGTCGCCCCGGCCGGGCATTTCGACCTTGTAGACGGTCGCGCCGAACCAGGCGAGGTACTGGGAGCAGGTTGTCCCGGCCTCGTACTGCGTGAGGTCAAGGACTTTCATGCCATCGAGCGCTGCGGCCATCTTGGGACTCCGGGAGGGTGTGGGGCCAGTCTACGCGAGGCACTGTCGAGGGCGAATCCGTCGATGGGGGTCACAGGATCCCGCTCAGACTCCCACTCCTCGACCAGTTCGACGACCGCGTGCTATTGGGCGAGCCCTGGTGGGAAAGGCTCTGGCAGCGGGACGCACGTTCGAAGACGGGCGTCACTGTCCGGCGAACGGATTCTCGACGCGGAGGCCGTCGATGAGCTGCCCGTGCTGGAGGTCCTCGGTGAGGAGCCGGGTGCAGCCGGCTTCGTGGGCCGCAGCGACAATGAGCGAGTCGTAGAAGCTAAAGCGGTAGCGGTCTTGGACGGCAAGAGCGCGCTCATAGAGTTCGGCCGAGGGGTGGACTCTCCAGAGCGGGACCAGAACCTCGCGGAGAAAGCTCCGCAACTGAGACTGGTCGCCAGGTTGCGGACCGCGTCTGCTCAGGACGCTCAACGCTTCCTGCACGACCTGAAAGCTAATCACTGCACCTTCGGTTGGCGCGCGGGTGATGAGCGACTCGGCCTGGCGCCGCTTCGCGGTATCGACGCGCTCGAAGAGATAGACGAACGGGTTCGTGTCGATGAAATCAAGGTCAGCGGGCATTTCGTTCTTCCCGCGACAATCGGACGCCGCTCATGTCGACCCGCAATTGGAGGTCGCGGATGACCGCCATCATCTTGGCGGCTTCGCGTTCGCGCTTCGCGTACTCCTTCAGCCACGCCTGGAACTCTTCGTCGAGGGTCCTGCCGCGTGCGGCTGCGCAGGCTCGCGCCGCCGCGAGATCAGCCTCGTCTGCCGCCAACGTGATGGTGTCCATGGCGTCGCCTCCCGCAGTCAGCATATCGCATCTGAACCGGCGTTCTGCCGGGGCCTCTCCGGACGGACCAGCCGGACAACCGTCGAAGAAACTCCGGATGACTGAGCGGGCCCCCTCACCCGACCGGCCGGCAGAGGCCGATCGAGCCCGCCGCCGCCAGTTCCGCGACGCGCCCCTCGTCGAGGCCCAGCTCGCCGCGAAGCACCTCGGCGGTGTGCTGGCCGAGCAGCGGCGCCGGGACGACGGGCACCACCGACTCGCTCAAGTGCACCGGCGGCGCGGGCATCTTCACTTCGCCACGCCCGGGGTGCGTGTAGGTCAGGATCTGGCCGCGCGCGTTCAGGTGTTTGCAATCGAAGATGTCGCGGGAGTCGTAGACCGCGCTGACGGGCACGCCTTTCGGGGCGAGGTACTCCATCACCTCCCATTTCGTCCGCGTGCTCGTCCACTTCGCGATCTCGGCGTCAAGCGCCTCGCCGTTGCGGGCGCGACCCTGCGGGGTCGTGAAGCGCTCGTCGGTGGCGAGGTCGGGCCGGTCGATCGCGGTGAACAACGCGTCGAGCATCCGGTTGGTCACGACCATGAAGAAGACGTAGTCGTTCGGCCCGCCGGGCGCGCACGGGTAGAGGCTCGTCGGCGAGACCGACCGGTTGCCGCGCCGCGGCACGATCTCGTCCTGGTAGCGCTCTCGATAGGAGATCTGGGTCTTCATGAAGTTGACCATCGTCTCCTGCATCGAGATCTCGACGATCTGGCCCTTCCCGGTGCGCAGCTTCTGGACGTAGGCCGCGATGATCCCCATGGCCGCGTGGTTGCCCGTGCCCGTGTCGCCGACCGTCGCGCCCGGGCGCATCGGCGGGCCATCCATCTCGCCCGTCACGCTAAAGGCGCCGCCGGAGGCCTGTGCGACCCAGTCGAAGCTCCGGAACTCGCTGTAGGGGCCGTGGGTGCCGAACCCCTTGATCGTCGCGTAGATAATCCCGGGGTTGTGGGCCTTGAGGACCTCGTATCCCAGCCCGAGGTCTTCCATCGTCCCGAGCGAGAAGTTCTCGACGACGACATCGACCTTGGGCACGAGGTCCAGGAAGAGCGCCTTGCCGGCCGGAGAGGCCAAATCGAGCGCCACCGACTTCTTGTTGTGGTTAAAGGAGAGAAAGTAGAGTGAGTCGCGGCCACCGCCCTCGGTGCCGCGGCCAGGGTCGCCGATGCCCGGACGTTCGACCTTGTAGACGGTGGCGCCGAACCAGGCGAGGTACTGCGAGCAGGTCGTCCCTGCTTCGTATTGCGTAAGGTCGAGGACTTTCATGCCAGCGAGGGCCGCATCCATAGACGTAACCTTGGGGAGGGATTGGCGGCAGTCTAGGCTACTGGCCATCCCCGGCGCGAGTGCTCATCACCGGGGCTTAACGGAAGGGGTCTTCGACGCGCAGCCCCTCGATGACCTGGCCATGTTGGAGGTCCTCAGTGAGCAGCCGGGTGCAGCCAACTTCGAGCGCGGCCGCCACGATCAGCGAGTCGTAGAACGCGAACCGGTAGCGGCCCTGTCCAGGGCCCGCCGGTAGAGCTCGACACTCGGCTGGATGCGCCAGAGGGGCCAGAGAACGCGCTCGAAGACGCTGTCCAAGTCGCTGCGCGTCAGCGGCCGGGGCACTCCGGTGCTGAGCACTTTGAGGGTCTCTGGACCACCTGAAAGCTAATCACAGCCCCGTCGCGTAGCGCGTCCCGCATGACCTCACGCGCCCGCTCCTGCTTCGTCGCGTCGCCGGGGTCAAATGCGTAAAGTGAATGAGTTGGAATCGAGGAAATCACTCATTGCGCTCTTCGCGCGTGTATCGGCGGCCGCCGACATCGACGCGCGCCGCAATGCCGGCAACGATCGCCATCACCTCCTGGACCTCCGCCTCGCGCGCGGCGTAGTCGCCGAGCCATCGCTGAAACTCCGCGTCCAGGGTGGTCCCGCGCAGCGTTGCGACGCGCGCAGCCGCCTCAATGTCCGCTTCGTCCGCCGTCAAGGTGATCGTCGCCATGTCCAAGAGTGTAGAACGGTGCCAGGCCCGGATCGCGCCGCCGCGCACTGTTCGCTACGCTATCCCGCGTGAGCGGCGACCTAGAATCCCGGATCCGAGCCTGGAGCGCCCATCGTCAGGGCCTCGACGGCTCCCTCGCGGGGGCCTCGCCCGCTGGCGTGCTGGAAGCCGCCGGCTGGGCGCGGACGGTCGGCGGGGTGAACCCGTATCTCACGTTCGCGGCGCGAAACGGCGCAAGTCGCGCCGTCATTGAGGCCGCGGTGGTGGCCGAGGAAATCCACGAGCTGCCTTCGGCCCGCGGCTGCACGTACCTCCTCCCCAAGGCGCACTACGCGCTCGGGCTCGCCGTAGGGTGGTCCTTTGGCGTCGAGAAGGGCGAGATCGCAGTCGCCAGGAAGCACCTCGGCGTGACCGAGGCTGAGCTTGAGGGGCTCTGCGAAGACGTCCTGCGCGCGCTCGAATCGGGCCCGCAGGACCCCGCGCAGCTGCGGGCGACGCTGGGCGACCGCGTGCGATCCTTCGGCGACGCGGGAAAGAAGCGCGGGATCACGACCTCCCTTCCGCTAGCGCTCGGGTTGCTCCAAGTCCGCGGCGAAATCCGGCGGATTCCCGCGACCGGCCGCCTCGACAGCGAGCGCTACCTGTACGCGCCGTGGCCTACGAACCCCTTGCGGGGGGTTGGCTTCGGCGACCAAGCGTTCATCGAGCTCGCCCGGCTGTACTTCCGCTGGGCCGCACCGGCGACGATGAAGCACTTCCAGTGGTTCTCCGGGCTGGGCGTCGCCGCGGCCAAGGAGGCGATCGCCCCACTTGGCCTCGTCCCGATCGAACTCGGCGACAACCGGCTGCTGTTTCCCGATGACTTCGAGGCGTTGCACTCCTTCACCGTCCCCACGGGATCGCAGTACCGGCTCGTCTCCGGCATGGACGCGATCGTGCTCTTGCGCCGCGACCACCTCGCCCTCCTCCCTGACGAGGACCGTCACTTCGCCGTGATCCTGGACGAGCGCGTGGCAGAGATGACGGGCCTGAGCGACCTGCCGTACAACGCGATCCTGGACCGCGGCCGCATCGTCGGCTTCTGGGAGTACGATCCGGAGCAGGCCACGATCGTGTGGGCGACCTTCCGGCCGGAGGCGAGCGAGCTGGAGAACGAGGTCCGCCGCACCAAGGCATTCATCCGCGACGAGCTCGGCGACGCTCGTTCGAACAGCCTCGATAGCCCGAAGGCGCGCGCTCCCCGCCTGGCCGCGCTCCGTGCCATGGCTCAGAACCCGGCCTGAGTCGAAAATCCCGCGCATGGCCTTCGAAACGGATGCCCTCGAGATCCTCACCGGGAAACACGTCGGCGTGCTCGGCACGATCCTCGCCGCCGGGTCGCCGGGCCTGGCCTGCGTTTGGTACGGGTTCGATGGCGAGGACATCATCATCGCGACGCCCGCCGGCCGCCGGAAGGACAAGAACGTCCGCAACGACCCGCGCGTGTCGTTCTTGGTCGACGCCAGCGACCACGCGCAGCCGATCGGCGGTTACAAGGGCGTCGAAGTTCGCGGCGTGGCGGAGATGGAGCCAGACCCGGACGGCGCGCTTCGCCGCCAGATCGTCGGGCGCTACCTGGACCCCATCCCGCCGGAGTTCGAGCAGCGGATCACCGAAGAAGAGCGCGTGATCATCCGCATCCGGGCGTCGCGCGTGCGTGTCTGGGACTTTTCACGGGGGCGAAGGTAGGGTCACTGGCCCGGAGCCGGGCGGCCGAATTTCGCGTGCAGTCGCGCTTCGACCAGGTCCGGGACGATCCCGTGGAGGTTGCCTCCGAGTTGGGCCGCCTCCTTGATCAACGACGAGCTCACGAAGAAGTAGTCGTTCGCCATGATGAAGACGGTCTCGATCCCGGGGCCGAGATGTCGATTCATGTTCGCCATCTGGAGCTCGTATTCGAAGTCGCCGACCGCGCGGAGGCCGCGCAATACGACATTGACGCCCTGTTTCCTGGCGTAGTCCACCAGCAGTCCGCCTTCGAATTTGTCGATCTCCACCCGCGTGTCGTTCTCGACGGCGTTTTGAATCATCTCGATCCGTTCGTCGACAGAGAAGAGTGGCGCCTTACTCGTGTTCGTGAGCACAGCAACGATGATGCGGTCAAACGCCACCAGGCCCGCCTTGATGATGGCGACGTGGCCATTCGTGATCGGGTCGAAGCTTCCGGCGTACACGGCGTCGGTCAAAACGAAGGCTCCTCAGGCGGCGATAGACGTTGCGTCAGGGGAACCTTGACCTATCAGCCGGTCGGCCGCAACTTGCCGGCCCGTTTACGTCGGCGGGAGCGGGCCGCTGACGGAGAGGACGTTGCCGTCTGGGTCCGTGAACCAGGCGACGCCGCCGCCCCCGGGACTCCAGATCCCGAGCTCGTCCTGCGGCATGCCAGGGTACCGCGTGAATGCGACGCCTCGCGCAGCCAGCCCAACCACGGCCGCGCGCACATCCGGGACCTCCCAACCGAGGACCGTCCCCGGCAGCGGCGTGTGGCGCTCAACCTTCGCCGCGCGGACCGTGACGCCGCCCGATTCGAAGACGAGCGCGAACGGCGAATCGTCGACGAGCCGGAGCCCGAGCACGTCTTCGTAGAAGGCTCGAGCCCGCACTGCATCGGTGATGTGGACGAAAGCGACCGGCGTCATCTGGCCAAGCATGTACGGCCCCTTTCAGCGCACGCAGCTTAGCTGGCCACCAGCAACTCGTCGCGCTGCCGGATGATCTTGCCATCCCGGACTTCCACGGTGCTGCAAATCGGGACCGGGACGGTGCCCGCTCCTCCGCGGGCGAACATCTCGGCCACGCTGACGTTGCCCTGCGAGACGACGGACCAAAGCTCGACCTCTCCATCGAGGCCTTCGACCATGTCGCGCGCGCGGCGGATGACGCTCTCGGCGCCCTCCTCGGGCCAGCCAGAACCGGACTCGCGCCGGTAGTCGGGATGGAAGAGCGACCGGAACTGGTCCCAGTCGCGGCTGTTCAGCGCGCGGACGATGTCCGCGTGCACCATCGCAGCGTTGTTCATGTGTATGCGCCCCTCCTCAGCCTAACCCCGCCGACAGGGGATACGCCGTTGAGGGTTCGTGTGATCAACGTGACGAAGCAGCGCCTTGATTCGCGACCGCGGCGGCCGCGGCGGCAATGGCCTCGGCGTCTCCGAGGTAGCGGTGGCCGAGGGGCCTCAGATGGGCATCAAGCTCATAGACCAGGGGGACGCCCGTCGGGATGTTGAGCTCGACGATCTGGTCCTCGGAGATGCCGTCGAGGTACTTCACCAGCGCGCGCAAGCTGTTGCCGTGGGCCGCGACAACCACGCGACGCCCCCCGCGGATCTGCGGCGCAATCGTCCCGTGCCAGTAGGGCAGCACGCGCTCGACCGTGTCGGCGAGGCACTCGGTGAGCGGCAACTCCTCAGGGCGGAGCGAGGCGTAACGGCGGTCGCGGCTCGGGAGCCGTTCGTCGCCAGGTTCGAGCGGCGGCGGCGGCGTGGCATAGCTTCGCCGCCATGTCTTCACCTGGTCATCGCCGAACTTCGCGGCGGTCTCGGCCTTGTTCAGGCCCTGGAGGGCGCCATAGTGACGCTCGTTGAGGCGCCACGAGCGCTCGACCGGTATCCACCAAAGGTCGAGCTCGTCGAGCGCGACCGTGAGCGTCCGGATTGCCCGCTTGAGCACCGAGGTGTAGGCGAGGTCGAAGGTGAAGCCTTCCGCGCGAAGGAGGCGGCCGGCCTCGGCAGCTTCGGTCCGGCCCTTCGCCGAAAGGTCGACGTCGGTCCAGCCGGTGAAGCGGTTCTCGCGGTTCCAGTCGCTTTCGCCATGACGGAGTAGGACGAGTTGGTGCATGGACGGCCCCTTCGGCGTTCGTCGGGACAGTGTATCGGGCCCTTCCGGTTGAAGCCGCTTCTTACGCGCGTAACCGGTTATTCCGTTTGACAGGTTACCGAGCGATGCGTATCGTCTGACCCGGCGATGAGAGGAGGCTCGGACGATGCAGAAGATCACCCCGTTTCTCTGGTTTCAGGTGCCGGTCGACGAGCCCGTGCGGTTCTACGTCTCTCTCTTCCCCGATGCCAAGGTAATTGGTGACGACAGCGCGATTTCAACCGTGCAGGCACTGTCGTTCGAACTCTCGGGCGTGACCTATACGGCGTTTAACGGCGGACCCCACGCTGACTTCAACGACGCCTTCTCGCTGTTCGTCGAATGCGAGGACCAGGCGGAAGTCGACCGCTATTGGGACGCGTTCATCGCCAACGGCGGCACCCCGAGCCAGTGTGGTTGGCTGCAGGACAAGTGGGGCCTTCGCTGGCAAATCGTGCCGGCGGCCTTGGGCGAGTGCTTGGGCGACCCCGACCCGGTGAAAGCGGAGCGCGCGCTTCAGGCGATGCTCGGGATGCAGAAACTGGACGTCGCCGCCCTCTACGCCGCCCGCGACGGGACGGCCTAGAAGACGCGCTGGTAACTCTTCCCGAGGTCCTCTTGTTCGAAGCCGCGAGGGGCCACTCCGTCGGTCGCGTATTGATAGAGGGCGGCCTTGAAGATCCCCTCCATCGCGGCCACGAACGCCGTTGCAAGCGCGACGAGGAGGACGCCGACGATCACGCCGGCCGCGAGGTTGACCGCAGCCACGACCATCCCCACCGCGACGGCCGGGAGAAACGCAACGATGTAGAAGAGCCCGAAGCCGAAGTTCGCCGTCACCTGCTCGCCCCAAGTGCGACGGAAGAGCGAGCCGCTTTCCTTGATCGCGCCAATCGGGCTCAGGCCCTGGACGACCAACACCGGGACGACGAAGAAAGTCACGTAGGCCCAGATCCCGCCGACGAGGTCGAGCGCGAGCCTGCTCAAGAAGTTGTCGCTGCGCATCCGCAGCACGCGAAGCACGATCCCAACGCTCGCGGTGATCACGGCCCAGCCGAAGATGTTGTGGGCATAGGGAAGCACCGCACTGAGGCCGCTCCCGACAGTCGGGTTGCCGCCACGGAGACGTTCCATGGCCGCGGCGACCAGCGCGGCGTTGAAGAAGATGCCCGCGTACGTCGCGAGCACGACGAAGACAACGCCAAGCACGACGTCCACCAGCTCGACCTGACGCTTGGCTTCATCGGCGGAGAGCCTGTCGAAGCTGCCGGCGGCGAGAGCGAGCGCGGCGAAGACCGCCGCTACGACGGCGATGACGACGAACGAAAGCAGCGGCAGGAAGATGAGCTCGCGGTCCTTTTGCAGGATCCCGAAGCTCGCCTTAAACAGGCCCCAGGTCCGGCCGATTGTCGCAAACATGTGACGTGCACCCCGGGTCGGAGATGGGAGCATTCTACTCGATGCCCGAAAGGTCGAGCGTGTCGGGCCAGTGTGCGAGAAGGTCCGGCCGCTTGCGCCGCGTCCGGGCGAGGCGCTGCTCCTGCTGCCACCGACGGATGTTCGCGTGGTGGCCCGACAAGAGCACATCCGGGACGGGCCAGCCGTTGTACTCCGCCGGCCGCGTGTAGTGCGGGTGCTCGAGCAGACCGTCGGCGAACGATTCTTCCGAAGGCGACGTGTCATCGCCCAGGGCGCCGGGGACGTGGCGGGTGACGGCGTCGATCAAGACCATCGCGGGGAGCTCGCCGCCCGTCAGGATGTAGTCGCCGACCGAGACTTCGCGGTCGACACAGTGTTCGATGAAGCGCTCGTCGACGCCTTCGTAGCGCCCGCAGACCAGGATGAGCCGCGGATACGCGGCGAGTTCGCGGACGAGCGCATCGTCGAGCCGCTCGCCCTGCGGAGAGAAGTAGATGACGTGCGCCGGCGACTCGTCCTGTGCCAGCACGTGGAGCAGCGCGCGGTGGAGGACATCGACTCGCATGACCATGCCCTGACCACCGCCGAAGGGGTGATCATCGACCGACCGGTGCCGGTCCGTCGCGTGATCACGGACATCCCAGGTGTGGAGGCCGAGGAGGCCGTCCTCACGCGCCCGCTGGATGATCGATACGCCCAGCGGCCCAGCGACGAACGCCTCCGGGAAGAGCGTCAAGACGTCGACGCGGAGCTGGGTCACCTGCGGCTCGCGTGGCCGGTGTCGGCATCGGTCCGGTGCTCCATGGACGCTGCGAGCAGCTGGCCGGCGTGCGGCAGCAGCGAGAGGAGCACGTCCATCCCTTCGGCGACCGCCTTCGGGTTGCCAGGAAGGTTCACGATCAGCGTGCGCCCGCGCGTGACGGCGATGCCGCGGGAAAGCACGGCGTAGGGCGTCTTTTTGAGGCCCTCGGCCCAGAGCGCCGCCGGGATCCCTGGGACGTCGCGTTCGGCGACATCGCGGGTGGCCTCGGGCGTGATGTCGCGCGGCGAAAGGCCTGTGCCACCGGTGGTGATCACGATATCGGCCTTGCCCTCGTCGGCCCACTCCCGGAGTTTGGCGGCGATGCTGTCGCGGTCGTCGGGGAGGATGGTGCGCGCTACGACGGCGTGGCCCGCTTCGAAGCAGCGGCGCTCCACGAGGTCGCCCGAGGCGTCCTCGCGGGCGCCGGCGGCACCCTTATCAGAGGCGGTGAGGATCGCGATGCGGACCACGAGGGCATCGTAGCACGCGGAAATAGAGAGTTTTCTTGACGGGCGCCGAGGGCGGCCCTATCTTGAGCCCTGTCCGGGGGACTTTGGGTGAGTCCGGGGGAACTCGGGGGAACTGAAGCCCGCCGAACCACGGAGGTAGCCAAGGTGTTCGCGGGCGTTGAACGCTACCAACTCGATGACCGGCTGCGGGTGCCCCTGCCGCCGGGTGATCGAGACGCGCTCAAACCCTGGGGGTGGGTAGTGCTTTCCCCCGGGTCCGGCCTTGAAGTCCACACGGAGACGAGTCTCGCCAGGGAAAGGAAAGCCCTGGAAGACCTGCCGCCGAGCGACCTCAAGGAGGACGCGTTGGATGAGTTCTACGCCTCCGCACATAAGGTTACTCCAGATAGTCAAGGGCGCATAACCCTGCCCAGCGCCTGGGCCGAATTGGCTGGCCTCGGCGTGAAGAAGCCCGTGATCGTGGCCGGACGCGGGGATTTCATGCGCCTCTGGAGCGAGGACGAGTGGAACGCTGGCGCGCCCCGGCGGCGCGAGGCCCGGGCCCGCGTCGGCCGCGGCCAAGGCGCGAAGGAGGAGGCATAGTGGATGCATGGCTGACCACGCGTTCGTCCACGAACCGGTCCTCCTCCGCGACGTGCTGGAGTTGCTCGACGTCCGCCCGGACGGGAGTTACGCCGACCTTACCTGCGGCCTCGGCGGCCATTCCGCAGCGATCGCGGAGCGGCTTGGGCCAACGGGATCACTCCTTTGTGTCGACCAGGACCGCAAGGCTCTGGCGATGGCGAGCGCGCGAGTTTCGGGCATTGGGAGAGGCCGAGTCACTTGCGCGCACGCCAACGCTCGAGAGCTTGCAGAGGTCGCCGCGAAGCACGGCTTCGGCCCCTTCGACGGCATCCTGCTCGACCTTGGCGTCAGCTCCATGCAACTCGACGACCCCGAGCGCGGCTTCAGCTACCGCTCGGAGGCAGCGTTGGACATGCGCATGGACCCCGACCGCACGCCGCTCACCGCGGCCGATGTGGTCAACACGTGGGACGAACAGGCCCTTGCGGACGTGTTCTACCGCTACGGCGAGATCCGCGAATCGCGGCGACTCGCCCGCGCCATCGTCCGGGCGCGACCGATTCGGACGACCTTGGAATTCACCAAGGCCGTCGAGGGAGCTCTTGGGGCATCTGGTGGCCGAACCCATATCCACCCCGCCACCCCAAAGGCATACCAGGCTGTCCGGATACTCGTTAACGCGGAACTCGACACGCTCGACGCAGTACTCCCGCTCGCCAAGGACTCCCTCGGCTTTGGAGCTGGTCACCACGGGGGGCGCCTCGTGGTGATCAGCTTTCATTCTTTAGAAGACCGCCGGGTCAAGCAGTACTTCCGCCGGGAATCCACCGGCTGCGTCTGCCCGCCGCGGCTGCCCGTCTGCCGGTGTGGCCACGAGGCCACGCTGCGCGAACTCACTCGCCGTGGCATCCGCCCCGGCGACGAGGAGACGGCCCGAAACCCCCGGGCGCGGAGCGCTGTCCTCCGTGCCGCCGAACGAATTGCCTAAAGGAGGACGGCCATGGTTGCGATCCCACGTCCTGTGCCGCTTCCTATCCCGGGATTCCGCCGGCCACAGCTGAACTGGTGGATGATCACGGCGCTCCTTTCCGGGATCGCGCTGGCGATGCCCGTCGTCCAGGCGAGCACGACGACAGAAGCCGGGTTCGAAGCCGAACGGCTCCGCGACCAGCGGGTCCGCCTCGAAGACGAAGTAAACGCCCTTGAGGGCGAAATCGCGACGCTCTCATCGCAGTCGCGCATCGAGCAGCGTGCACGGGCGCTGGGGTTCGCCCCAGCCGATTACCCGCTGCACATCACCGTCACGGAGCCGGGGCCAAGCTGGCCGCGGGTCCCAAGCGAATACTTTGCTCCACAGCCCTAACGGGCCTTGGAGTGGAAGGAAGCCGCGCCCGACCCACCATCTCCCGGGGAAGGCACGGCCGTAATGGTTCCGAGAGGGCGACCCGGCGGGCAACCGCGGGGCCGGAGGCGCGCGACGGATGGGCCAGAAACGATTAGGCGGCTCTCGCCGGATCTTGCTGCCGGCCGGGGTTATCGCAGTTGCGGTAGCCGCGCTGGTCGCGCGCCTCGTCTCGATCCAGATCGTGGAACACGACCAGCACAGCGCCGACGCGAAGGCCGAGCTCGCCGACGAAAAGCTCGAATACGGCCGCCGCGGCACGATCTTGGACCGTAACGGTACCGTCCTCGCGGCGTCTGTCCCCACCTTCGATGTCTACATCAGCGGCAAGCTCTGGCAGGACCCGGCTGTCGCCCAACTCGGCTCGACGGTGCTCACAAAGCACCTCAAGCTCGGGGCCGGCGACCTCCTTCCCTTGATCACCTCGAACGCTGACGTCCGCGTCGCCCGCGATATCGACTGGGAGACGGGCCTCGCGCTGGCCGCCGCTGTGAAAGAGGCGGAGCTGGGCGGCGCCGTCCGCCTGGACCGCAGCGCCGTGCGGATCCACCCAAACGGCAGCGTCGGGGCCTCGCTGGTCGGTTGGTATGGCGACCCGCCGCCCGACGACAAGAGCCGCGCCCGCAAAGTGGGGCGCTCCGGGATCGAATCGAACCTCAACGGGTTACTCGCAGGAAAGCCCTTGCGCACGCTCTACGAGCGGGACACCGAGGGCGAAGCGATCCCCATCGGTAGTTATGTCGCATCGGCGGCCGAAGACGGCGCCGATGTCGTCCTCGCCCTCGACTGGGAGCTCCAGGACATCGCGGAACGCGAGCTCGAAATCGCCGTAGCGGCCCACAAGGCGATCGGTGGCACGGTCGTCATGATGGAACCTGAGACCGGCCGAATTCTGGCGTTGGCGACCCTTCCCCGACTCAAGTACACCGACCTCCCGTTTAAGGACAGCGCCAAGGTCGTCCTGGAGAACGACAAGTCCGTAAGCTACGCATACGAACCGGGTTCAGTCATGAAGGTGATTACGGCCGCCGCCGCGGTCGATGCCGGGGTCGTTGGGCCGGACACCTGGTACCACGACGACGGGGTCGTCCGCTTCGAAGACGGCACGGAGCTGAAGAACTGGCGCGATGGCGCCTACGGCGACCAGTCGATGGTCGGGGTGCTCCAAAACTCGATCAACACCGGCGCGATCTTCATGCAGCGCAAACTCGGGCGCGACCGCTTCCTCGATTATCTCGACCGCTTCGGCTTCAACGACAAGACGGGCATCGAACTCCCGGCCGAAGCGGCGCCCTTCTTCCGTCAGCCGGGCGATGAAGGCTGGACAGTCGTCGACGTGGCCACGCAGTCCTACGGCCAGGGCATCTTCGTGACACCGGTCCAGATGGTTGCGGCCTTCGCGGCCACCATTAACGGTGGACAACTCTTCCGGCCGCAGCTCGTCCGTGAAACGGTGGACGCCGATGGCACCGTGCGCGAACGCCGGCCCGACCTCGTCGGCCATCCAATCCGCCCGGAAACCAGCGCGACGATGCGCTCGATGCTCGCCCAGATCGTCATGCCGCCGGAGCGGGGCCACCAGGGCAAGCCTCGCGACTACAGCGCCGGCGGCAAGTCAGGCACGGCGAACATCATCACGGGCAACACCTACGACGAGAAGCGGCAGGTCGCCTCGTTCATCGGCTTCGCCCCCGTCGATGCGCCGAAGATCGTGATCCTCGTCAAGCTGGACGAAAACGCGGACCTGCAGACCGGCCAGGAGGCCGCAGGGCCAGTCTTCGCCAAGCTGGTGGACCTCTCGCTCGCCCACTTGAACGTCGCCCCAGATGCGGCGACCTACGTGATGCAACCATGAGCGGCCTCACGACGGGGTGGCTTGCCGCAACGGCGCGTGACTTGGGCCTTCGCGTGGTCGAGGGCTCGGACCGGCCGATCGTGGGCGGTTCGGCCGACTCCCGCAGTCTCGCGCCCGGCCAGCTGTTTGCCGCGTTCACCGGCGAATCCACCGATGGCAACCGCTACGTCGCCGACGCGATCGCTCTGGGCGCCGCGGCAGCCGTTTGTCGCAGTGAGCCGCCGGACATCCCGAGTGATGTCACGCTCGTGCTCGCCGAGGACACGCGCGACGCGGTCGCACAGCTCGCGATCGCCTGGCGGCGGGCGTGTGGCGTCCGCGTGGTCGGGATCACGGGGACCGTTGGCAAGACGTCGACGAAGGAGATGGTGGCCGCCGTCCTCGCCCAGCGGTTCACGACGCACAAGAGCGCCGGCAACCTGAACAGCCGCGAAGGCCTGCCGCTCGCAATCCTCACGATGACACCCGCCGACGCGGTCGCGGTCTTGGAAATGGGGATCGACGCCGTCGGAGAGATGGCGAAGCTCTTCGCGATCGCGGAGCCTGAAATCGGCGCCGTCCTGAACATCGGCTATACACACGTTTCGAAGACCGGAAGCATCGAGGCGACCGCAAGCGAGAAGCTGACCCTCCCACGGAGCCTCCCTGCGACCGGGACGGCGCTCCTGAACGCGGACGATGCCCGAGTTGCGGCTGCCATCCCGGAGCTCGCCTGCCGCGTCATCTCCTTTGGCCGCAGTCCTGGGGCGACGTTGCGGATCTCAGCTGAGGAAGCGCTCGGGCTCGCCGGGACGCGCTTCGACCTCACCTGCGGCGGCGAGACCGTCCGCGTGACGTCGCCGCTCGCTGGGCTCCACCTGATCACGGCGGCCGTGGTCGCTGTCGGTGCGGCGATGGCGCTCGGCATGCCGTTCGCCGAGGCAGCCGCGCTCGTGGCCACCGCGAAGCCGGAGAGCCGCATGCGGACGTTCGCAACCGCCGGCGGAGTCACGATCCTCGACGACCGCTACAACTCGAGCCCCGCCTCTTTGGCTGGAGGCCTACGGTTCCTCAAGGGCCTGACCGGCCGCCGGATCGCGTTCGTCGGCAAGATGGCCGAGCTCGGCGACCGCGAGGTCGAAGAGCATCGCGCAGCTGGGGAGTTGGCGAGCGACTGTTGCGACCTGGTCGTCACCTTCGGCCCGCTCGGCCATGCGCTCGCCTGCGGCGCGATGCGCGGCGGCGAAGCCCGGGTCGAATGGTACGCGACGAAGGAGGAGGCGGCCGGCGCCCTTGCCGCACAGCTGCGCTCCGGCGATGTCGTCTTGGTCAAGGGCTCCCGGAGCGAAGCCCTCGAGACGGTCCTCCCCTTGTTGGAGGCCGCCGGATGATCCACGCGCTGATCTCCGGGACGATCGCGTTTCTCGCCGCTTTGGCACTTGGCTGGCCGATCTTGCGCGTCCTGCGCGCAAAAAAGGTCGGCAAGAACATTGGCGAGTTTCAGGCCGCCTCGCACGAAAAGAAGCAGGGCACGCCGACGTTCGGGGGCCTCATGATCTGGGCCCCGGCCTTCTTGGTGACCGCGATCGGCGTCGCCTGGTGGGAGCACCGCTCGGTCCTGCTTCCGCTCGGGATGATCGCTGTCACGGGGGTAGCCGGGTTCGTCGATGACCTCGGCACGCTCCAAGGACGTCGCCAGACCGGCCTTTCCTGGCGGTTCAAGATCACCTTCACGACGGTCGTCGGCGCCGCGGCCGCCTGGATCCTCTATGACCAACTCGACGTCCAGTCGATCAACATCCCTTGGTCCGGCAAGTACGAACTGGGGCTCTTCTACATCCCGATCGCAGTCATCGCGATTGTCGCGACGACGAGCGCCGTCGCCGTGACGGACGGCCTCGACGGGCTCGTCGGCGGCCTCGCCGTGATCGCGTTCATCGCCTACGGGATCATCGGCTTCATCCAGGGCCAGGAGTTCATCGCCACCTTCGCCTTCATCATCTCCGGGTCGACGCTCGGCTACCTTTGGTACAATGCGCACCCCGCGATGGTGTTCATGGGCGACACTGGCGCCCTGGCGCTCGGGTCCGCGCTGGCGACGATCGCGCTCATGACCGGCCATTGGCTGTTGTTGCCGGTGATCGCCGCCGTCTTCGTCCTCGAAGCCGTGAGCAACGTCATCCAAATCGGCTACTTCCGGTTGACCGGCGGCAAGCGGTTTTTCAAGCGGGCGCCCTTCCATATGCATCTCGAGCAGAGCGGCTGGGCAGAGACGCAGATCGTCACACGTGCCTGGCTGGTGGGGATCGCCGCCGCAATGCTCGGCGTCGCCCTCGCACTGGCGGTGCCCGAATGAGCGCGACGAACGGCTTCGACCCCAACGCGGACCTGCGCGCGAAGCGCGCCCTTGTCTACTCCCTCGGCAAAGAGGGCCAGGACATGGCGGCGTGGCTGGTCGCGCGGGGTGCCCGCGTCACGATGTCGGATACCCGCAGCGAGCAGCAGCTGGCGGCCGCGAAAGTGCACGTGCCGGCCGGAGTCGAGCGCGTCTACACGGGGCAGCCCCTGCTCGACCCCGAAGGGTTCCACCTGCTCGCGGTGTCGCAGTCGATCCTCCGGCACGACCCGGCGCTCGCCCGCGCGCGCCAGCTCGGCGTCCCGATCACGTCGCAGGCCAAGCTCTTCCTGCAGCTCTGCCGGGGGCTTGTGGTCGGGATCACGGGCTCCAGCGGCAAGTCGACGACGACGGCGCTCGTCGCGGCGATGGCGAAGGCGGCCGGCATCGACGCGGTGGTCGGCGGCAACATTGGCGAGCCACTGCTCGCCAGGCTCGGCGAGATCCAGCCCACCACGACGGTGATCCTCGAGATCAGCCACACCCAACTCCAATACACTGACCGTTCACCTCAAATCGCCGCCGTGACGAACATCACGCCGAATCACTTGGACCAGTTTTCCTGGGACCAGTATGTCGGGCTCAAGCGGAACATCTTGGCGTACCAGTCGAGCAGCGACACGGCCATCCTCAACGCCGACGACCCGACCAGCCGGACGCTCCTCACCGGCGTCCGGGGCCAACTCGTCCAAGCCTCGACGCGCGACCGCGTACCGGGCGATGGGGCCTGGTGCGAGGCGAACGCAGTGTTCGTCCGTCGCGGCCTGAGCACGGCGCTAATCGTCAAACGGGAAGACCTCCAGCTACGCGGGCAGCACAACCTCGCCAACGTGACCATGGCGGCGGCGATCGCGTCGGTCGCGGCCATCCCGGTACCGGCCATCCAAGAGGCGGCGGCGAGCTTCACGGGTGTCGCCCACCGGCTCGAACTCGTGGGGTTCGCGGATGGAGCGGCCTGGGTGAACGACTCGATCGCGACCACGCCCGAACGCACGGTCGCGGGCCTCCTCTCGTTCGAAGAGCCCGTCGTCTTGCTCCTCGGCGGGCGCGACAAGAACCTGCCGCTCGACAAGCTCCAAGACGTGGTCCGCGAGCGTTGCCGGGCCGTGGTTTGCTTCGGCGAAGCTGGCCCCCTCTACTTCGGCGCCCTGCGTGGGACGGCCAAGCAGGTCGAGTTGACCTTTTCCTTGCCCGACGCCGTGGCGATCGGGCGCCGCTTCGCGAAGCCAGGCGATGTCGTGCTGCTTTCGCCCGCCGGGACGAGCTTCGACGCCTATCCGAACTTCGAAGCGCGCGGCGAGGCCTTCCGCCAAGCGGTGCGCGGGCTCCCCGGCTTCGCCCTGGAGGTGCCGTCATAGCTGCCGCCACCTTCAGCCGCGCCTCCCGCAACCTGGATGTCTGGCTGCTCATCCCCGTGGTCGCACTCACGGTGGCGGGGCTCGTCGCCGTCTACAGCGCGAGCTTCGTCGTGGGCGCCGCACTCCTGCGCGACCCGAACTACTACATCATCCGGCAGGTGATCTGGGCGGTCATCGGGGCGGGCCTGGCGATCGTGACCGTGAACCTGCCCACGGAACGGCTGCGCAAGCACGCCGGGCTGCTGATGTGGCTCACGCTGCTAGCGCTGATCGCGGTCGCGACAGTCGGCGTCACGGTCAACGGGGCGAAGCGCTGGATCGGGGTGGGACCATTCACGCTCCAGCCCGCCGAGTACGCCAAGTTCACGGTCGTCGTCTTCCTGGCCGCTTGGCTCGCCAGCCGGGAGATCCGCGTCTTGCGCAGTTGGGGCGGGATGGTGCCGTTCGCCGCGATCATGGCGGCCGTTTGCGGCCTGATCATGTTCCAGCCCAGCCTCGGCACCACGCTCGTAATCGCGACTACCGCGATCACGATGCTCTGGATGCGCGGCATGCCGTTCCGCCACACACTGGGGATCTGCTTCACGGGCGCCCTGCTGGCCCTGATCCTCGTCCTCGTCAGCGGCTACCGTTCAGACCGTCTCTTTAGCTGGATTGGGACCTCGGACACAACCTCGGACGACACCTTCCAAATCGACCATGCCGTGACCTCGATGGGCAACGGGGGCCTGACCGGCCTCGGAATCGGCACGAGCCGCGGCAAGTTTTTCTACATCCCGGAGAGCCACACCGACGGCGTCTACGCGATCGTTGGCGAGGAGGCCGGCTTCATCGGGGCGATCGCCATCCTTGGGCTGTTCGTCATCCTCGCCATCCGTGGGTATCAGGTCGCCTTGCGCGCGTCCGGCCATCCGTTCCCGCACCTCATCGCCGTCGGGATCTCCACCTGGTTCATCGTCCAGGCGATCCTGAACATCGGCGGGATCACGGGGCGATTCCCGCTGACGGGCGTCCCCTTGCCGTTCATGAGTTACGGCGGGAACGCGCTCGCCGCCGAGCTCATGGCCGTCGGCGCCCTCATCCGCATCTCGCGTGACTTCCCGCCGCCGCGGCGCGTCAGCGACGCCCCTCCCATCGACCACACCCGGAAGCGGAGGCGATGGCGATGAGGATCGCGATTACCGGCGGCGGCACGGGCGGCCATCTCTACCCGGGGTTCTCGGTCGCTGAGGCGCTCGCGACGTTGCCCGGCGGGCCGTTCGACATCCGCTTCTTCGGACCGGACGATCGCGGCGAGCGCGAACTCGTCGACGCGCGGGGCATCCCGTTCGAGCGCGTCCCGGCGGCGGCGATTCGCGGGCGCGGGCCGCTGTCGCTCGCGAAAAACGTCCTCCGGCTGGCGTGGGGCACCGTGACGGCCGTCCGCCGGCTACGCGCGTTCAAGCCCGCCGCGATTTTCAGCACCGGTGGCTATGGCAGCTTCCCCTGCAGCGTGGCAGCGAAGGTGCTGCGGCTGCCGCTCGTCGTCTACCTGCCGGACGTGGCGCCGGGCTGGGCCGTGAAGGCCGAACAGCGCCTGGCAACGCGAATGGCGACCACGACCGACGCAGCCCTCCGCTTCCTGCCCGCGAGCAAGACCCGCGTGACGGGCTACCCCGTGCGGGCCACGTTCTTCAGCGAGACCCGTGCCTCCGCCCGCGCAAAGCTCGCCATCGCGCCGGATGCACGCGTTGTCCTCGTCGCGGGCGCCAGCCAAGGGGCGACGGCGATCAACCGCGCCATCTGGGCTGGCCTGCCAGCCCTCCGCGCCGCGGGGATCGATGTCTGGCACATCACGGGCAGCGCTGGTATCGCGGAGGCGGAGAAGGCAGCAACGGCGAACCCCGCTTACCACCCCGCGGCCTTCCGCGACGACCTGCCGCTGCTGATGGTCGCAGCGAACCTCGGCGTGTTCCGGGCGGGGGCGAGCGTCCTCGGCGAAATCCCGGCCTCAGGTATCCCGGCGGTGCTCATCCCCGGGACGTTCGCCGGCGCTCACCAACGGGACAATGCGCAATGGCTGGTCGACGCTGGGGCAGCCGAGATCGTCGAAGAGTCCGCGATCGAGGGGCTCGCACCGCGCCTCACCGCGCTTCTCGGTGAGCCTGCCCGGCTCGCGCGCATGGAGGAGGCCGCACGCTCGCTCGCGCGGCCCAACGCGGCCCGCGATATTGCCAATCTCCTCTTGGAGGTCGCGAAACGATGACCTCCACCACCGGCCCCGTGCACCTCATCGGCATCGGCGGCATCCATATGTCCGCGATTGGCCAGCTCATGCTTGAGCAGGGCGTCGCCGTGACCGGCAGCGACCTCACGCTCTCGCCGCTGACGGCCAAGCTCGAAGCGATGGGCGCCGTCGTCTACAAAGGCCATTCCGCCGCAAACGTGGGCGATGTCTGCCTCGTTGTGACCACCGCCGCCGCGAAATCCGACAACCCCGAAATCGTCGAGGCGGAGCGCCGTGGCATCCCGATCATCCTCCGGGCTGAGATGGTCGCCCGTCTGATGGCCGGCAAAAAGGTGATCGCCGTCGCGGGAGCGCACGGCAAGACCACCACTTCGAGCCTGATCGCGACCATCCTCGTCCGCGCGGGGCGACGGCCGATGTATCTGCTCGGCGGCGAGTCGATCGACCTCGGCGGCCACGCATCCTGGGGCGACGGCGACCTTTGCGTCGTCGAGGCCGACGAGTACAAGCGCGCCTTCCACGAGTACATGCCGTCGATCGCCGTGATCACGAACGTCGAAGCCGACCACCTGGACGTCTACGGCACACCCGAGGCGTACGCCGAAGCGTTCGCGGTCTTTGCGCGGAAGCTTGTCCCTGGGGGTCGGCTCGTCGTTTGTGCCGACGACGCCGGCGCCCGCACGGTCAGCGAACAGGTCGAAGACGCACCTATCCAGATCGAGTGGTACGGCGTCGAAGGGAGCCGCTTTTGGTCCGCCCGTGACGTTTCACTGACCGACGACGGCGCGAGCTTCACGCTGTTGCGCGGCGGGGCGCCAGTCGGCCAGCTCCGGCCGCGCACGCCCGGGCGCCACGTGGTCCTGAACACCGTCGCCGCGGCGGCGGTCTGCCTCGGGCTCGATGTCCCGTTCGCTGTCATCCAGGAGACGGTCGCGAGCTTCCGCGGAGCGAAGCGGCGTTTCGAGACGGTCGGCGAGGCCGGCGGACGGCTGGTGATGGACGACTATGCCCATCACCCAACGGAAGTGCGGACGACGATCGAGACAGCGCGGCGCGCCTTCCCCGAGCGGCGGCTGATCGGCGTCTTCCAGCCACATACCTACAGCCGGACGGCGACGCTTTGGGACGAATGGACGCGCTGCTGGGGCGGCCTCGACGCGCTCATCCTGCTCAAGACCTATGCCGCGCGCGAAGACCCCTCCGAGGGGCGCAGCGCGGCCGACCTCGCGCCAGCAGTTACCGGCGTCCCCACCTCGTACGCGGCCAGCTTCGCCGAAGCCGCGGAACAAGCGGTCGCGCAGTCCCGGCCGGGCGATGTCATCTTCACGATCGGGGCCGGCGATGTCGTCGAGGTTGGCCCGATGATCCTGGAGGCGCTGCAATGAGCGTCGAGCAACTTGCGGCGGCGGTCGAAGGGCTCGGCGCCTTGAAGCGCGGGGAAATCTTGTCGCGCCACACCACGTTTGGCGTGGGCGGCCCGGCCGACCTCTTCCTTACTGTGCGCGACGCCGAGGGGTTGCGGCGCGCTTGGCAGGCGGCCACCAATGCCGGCGTCCCGGCCTTCATTCTCGGAAGCGGGAGCAACATCCTCGTCGCCGACGCGGGAATCCGCGGCCTCGTGATCGACAATCGCGCCCGCGCCGAGCAAGCGTCGAGCGACGGACTCACCTACCGCGTCGAGAGCGGGACGAGCTTTGCGGCGTTCTCACGGCGCGTCTCCCGCCAAGGGAAGGCTGGCATGACCTGGGCGGTCGGCATCCCCGGGACGGCGGGCGGCGCCGTCGTCTACAACGCCGGCGCCTATGGCGGCTGCCTCGCGGACATCCTCGTCGCAGTGCATCTCTCGGATGCCTCCGGGACGGCCGAATGGGTCGACGCGTCAGCGCTGGACCTCGCTTATCGCGAGAGCGCCTTCACGCGCGGCCAGTTCGCCGGCAAAGCGGTGCTCGGCATTGAACTGAGGCTGACGCCAGGCGACGCCAACGCGCTCATGGCCACGGCCGTCGCCCACGACACGAAGCGCCTCGGCGCGCAGCCGCGCGGCCGGAACGCCGGCTCGATGTTCAAGAACCCCGCCAGCCACCAAGCCTGGCAGCTCGTCGACTCGGTCGGTCTGCGCGGGGCGCGGCGCGGCGATGCCGCAATCAGCGATATGCACTGCAACTTCTTCGTGAACGAAGGGAACGCGCGCGCGGCCGATGTCGCCTGGCTCGTCGAAGAAGCGGAACGGCGCGTCCGCGAGCAGCACGGCATCCAGCTGGTGCGTGAAGTCGCGTTTGTGGGGGCATGGTGATGGGGAAGCAACGCGTCGCAGTGATTCTTGGCGGGCGCAGCGGCGAGCACGAAGTGAGCATCGTCAGCGCGCGCAGCGTGATGAAGGCGCTCGACGCCGAGCGGTTCGAGGCGGTGCCGATCGGCATCTCCCGGACAGGCGGCTGGCTGACGCCGCAGGAGACGGCCGCAGCCCTCGCGGCCGGGGCGCGCTCGTTCGCCTCCGGGACCGCGCTTCTGCGCAGCGCCGATGCACTCGCGGCCCTCGCGAGCTGCGACATCGCCTTCCCGCTGGTCCACGGCACGTACGGCGAAGACGGCACGCTCCAGGGCTTCCTCGAAGTGGCCGGCATGCCCTACACCGGCTGCGGCGTCGCCGC
>JBJXFX010000069.1:0-48218 GCA_046152925.1 Dehalococcoidia bacterium
GCCGGTCGGCAGCACGCGCTTCGTGCAACGGGTGTTGCACGAAGCGGCTGGCGGTCAGCTCGATCGCGTCACGGTGGCGTCGAATCCGGAATTCCTGCGGGAGGGCCAGGCGGTCCGCGACTTTCTCAACCCAGATCGCATCGTCGTCGGCTGCGATGACCCAGAAGCTGCGGTCAAGGTGAGCGACCTGTACCGATCGATGCGCGCTCCGGTGATCGTCACCGACCCCGCGTCGGCGGAGATGATCAAGTACGCGTCGAACGCGTTCCTCGCGACCAAGATCTCGTTCATCAACGAGATCTCCGCGGTCTGCGAGGCGCTCGGCGCGGATGTCGACGCCGTCTCTCGGGGCATGGGCCTGGACCGGCGGATCGGCAGCCAGTTCTTGAAGGCTGGGCTCGGCTGGGGCGGTAGCTGCTTCCCCAAAGACGTGAAGGCGCTCGCGCACATGGCCGCCGTCCATGGCGCCCATCCGCAACTCCTACGGTCCGTGATGGACATCAACAGCGACCAGCGCCTTCGGGTGGTGCAGAAGGTGCGCCAGCTCGTGGGCGGGCTTGATGGAGTTCGGGTAGCAGTCCTTGGAGCCGCTTTCAAGCCCGACACCGACGACATCCGGAACAGCCCGGCCATTGACCTCGTGGCGCTCCTCACGCTGGAGGGGGCCAACGTCCGTGTCTACGACCCGGTGGTGCCGGCCGAACGCCTCGCCATGGCACTGCCGCGGACCACGGTGGCCGAGTCGCTGCTGAGCGCCGTCGCCGGGGCCGAGATCGTGGTGATCGCGACGGAGTGGGAAGAGTTCCGCAGGATGGACCTCCGGGCCGCAGGAGCAGCCGTCGCGCGCCGAAACTTGGTGGACACGCGCAACTGTATCGACCCACGGGCGGCGAGCGACGCAGGGTGGACCTACCGCTGCGTCGGCCGGCCGGGCGCCGAGCAGGACCAGCAGCCGTCGCATGGGGCCGTGCTTGTGGCCGGCGGTGGCCAGTAATGGCCGCGCCGCCCGTCGCCCGCCCCGGCACAGGTTCGCCGGCGGTCGAGGTCCGGCCCCTTGGGCCGACCCTCGAGTCGACGATCGCGCCGTTCGTGAAAGAGACGCCGCCCTGGAAGCGCGCGATGGACGTGGTTGGGGCTGCAGCCGGCCTGACCGTGCTCTTCCCGGTCCTCGTCCTGATCGGGCTGGCGGTCATGCTCGACAGCCGCGGCGGCCCGCTGTTCGGCCAGACGCGCGTCGGCAAAGGCGGCCGGACGTTCACCTGCTGGAAGTTCCGCTCCATGGTCCGGGACGCTGAATCACTTCAAGCGGCGCTCCTCGACCAAAACGAGGCGCACGGCCACATCTTCAAGATGAAGGACGACCCCCGGCGGACCCGCGTTGGGCGCTTCCTGCGCAAGACGAGCCTCGACGAGCTCCCGCAGCTCTGGAACGTGCTGCTCGGTGAAATGAGTCTGGTAGGCCCGCGCCCGCCGCTTCCTTCGGAGGTGGCGCGGTACGAACGGCACCAGCTCTTTCGCCTCACGGTCGCGCCCGGGATTACCGGCCTCTGGCAGGTCACGCTGCGAGGCCAACACGACTTCGCCGACATGGTCGCGCTGGACGTGGCCTACGCGCGGAAGCTGCGGCTGCGCGATGACCTGCGCATTCTCTGGCGGACGGTCGGGACGGTGCTCCGCGGCTCCGGCTCCTGCTAACGGCTGATCGCGCCCGCCCATCCTCGCAAGCTCAACGTCCCCTCCACCGGGGTTCCGTACGGTGGACACCAGGGAACCAAGGAGTGGCACGGTGATCCCCCGCAAGCTCGCTGAGACTGTCTTTCGCAACTGGTGGCTCGCCATCCTCCCGGCGCTGATTGCGCCGGCCCTCGTGCTTGCGACGCAGCGCCATGCTGTGGTGTTCGAGTCGTCCGCCACCGCCTGGGTTGCGGAGGGTTCGCCGTTCCCGCAAGAGAGCACCCGCCGCTACGACCCCGACGCCACGCTCGCGAGCGACCAGGTCCAGGTCATCGTGGACCTCCTGAGCACGCGCGCCTTTCGCGAGGAGGCTGCCGAACTGGCTGGTCTAACCACCGGCGCCGACTCGAGTGGAGCGCGGGCGTTGGCTGGCGAGTACCTCGGCCGCCAAGTGGCCGTTTTCGCGGCCGGCCCAAACCTCGTCGCACTTGAGGCGAGCGCCGATCGCCCAGATGAGGCTCAGAAGATGGTCGCGGCCGTGATCGCCGCCTACGAGCGACGGCTGAAGGAGAGCGCCGACGAACGGGCGACCGTGTCGGTGGCGTTCTTCGCCAGCCAGGTGCGCACGTCGCAAGACGAGCTGGTCCGCGTCCAATCGGAGCTCCAGACCTATCGCAATACGCTGCCGGCCGCCGCCGTCGCGGCCTCCCCGGAGTTCACCCGTTTGCAGAGCCGGGTTGATGCGCAAGTCCGCGTCGTCGAACGGCTGGTGGAAGCTCTGACGCAGGCCGAACTCAACGCGGCTTCGGGAGCGGGGGCCGCGGCGACGTCGTTCACCGTCCAGGATGTCGCCTCGCTTCCCAGCGCGCCGCTCGGCCAGAGCATGAAGGACCGCGCCACCCTTCCGGCTGCGGCGGTGGTCCTTGGCGCGCTCTTTGGGTGCGCGTTGCTCTACCTCCGCTACCGCGGCGACCACAGCATCCGCTCGGCGGAGGACGTGGCGGGCCTCGGCGTCCCGATCCTGGCGCACATCCCGGAGCTGAACGACGCGGTGGGAAACCACGCGGCGGCCGGCTATCTCGCGGGCCTCCGGCCATCGCGCCGTGACCTCGCTCGCCGCGCTGCAGCCGCGATCTCGCCGTTCCACTCACGCATCAAGGCGGCATCCTGATGAGCAGCCTGCATGCAGCGACGCTCGACCTCACCGAAGCGATCCGCGAGGTCCAACTCATGGCCGGAATCACCGACCGCGGGGCTTCAACACTGCGCGTGGCGCGGCGCGGGCAGGCTGCATGGAAGCCCGACCCGGCCGTCCCGTTCCTCGAACGCGGCCTGAAGGGCGTGAAACAGCTTAGCCCGGAGGTCGCGCCGGCAGTCCAACCCGCCGTGATCGGAGTGACGAGCGTCGGGCGGCGGGAAGGGAAGACAACGCTCGCGATGGCGCTGGCCAACTCACTCGCCCACGACTGGGGGGCCCGTGTTGTCTTGGTCGACGCCGACTTCGCCACGCACTCCATTGGGCCGGAGTACGGCCTTGGTCGGCGGCCCGGCTTGAGCGACGTCATCCTCGGGAATGTGCCGCTCGAAGCCGCCGTCCAGCGCTTCGGTTCGGCGCCACTTTCGGTGGTGACCGCCGGGCTGGCGCCGATCGACGCTGCCTGGGCCGCCCGCTCCGAGGCGCTCGCCGCGGCAGTCGGGACCCTGAAGCGCTGGAACACCTTCGTGGTGCTGGACCTCCCGGCGGTCGAAGGCTCCGCCGACGGCCCGGTGCTTGCCCAACACTGCGATGGCGTGCTCGTCGTCGCGCGCGCGGGGAAGACGGACCGGCGCGACCTGGAGCGGGCGTTGCTCCTGCTCCGCGATGCGAACCTGCTGGGCGTCGTCGTCAACCGCTACCAGTCGAATGTCCCGCGGTGGGCCGAGCGCTGGCTCGCCCTCGCGCAGTGAGGCGGCCATGGTAGCGATCGCGGCCATCGTGGGGCTCTCGATGCTGTTGGCGAGCCGTCCGGCCCGGAACCTGTTTCGCGGCGAGTCGGCGCCGGCGGCAGTTGGTGCAGGCGCTGCACTGGTCATCCTGCTCGCGCTGACGAAGGCAGGTTGATCATGGAAGCCGCCGCTCGGGCGTTTCCGGTCTTCCCAACGATCCCAATCCGCGGCGCCGGACTGGTCCTCGCATGCGGCTCCGTCGCAGCGGCGCTCGTCCTCGTGGTGGGCACCACCGCCGTGGTCGCCGTGTTCGGGATCGGCGTGCTCGCTGGCCTCTTTCTCAAGCCTCGGGCCGGCGCGCACCTCGTCCTCGGCGTGGCGATCGCGCTCGATCCCGGAGGTTTCGGCTTCTTCCATCTGTTCGCGGACCCCTTCTGGAAGCTCCCGCCTTCTGTGGCCGACGCACTGCCGCTCAAGACCAACCCGTTCGAGTTACTGGTGGCGTGGCTCGCCGTGGTTGTGACCGTGCGGGGCATCCGCGCTGCGTCCCCTGGGCTTCCGGGACTTGTCTGGCTCGTGCCCTGCATCTTGTTTTCGGGCCTTGCGTGGGGCGCGATGAACGGCGGAGATGTTGCGTTGGCTTACCACGAGGCCCGCGGCCTGATCTTCGCGACGCTTGCCTTTTACGTCCTGATCCGCGTCGGGCCGCCGAAAGAGGAGACGCTCACGCGTGCGGCCTTCGTGGTCTTCGCCTCCCTTGCCTGCGCGACCATCCTCCGCTGGGTGCTGTATCTCCGGGGCGGCGCTGTCCCGCTCGAGCATTGGTTCGACCACGAGACGGGGCTGTTTCTTGCGCTGGGCTTTGTTGTCGCGTGCGTCGCCGCGTTGCAGGCGAAGACGCCCAGCGGGCGGGCGGCCGCCGTCGGCCTCGCCCTTCTCACTTTGGTTGCGGTTGCGATGACCGGGAGGCGAAGCGCGATCCTCGGGGTCGGCGCAGGAGTCTTGATCGTCGGTTGGCTCGTGATGCCAAAGCGGCCGGCGCTGCTCGTGGGTCTGGCCGTGCCTGCGCTGCTGGTCATGGCCGGCTACCTCTCGGTCTACTGGGAAGGCCACACGGGGCCTCTCGCAGAGCCGGCACGAGCCGTCCGGTCGCAGGTCGACCCCGACGCGCGCGACCGGAGCTCGGATGAGTACCGCACGATTGAACGCGAGAACGTGCAGCGCACCTTGCGGGGGACGCCGCTGTTTGGGGTGGGGTTCGGTAACCCTTATGAGCAGTTCGAAAAGCTCCCCACCTTGGCACTCTGGCCGCTGCAGTTCCACACGCCCCACCAGAATCTCCTCTGGCTCTGGCTGAAGATGGGGATCGTGGGCGCGGCCGTGCTGGTCGGACTCTGGATAACGGCGTTCAGGCGGTGCGTCATCGCCTGCCGGTCGGCTGCGGCGGGTTCGCTACCAGCGGTGCCGCTCTGTCTCGCTGCGGGACTGTTGATGGCGCTGACCTACGCACGCGTCGACATGGCGTTTGTCGGTTCGCGAAGCGCGGTGTTTTGCGCCGTCCTGCTGGCACTCGCGTTCCAATTCGTCGGCCGCGATGGCCGGCCACAGGAAGGTCCGCAATGAGCCTGATCGATGTCGTTATCCCAACCTTCAACCGGCAGGCGCGCCTCCGGAGGACGCTGCTCGCGTTGGCCAACCAGTCCTTCCAGGACTTTCGCGTGATCGTTGCGGATGACGGAAGCAGCCCGTCCGTCGCTGGCGAACTTGGAGGTGACCAGTTCGGGCTGCGCCGCCTCGACATCGTGACGGGTCCGGGCAACGCGGGGCCAGCGACGGCACGTAATCGTGCCGTCGCCGCCGGGTCGGCGCCCTTCATCGCGTTTGTCGACGACGATGTCGACCCCGCGCCCGAGTGGCTGCGGGCGCACCTCTCCGTGATGGCTGAAGGGGGCGCTGTCGCCTCGTTTGGGCCGCTCCTTCCGCCCGCGGGTTGGCGCCCCACGCCCTGGAACCTCTGGGAGGCGAGAACCCTGCAACGTGAGTACGAGCGCATGGAGGCGGGCGTTTATCAGCCGACGTGGCGGCAGTTCTTCACCGGGAACGCCTTGCTCCGGCGGGAGGACCTGCAGGCGGTGGGGGGCTTCGACGCGCGCCTGCGCCGGGCAGAGGATATTGAGCTGGCGTTGCGGTTGCACCGCATTGGCTGCCGGTTCGCTTTTCAGCCGGGGGCCATCGGCTGGCACGATGCTCGGCGCACGCAAGAGAGCTGGCTCCGCATCCCGCGGGAGTACGCAGAGGTGGACCGGCTGCTGGAGCGCGAGCATCCCGACCTTGCCTGGGCTACGACCGTCGCCGAGGAGCGGGCGTCGCGGCCCAGGGCCGTACGAGTCCTGCGCCCGGCCGCCGGCCGTTCGATGCTGCGCGCCGCGGTAACCGCGGGCCTGATGCGCCTGGCGACATCGGCCCTTGCGGCGGGCAGCGAGCGAGTGGCCCTTGCGGCCTGTAGCGTGGCCTACGACTTCGAGTATTCGGCGGCCTATCGCGCCGCAGCTCACGGGCCGGTCACGCCACCGCGCCCCCGGAAACCGGGGATCAACGCCGCCTCAACCCCGCTCACGTAAGGTGGCAACCTGGTGGATCGGCCACCAAGGGGGCGGACGTGGACTCTCCGGCGTTGGCACTCTGCCTCGAGCAGACGCTCGGGCACCGGGCGCACTGCCTGAACTTGGAGGCTGCCGCGAGGGAGCGCGCTTCCGTGCGGTCGCTCCGCGTGAACTTTCCCGCGCACCGGCGCCTGCCCGTCCCGTGGGCCGCGCGCGGGAGTCTCGGGGCGTGGCGGCAAGTGGTCCGCGGGCGCTTCGCCGCGACCCTCTTTCACACCCCAACGATTGCGCTGCTCGCGCCGATGGCGACACGCCGCCGGCCGTACATCCTGAGCCTCGACGCGACCCCGGCCCAGGTGGACGCGATGGGAGAGTGGTACGCGCATCGCCGTGGCTCAGCCTTCGTAGAGGCGGCAAAGCGGAAGGCGTACGCCGCGGTCTTCCGGCGCGCCTCGGGCGTGGTCTCGTGGTCGCGCTGGGCGCTCGCCTCGCTCGAACGCGATTACGGCTATCAAGCGATCGACCCGCTGGTCGCCCATCCCGGCGCCCCTGCGGGCTTCTTCGCGATCGACCGGGCGGCGCGCCGGCCCGGTCCGGTCCGAGTACTGTTCGTCGGCGGCGACTTCCGCCGCAAGGGCGGCGACGTGCTCCTGGAGGCGGCTTCGCTGCTGGGCGGCCGCGTCGAAGTCACGTTGGTCACGGAGGCGGCGATCCAGCCCTGCGATGGCGTCCGCGTCCTCAGTGGGATTACGCCCGGCACAGACGCCCTGCGCGCGGCCTATGCCGACGCCGACATCTTCTGCCTCCCGACGCGCGGCGACTGCACGCCGATCGTCCTCGGTGAAGCGATGGCCGCCGGCCTTCCGGTGGTCACGACCTCCGTCGGCTCGAACGCGGAGACGGTCCGCGATGGGGTCACGGGCCTGCTCGTGCCCGTCGGCGACGCCCGCGCTACGGAGACCGCGCTCGCCGGCCTTGTGGATGACGAAGCGCTGCGGCTCCGGTTCGGCCGTGCCGCCCGCGCGATCGCCCGCGACGAAATGGACGCCGCCGTGAACGCAAACCGCATTCTCGACTATCTCGCGAAGGTGGCGTGATGGCCCGTCCGTCCGTCCGGATGCTCGTGAGCGCTTCCCAGGCGCAGGCGCAGCGGCTGCGCGAAGCAGGCCCGCGCCGCGACTTCTGGGAGTTGGCGGCCGCGACCGCCGCCCGGATCGAATACGCGAGCGACGGGTCTGGCCGCCGGGGTTGGTCCCGGAGGCTCCTCGGCCCGCATGTACGGCAAGCCTGGCGTGCTGCAAGCGGCGCGCCGTCCGATGTGGTGTTTGCCGATGGGGAGCACGTCGGGCTCCCGTATGCCCTCGCCGCCTTCGCGCGGGGAAAACGCGACACACGGCTGGTGATGCTGGGACATCTCGTTTCGCGGCCCTGGAAGCTCGCCATGATTTGGGTTGCCAGCCGGGTTGGGCCGCGGGGAGTGCTCTTCGTGCACAGCACGGTCCAGGCTTCCCAGGCGCGGCGCTTCGCCTCGGGCCGATGGCAGGTCGAACTGATCCCGTACCAGGTCGACCCGGACTATTGGACGCCCGACGACGGCCCGCAGCGCACTCGTCGGCCACTCGTGCTGGCAGTTGGCGCCGAAAACCGGGATTACGCGACCCTGATCAAGGCGGTCGAAGGGCTGGCGGTCGACGTGCTCATCGCAGGCGCGAGCCATTGGGCCCGAGCCGGTCATGGCCCGGTAGGCGAGGCGAGCAACGTCCGCTTTCTCAGCGAGGCGCTCGATTATGGCTCGCTCCGCGCCGTCTACCACCAGGCCGACGTCGTGGTCGTTCCGTTGCTCGATGTCCCCAACCAGTCTGGGGTGACGACCATCCTCGAAGCGATGGCCGTTGGCCGTCCGGTCATCGTCACCGCGACGGAGGGGCAGCGCGAGGTTGTCACGGGGCCGCTCGTCACCTCTGACGGCGTGTTCGACATGGCGGCGACGGAGGATCGCGGGCCGCAGAACTTCTCCCCAGGCGCGTTACCCGAAGCGCCGACGGGGTTGTACGTGGCCCCAGGCGACGACACCGCCCTACGCTCCGCACTTCGCTGGGTGCTCTCACACCCGTTGGAAGCGGCCGAAATGGGCACACGGGCGCGGTTCGCGGTGCTTCGGCACTTCACGATCGAGCGCTTCGTGGCCCGCCTTGCGGAGGCGTGCGCCGAGCGGGACGACCCGCTCCCACGAGCGCGCCCACAACGTGTGCGGACGTCGTGATCGAGGCGGCCTTGAGCGCCGGAGCGTGGGCCTGTGTGCTTGTGGGGGGCGCCCACGCGGCGTGGTGGTCGGCATTGGCTGTGGTCGCGGTTCCGGCGCCGCGGGAGCACCCGAGCGGCGCCACGCTCAAGCTCGTGACCATCGTGCCGGCCCACAACGAGGAAGCGCTGATCGCGAGGACGGTCAGAAGCCTGCTCAGCGACGCCCCCACGGTCGAGGTCGTCGTCGTCGCCGACAACTGTAACGACGCCACGGCGGAACGAGCCAAGGCCGCGGGCGCGACGGTGCTCGTGCGCTCCGACGCGGCCCGGCGGGGCAAGAGCTACGCGCTCGACTACGCGATCGCGGACGTGGCGCTTCGCTCCTCCCTTCCGGACGCGGTCGTGATCGTTGATGCCGACACCACGGTGGCGAGCGGCTTCTACGCCGCGCTGGCGGCGGGGCTGGCCGCCGGCCCAGACGCCGTGCAAGCACATTACGCCGCGGCGCCTTCCGGCGCGCCGGTGGCGCGGCTCCGCTCGCTCGCCTTCCGGCTCCTCCATTGGAGCCGTCCGCTCGGGTCGGCGCGTATCGGCATCCCGACGACGCTGAAGGGCAACGGCATGGCGCTTCGCTGGCGCCTCGTCCGCGATGGCTACGGGGCGGCCGGGCTGGCCGAAGATGCGGGGCTGTCGGTCTGGCTGGCCCGGCGCGGCGTCGCTGTGGGGTTCGTCCCTGGAGCGACTGTCTGGGGTGAAATGGCGGGCAGCTATGGGTCGGCGCGCACGCAGGACGAGCGCTGGGAGGCCGGACGTATGAGCCTGAGCAAGGCGGCGCTTGGCGCTGCGGTTGGCGCCGCGAGACGCCGCCAGTTTGGCCTCGCGTGCGCGATGTTGGACCTCGGCTCGCTGCCGCTCACGCTCGTCGCGTTCTTCGCGGCCATCGCGGCCGTCGCGGGCGTGGCCGGGCTCGTCCCCTTGATTGCTGGGTTGACCCCGGGGGTATTGCTGGGGGCGTATGTCATCGTTGGCTTGGCAGCGGCCCGGACGCCCGTTCGCGACCTGGGCGCGTTCGTCGAGGCCCCGCGGTTCATCTGGCACAAGCTCAGGACGTTCGCCCGGCTCGCCCTCCGGCGGGGCCCGGCCGGCTGGGAGCGGACCGCGCGCTGACGCCGGTTACCCGCGAGCAACCGTTGCTCAACCGAAGATAACGGCCCGCCGCATACCGTTGTCACGGAGTCGTAGCGAGGTGCGCGGATGGAACGACAGCGGCCAAAGGCCCTCTTTCTCGGGTTGACGTATGCGGGCTGGAAAGCCCGTCAAGAGCGGATGGAAGCGAACGTTGAAGCCGACGGGCGGCTCGCGGCGACCCACGTCAAGGTCACCGGTTGGCAGGATGGCGGCCTGGTCGAGCGAATCCCGGGCGTGCCGCGCGGTCTGAAGTCGCGGGCCAGGGGCGTCTGGCAGACACGCGCCTTCGCGAGCATCCCCCGGCCGGATGTCGTCTGGACGACCTGCTGCGAGCTCCTCGTGCCCCACCTCTGGGCGCAACTCGGTCCGCTCCGCCGGCCGCTGCTGGTCGAGACGGACTGGACGATCGATCAGGCCGAAGAGATGGCGGAAATCTACTTTCGACGCCCGCCCCGGCGTGGCCTCGCGCGGTCATTCGCGCGCGCGCACGAGCGCTTGCTCTTCGCCAACGTCTCGCTTTTCCTCCCTATCTCGAACTGGGCGGCCGATGGCCTCCGCAAGGCGGGGGTGGAGGACCGGCGAATCGTCGTACTTCCGCCGGGCGTGGACCTCACGCTCTGGCAGCCGGCCGCAAAGGCCCCGGCAGAGGGCCGCGAGCTGCGACTCCTGTTCGTCGGCGGCGACTTCGAACGCAAGGGTGGGCTCCTGTTGATCGAGGCGATGAAGGCGGGTCTCTGGCGCGAGTGCCGGCTGGATGTCGTCACGCGCGACTCCGTGCCCGAGGCGCCGAACGTGACCGTGCACCGGGCCGAGCCAAACTCGCCGTTGCTGCGCCGTCTCTTCGCCGAAGCCGACCTCTTCACGATGCCAACTCGCGCTGAGTGCTTCGGGTTCGCGACCGTCGAGGCGCTGGCGTCGGGGCTGCCCGCGATTATTGGGGACGTCGGCGGAGCGCGGGACATCGTCAGCGAAGGCCACAACGGGTGGCTCATCCCCCCGACGGTCGAAGCGCTCGTCGCGGCCCTCCGGGACGCTCTGGACCATCGCGAGCGGCTCCCCATCCTTGCGGCGCAGGCGAGGCGCGTGGCTGAGCGCAAGTTCGACGGCGTCCAAAACGACCGCCGGATCGTGGACTTGATGCTGGAGCAGGCGGGGAGCCCGCGGCCCGTCCAACTCGGGGAGGTGACCGCTTGAAGCCGTCGCGCGTTTTGTTGGTGTTGCAGTCCACGTCCGCCGGTGGGATGGAGACCCACGTCGTCGACCTGGCAGCGGAGTACCGCCGCCGCGGAGTCGACGCGCAGGTTGTCTTGCCAGTAGGCCCGGAGCTGGATGGCGTCGCGGCCCGCCTGGAGGCGCTCGCCGTGCCCTGCGCGCGCGTGACGACGGACGCGCGGACGGGGCGGGCGGCCCAGGTCGCAGGGATGCGCGCCTTCGCTGCGCTGCTCCGCTCGTTTCGGCCTTCGGTCGTACACCTGCACACGGGCGGAGCGACCGGCGGGCTCGCGGTCGCGGCGCTGGTGCGAGCCCTCACACGGTCGACGCTCGTCATAACGGAGCACGACGTGCCGGGGGCGACCCCCGGAGCGCCGCAGCAGCTGACGCGCGGCGCGCTCGATCGGCTCTGTCACGGCGTCGTCGCCGTTTCTCGCCGGAACGCGGCACTCCGGACCGCGAGGCTCCCGGTGCGGGCGCGCACGTTCTCGGTCGTGCTCAATGGAGTGCCAGCGCCCGAGGTGAGCCCCTCGACGCGCGACGAGCACCGCCTCGCGGTGCGTGCGCTCCACGGACTCGGCCATGGCCTGGTGTTCGGTAGCGTGGTCCGGCTCGCGGAGGGCAAAGGGCTGCCAACGCTCCTGGAGGCGTTCGCACAATGCCCGCCGAAGTCCCGGCTGCTCCTGGTCGGTGATGGGCCGCTGCGTGAGCCGCTTGAGCGGCAGGCGGCCGACATCGGAGTTGCCGAGCGGGTCTGCTTTGCGGGGCAGCAGTCCGACCCGGCGCGGTATCTCGATGCGCTGGATGTCTTCGTCTTGCCGGTCCCGGCGGGTTCGATGTCGATTGCGCTTCTCGAAGCGATGGCCCGTGGCCTTCCGCCGATCATCACGTTCTGCGGGCCAGAGGAAGCGGTGATTTCGGGGCAAACAGGCCTCGGTGCGGCGCCCGGCGACCCCAATGACCTCGCGCGCGCGATGCTGGATCTCGCCGACGACCCGATGCTCCGGCGGCGGTTGGCCGCGGCGGCCCAGGAGCACGTCCGCCGGCATTACTCGGTGGGTCGCGTCGCGGACGACCTGCTCGATGTCTACGCCGCGGCCCGTGGCGGGGGCCAGACCGGCCTCGAAGCGCACCTTCCGGCGGACCAGCGCCCAGGCGACCGGCCGGCGACCTCAGCCGCGCCCAGCGGGGCCTTGCGCGTCAGCGGAGCACGGCCGTGATCCGGCGCGCGAAGGCGCGGTAGTCGTCCAGGTCCTCGGCCGTAAAGCGGACGAGCGTCCGCAGCGGGAGCTTGTTTTCGAAGACAAAGAAGGCCGCGGCGGCGCCGATGGCGACGATGTAGGACACGGAGGTGGCCAGCGCGGCCCCGTTGACCCCCCAACGCGGGACGAAAACGAAGGCCAACGAAATGCCCACGACCAGGCTCGTGCTGGAGATGATCCCCGCGAGCCACGGCCGCCCGCGCTGATAGGTGTAGAACCCGGAGATCGCCGCCGCGAGACCGTAAATCAAGGTGCCGGGCAGGAGGATGCGCAGAGCCGTCGCCGCCGCATCGTATTCCGGCGCGAAGAGGAGCTGGACGACGACATCCGCGACGAGCGCCACGAACAGGCACGCGAGGCCGAGGATGAGCAGCGTGTGCCGCATCACGCGCGCCGTGAGCCGCGCCGCGATGTCGGGGCTCGCGCTGGCGATCTGGGGGATGGCGGCGAGCGCGATCGAACCGCTGAGCTGCCAGACCGCCTCGGCGAGCAGAACCGCCACGCCGTAGACGCCCACGCCTGCGTCGCCCTCCCAGTGGCGGACGACGAAGATATCCGCCCGGTAGTTGAGGTATGAGACGCCGCTCGACAGCGCGGCGAAGCCGGCGAACCCGAGCATGATCCGGATCAGCCGGCCATCCATCGACCGGAGCGATGGCCATGTCCTCGTGGCCAGCAGCGTTGGGACGAACGCGAGCCACTGGCCGGCGGCGAAGGCCCCGAGTGCCGTCGAGGCTGAGTCGGAGCTTGACACGGCGAGCGCGACCGTGACCGCTGCCAGGCTGAAGACGGCCGGCGCCGCGAGCGCGAGGTTGTAGCGCACCATCGCTCCCTGTCCGAGGAGCACCCCCGATGCGACGCCGTTCATGATCACGGCGCCAGCCGCGATGCCGGCTTCGAGCCCGATCGTCCGGGCCGTCCCCGAAACCGATTCGCGGACGGCGAGGCTGACCAAGATGCTCACCGCGACGAGCGCGCCCCCGATCAGCCCAGCGCTCGTGAGGACGGCGCCCGCTGGCTGGCGCTGGTTGTTGATCTGGTAGCCGGCCGCGGCTGTCAGTCCCCCCGTGAGGGCTCCAATGACGCCGACAATCGTGATTCCTACGACGAACGCACCATAGCCTGCTTTACCCAGGTCGGAAGAAACCAGGATTACGATCAGCAAGCCGGCGGCCACGTTGAGTCCGCGACACGCAAGCGCGATGAGCGTGCCGCGGGCGATGGATGAGCCGGCGCTCATGGCGATGCCTCGCGACGGTTCGCCAACGTCGCCCAGAGGGCCGGGACGGCGAGCCCGCCGATGAGGACGAACGTCTCGATCTCGAAGCCAGTGAAGAGGTTCGCGGGGTCCCGGAGACGCAAGAGGATCAGCGCTGCGGGTATCGGGATGAACGCGGCCACCGGGACGCGAAAGGCGGTGGCTACCGCGCGTGCACCCTCGGCCGCGAGCCAGACGACGGCCGGAAATCCGGCCACCAAGAGCCGTTCGATGTTCAGGGCGAACAGGAGTTGGGCGTAGACCAGCACGAGGAACGGTGCGAGCCGCAGTGCGAGCAGCGGCCGGGCGGCGGCGCCAATCGCGACCAGCGCCAGGATCGGCACCCCCCACGTGCCGGTTGTGTAGGCGAGAAGCGTGTCGCGGCGCGTGTCCTGGAGCCGATCCGCGCCAATGTCGCGCAAGAGGTCCAGGTAGTGATAGCTCGGGATGTACGAGGCGAACTCCCGAAGCGTCGGCGAGAGGCCCGCGACGTATGCTGCGTCCCCGTTTTGGGCCCCGATCCCCACTCGGAGCGCCAGCAGCACGACCACCGCCGGCAACGCGACGAGCACGGTCTCCTTTGCCGACCGGAGGTCGACCGGCCGGTGTGCCCGGAGCGTGTAACGGAGGACGGCCGCGAAGATCACGACCTCTTTCGCGAACACACCGATCGTCAGCGCCGCGAGCAGCCCGCGGTCCGACTTCCGGACGACTGCCAGGGTCGCCAGCGCGAGTGCGGCGAACGCGACCGCGTCGGGGAGCCAGAAGTCTTGAAGTGGGAACTTCACGGCCCAGGTGAGGCTGAAGAGGCAAAGTAGCGCGACGACGCCCGCTTGGCGGCCGCGATCCGCGGCGACCGTGGCGTACGTCGCGCTCGCCGCGACGGCGAGGCCGGCGAGCGTGAGGACGAAGAACGACCCTTGGAGCGGCGCGGGGGAGAGCTTCGCGAGCAGGGGTACGAGCGGGCGCCAGCCGAACGGCGCCAGGTGGAAGTCGAAGGGGTTGCCCTGGGCCATCGCCCGGTAGGCGTGGTGGTCCCATCCGGGCTCCGCGAAGAGCGGGTGACCGATGGTCAACCGCTCGACCCGGAGCGCCTGCAGGGCAAGCAGGAGAAGGGCGGCCACGACGACTGCGGTGGCCTCGCGCTTACGGGTCTTCGTCACGGCTGCGGCCAGGCGGGAGACGTGCCTGGTCAGCGAAGCGCCCATCCAGGCCATGGTTGCGAGGCACGGGGACACACGCAAGGGCGCCCCTTGCGGGACGCCCTTGCAGATTGGTGAGCGCTACGGGTGGTGGCTAGTTGCTCCGGAACGCGTCGTAGCGAGCGTCCTGGTCGCCACCGACCTGCGACGGGTCTGCGGCGAAGTCGCCGACGGCCACGATTGGCTTGTCGCTGGTGATGATCATCGAGCCATCGAAGCAGGGAGGCGCTCCGTTCAGGCCGTTGTCCGCACCGCTGTTCAGGTTCTGATAGAAGACGAACGAGTCGGTGATTTGGCGCGTGAAGGTGGCCGAGTAGGTGGAGCCCTGGCAGCCAGGGAACTTCGAAGTCGGGTCAGAGATGACCTGGATTGTCAGGTTGGCGGTGCCGCCACCGACAACCGAGACACTCTGCCAGCCGTTGAAGCCGCATTGGTCGCCTGAGGTATCGCAGCGGGCCGAGTTGCCGTTGCCGCGCCGGACGACGTAGGGGAACTTGACCTTGGTCGTTGCCTTCACGTTCGGGATGCCGTTAATCAGGGCGTAGGTCTCTTCGGGGATGAAACTGTTGGCGGTCGTCATCTTGCCGAAGAAGGCGACGACGGCGATCGGCTGCGTCGACTGAATGCGGGCGGCGCCGACGAAGCCGACCGGCACGACCGAGTCCGAATAGACGCCGTGGTCTTCCGAGCCGTTCGCCGGGATCGTCAGCGTCTTCACGTGGGTCCCGGTGTTGCCGGTGTACGTGATGGTGACGCTCGCGGAGGAGGCGTTCGGGTTGGACATGATGTATTGGCTGAGGAAGCCGTCCCCATGCTTGATGCCGAGCGGGACGACGATGTCGACGCCAAGGTCGCCACCGGTGCCGACGACGAAGGCGTCGTAGGCGCCGAGCGACTTGAGGCCGGAGACCCACGCGTCGGCGGCGGCGGTGACGGGCGCGCTGGACGTGATCGTCGCGCCGAAGAGCGCGTTCGCGGTCGAGGACGGATACGGAATCGCACCGTCGACGGCTGTCGGGGCGAAGGCGATCTGGCCGTTCACCGGGATCGGGTAGCCGGTCGCGCAACCGCCGCCGCCACTGCCGTTGTCGACAACGTTCGCCTTGCCGCCCGCCGGGACGGAGCCGAGGCCAGGCTTGAACGAGTATTCCAACGTGATGCAGGCGACCTGCGTGCTGGTGTTCGCGATGGCGATGCGAGTGTTGAACTGGGCATCGAGTGCGTTCGCCAGGTACGGCAACGCGAGCTTGGTCGCACCCGTTCCGTAGGCGTTGTGCAGCGATTCTGAAATCTTGCCGTTCGGGCTATCGAGGCGGCGTTCGAGCAGCGTGTTCAGCGGTTGGTCGCTCGAAAGGACGCCGACGCCGCGGAAGCCGGGCGCGAGCCCAGCGTTCACGGACTGGTCGAAGTTGCGTTTGGCACCTGCCGGCACGTTCGCTTCGATGCGCTGGGCGCCAGCGATGGGCACACCTTGCGGCGTGTAGACGTCCATGACGATCGTCGCGGGAGCGTTCCCATCGTTCTGCGCGATGACTGTCGTGTTTTCTTTGTCGCCGGGGATGAGCGCCGGCAGCACTTTGGTGAAGCGCACCGTCCGATCAAGACGAGCACTGTCGTTGTTCCCGGCGCCGGCGGTCCCGGCGAGTACCGGGATAGATGCGAGCGCCGTGAGCGTCAAGCCGATTGCGAGATGGCGTACACGGATGCGGGGCATAAGTCCACTCCTCACGAGCAAGAGTGTCGGCGCGGCCGGAAGTCCGGTCAACGCACTTCAGCATGTCCATTGGGGGCCCGTGTAAACGGAGGGTAACTTTTGGCTTGCCCCGGCCGGTTCAGCTGAATTGGTTAAGCGCCTGGAAAAAGAGGACGACGGCTGCGGCTCCACCGACCAAGACCAGTACGAGCCGCGTGCCATCCACCGGGCCATCGTAGGCGCTCGGCCCGCCGTTGGCCACCCGTTGTGCGCCCGTTCGTTACCTGGGGGCGTGGTCGCGCAGTGCCTGGACCTCGAGTTCCGCGCGCCGGGCTGGTTCGCGCTCGCTCGTGGCGAGCGAAAGGAAGGCCGTATCGACGCCAGCCTCGAAGTAGCGGTCGACGTGGGCGCGGCGGGCGGCCGGGTCGCCGTTCACAATCAGCTCGTCGATCGTGCCCGTGGTGAGCGCGGCGGTGGCCGACTTGCGGTCGCCGGCGTCCCACGCGGTCCACATCCCGTCGAGCGCTGGCCCCCGGCCGAGCCAGCGATGGAAGGCCCGGTAGGTCGGCACGTTCAGGTAGGCGCAGATGTGGCGGCGCATCGCCGTGTCCTGGTCTGCGCTGGGCGCGTCGATGTTGACCATGATCCGCGCCGTCACCTCGATGCTGGCCGGGTCGCGCCCCGCCTCGGCCGCGGCCGCGCGGACGATGGCGACGGCCTTCTTCACGTCGTCCGCCGAGAGCCAGTTGAGGCACACCCCATCAGCGACCTGACCGGCGACGCGGAGCATCCCTTCGCGCAGGGCGGCAACGTGGAGCGGTGGCGGGACGGCGGGCGGTCGCGAAAGCCGGAAACCGTCGACGCGAAGGGTCTCGCCTTCGAAGACGACGCGCTCGCCCGCGAGCGCGCGCCGCAGAAACGCGACCATCTCCTTGACGCGTGTCAGCGGCTTCTCGAAGGTCATGCCATTCCACGACTCGACAATCGGGGCGGAGCCCGCGCCGATCCCAAGTACGAACCGGCCCGGCGCGAGCTCGGCGATCGTCGCGGCGGTCATCGCGAGGGTGGCCGGGCCGCGCGTAAAGACGTTCGCGATTGCCGTGCCCACGCGCAGCGTCGTCCCGGCAGCGACGATTGCGGCGGGCGTAAAGACGTCGGCGCCGTCGGCTTCGAACGACCACGCATCGGTATAGCCGAGGGCCTCCATTTCGCGCGCGACGGCGACGTGGTCTGCCATCGGGATGTCGAGCGGGAGGCTGAGCGCGAGCCGGCGGGCGCTCAAGACTGGCCCTGATCGATCAAGCGCTGCGTCGCGACGATCCGCATCGGCACGCCCCATTCGAACTCAGCCGCGCCCGGGTTCGCCGCAGCGCCTTCCTTGTAGTGCATGTAGAGCCCCTCGAGGATGACGATCAGTTTGTAGGATGCGAGCACCCGGTAGAAGAGGAAGTCCTTCATCGAACGGCCGCTCTTCGCTTCGTAACGGGCCATCATTTCGGGCACGGCCGGGAATCCTTCGAGGGACGTCAACGGGGGCCGGGCAGGAACCCGGTCCTCGTACCCCGGGACGGGCCGGCCTCCGGACCAGCTGTGCAGCAGGTAGCCGAGGTCAGCCAAGGGGTCGCCGATCGTGGCCATTTCCCAGTCGAAGATGGCGATCAGGCGCGGCTCGTTGCTCTTCGCGAACATCACATTGTCGAGCTTGTAGTCCCCATGGACGACGGTGTGGGGCACCTCGGCGGGCATGTTCGCGCGCATCCAAGCGGTGATCCGGTCCAAGCCTGGGAGTTCGCGCGTGCGGGGCTTGGTCAGCTCCCATTGCGAAGCCCAGCGGTTCAGCTGGCGCTCCACATAACCGCTGTCGCGGCCGGTGAGCCCAGCGGCGCGCCAATCGACAGCATGCATCTCGACCAGCGCGTCGACCATTTCCTCGCCGATCTTGCGGCGGGCTTCTGGCCGGTCGAAGGCTTCCGGGATGGCATCGCGGATGACGTAACCGTCCTTGCGTTCCATGACGTAGAACGGGGCGCCGATGATCGCGGTGTCCTCGCAGAGCAGGGCCGGCTTCGGCACGCGCGCCCGGCCGGCGAGCGCCGCCAGGAAGCGGTACTCGCGCACTACGTCGTGGGCGGTGGGGAGGAGCGGGCCCGCCGGAGGGCGGCGCATCACATAACGCTCGTCGCCCCGGTTGACGTAGAACGTCTCGTTCGAAAACCCGGCCGTGTGTTTTTCCACCGTCACCGGCTGGCCCGGTCCGCCGAGGTGGGCGTCGAGATAGGCTTCGAGCTTGGCGACATCGACCAAGCTGCTGGGATTGGGTCCGGCCATGGCTACGACCTCCGTGAACGGCCGAGTCTGCCGAGGACGCCCGCGTTGGGCAAGCGTCCAGGGCGGGCGCGGTGGCGGGTTGGCAATTTCGGGCCGGGCGTCCAAAATCTGAACCGCTCGACCAACACGTTGGGCGCGAGGAAGGACGGCACGATGAAAGTCGCGGCCCCTGATGCTGAGTTCACCATCCCGTTCCAGCCGTTTGGCCAAGCCTACGATATGGGGCGCGCCCCCGATGGCACGCCGCTGATCGACCCGCGGCTCTTCGACACGCGCGAGTTCCAGCGGAACCCGTACCCGTATTACCGGATCATGCGGGACCACTACCCCGTCTATCACGACCGGCTGCACAACGCGTACTACCTCACGCGCTATTGGGACGTCACCCAGGCGTACATGGACGACGAGGGGTTCAACACGATCCCCAAGGGCTCCTCGAACGCTGTCTTGGGGAACGTCCAGCACGAGTTGAGCGGCGTCGAACACCGGCGCCGCCGGAACATGTACGGCCAGCACCTCGTCGGCGAGAGCCTGAAGGCGCGGATCCCGGCGATCGAGAAGCTCGCCGCCGAAATGATCTTGCGTTTTGCCGGCCCCGTCGCCTCGGAGCTGGTGGAAGAGAACATCAGCGGCCGGCGGACCGTGGAGCTCGGCAAGGCGTTCGCGGACGAGTTCCCCGTGCGTGTCGTGTGCCAGGTGTTGGGCTTCCCCGAAGAGGCGCGCAGCAGGTTTTACCACTGGTACACGTCGATGATGCGCGGCCTCGGTGCGTCCGAGTCAGCGCTGCAGGGCATCCGCGCGCACCAGGAAATCGCGGACTTCGTTGGCGAACTGATCCCCGAGCGCCGGAAGAACCCGACCTACCTCTACGACCAGCAAGGCAACGTAATGAGCGAGGACATCATCTCCAAGCTCTCGCGTTCCGAGCTCGATGGGGACCTGCTTTCGGTGGAGGAGGTCTCGTCGAACATCGTGCTTATCGTGGCCGCTGGGGGAGACACGACGCGCGGCGCGATCATGAACATGTGGTTCCAGTTGCTCACCCACCCGGAACAGTTCCGGGCGGTGCAAGACGACCCCTCGCTCTTCCAGACGGCGATCCACGAGACCCTGCGGTTTTCCTCATCGGTTGGCGGCCAGCCGAGGCACACGAGCTACGACGTCACCATGCACGGCGTCACCATCCCAGCGGGCTCGCTGGTCAACTGCGTCGACTTCTCGGCTAGCCACGATGAGCGCGTGTTCAAGGAACCAGAGACGTTCAACCTCTTCCGCGACGACCTTTATTCCGGGAAGCTGTTGCGCAACGGACACCACGCGAACGGCCGGCATAACCACATGGCCTTCGGCGTTGGCCCGCACATGTGCCCCGGCGCCTGGATCTCCGTGCAAGAGTCGATCCTTGGGTCGGAAATCCTGCTCAAGAGTCTGAAGAACCCCTCGATTAACTGGGACAGGCAGCCCAAGGACCTCGCGGAGCCGGAGAAGCTCGCGCAGGTCGGGACGGTCGCCCTTCGGGAGTTGTGGCTTGACTTCGACCCAGCCTGACCCCGCGGTGGAGGCGCCAGCCCCGATCAACGCACCTGGCCGCAACGGCGTCGAGGTGAAGCGGCTCGGCGGCCGGGGCGGCTACTACCGGACGTACGAGATCTACGGCCGCGTTCGCGAGCGCCACTCGCAGCACCTCGTGAATCCGCGCTGGTTCTTGCGGCTCGACTACCTGCGCGACCCGTATCCCGCCCTCGCGATCATGCGCGAAAACTACGATTGCTACCGCGATTGGATCAATAACGCGCACTGGGTGAGCCGCTACAACGACGTGACCTCCATCCTCGTTGACGACGCGAACTTCGAGACACGGCCAAAGCGCTGGTCGCTCGACATGGAAGGGTACGGGCGCGACCTTCGCGAGGAGCCAGGCGTGTTGCGCGCCTGGGCGACCGGTATGGAACGCGCCGCAGAGCCAGTCGCGGCATCCCTCGTGGCGAAGGTCCGTCGCGAGGGCCACGCAGACCTCATTGGCGACTTCGTCTACCGCTACTGGCCGTCGCTGCTCGCGTCCGCCCTCGACTTGCCGCCGGGACACCGGGACCGCTTCATCACGCTGTATCACACGATGATGGACGGCTGGCAGTGGGATCCCGCGCGGCAGGCCGCGGCCCGCGAGGCAATGCGCGGACTCGAGTCGCTGGTGGCGCCGCTCGTCGCTGAGCGCGCCGCTGCCCCCGGCGACGACGTTATCTCGGCGATTGCGGCGGTCCCCCGAGAGTCCCAGGCGTCGGCGGCGGCCGACGTCGTGGCAACCATCCTTGAAGGCGACGGCGAGACGCCGTTCGCCGTCGGGAACACGCTGTACCAGGTCCTCACGAGCCCAGGGATGGTGGAAACCGTCCGCGGCGACCACGGGCTCTGCAAGCGCGCCTGGCAGGAGACGGTCCGGCACTCGGGGCCGACGTTACAGGGGCGGCGCTTCGCGGTCCGCGAGGTCGAGCGGTTCGGGCACCTGATCCCGGAGGGCGGGCTCGTCTGGTGCTCCGCCGCCGGCGCGAATCGGGACCCACGTCAGTTCGACGCGCCGGAGACGTTCAACATCTTCCGCCGGGACCTTTGCTTCCGGGAGCCGCGCGGCCAATACCGTGCCGACGGCCTGCCCGCTGGGGTCGCGATTGGCTTGGGGAAGCCCTCCAAGCTGCCCGCCGTCCCGGAGGACCGGCCGCGGTCGCTATACGCCATCACGCGGGACATTTCGGTGGCGGCCATCGAGCTGTTGCTCGACCAGCTTCCGGGGTTGCGCCTGGCCGAAGGGGCGGAGCCCAGGCTCTTCTGCCGCTGGGCGTGGGATATCCACACTTGTTGGGACCTCCCGGTGGTGTTCGACCGGGCCTGAGGCAAGGAGAAAGGGGGACGCAGGATGGCTGTCTCGCTGGAAGGGAAGGTCGCGCTCGTGACGGGGGCGGCCGTTGGCATCGGCAATGCCTACGCGAGAGCTTTGCTCGATGCCGGCGCGCGCGTCGCCGTCTGCGACATCCGCTCGAATGAACTGAGCCGCCTGGAAGGGGAGGTCCTCGCGCGTGGACAACGGTTACTCGCGTTCACCGGCGACGTCGCGAGTCCCGGCGATGTCCGGCGCGTTGTCGACGGCGTGCTCGCTGAGTACGGCGGCGTCGACATCCTGGTCAACAACGCCGGCTACAGCCCGATGTCGAACGTCTTGGAACCGCTCGAGAAGGGCCTGCTCGACTGGGACCGGGTCGTTGGGACCAACTTGAAGGGCACCTACCTCTTCGGGCGCGCCCTCATCCCGCAGTTCATCGCGCACGGGAGTGGCGACATCATCAACGTCATCACCGACCACGCCTGGAACTGCGGGTCGCCCTACCCGGTGTCGCACGCCGACGCTCCCGATTGCCGCTGGGGCGGTGGCGATCCGCGGCCCACGGGCGCCGGGTCCAGCCTCGAGATCTACGACTCCTCGAAGTGGGCCTGCCTCGGCCTGACGCTCTCCTGGGCGAAAGCGCTTCGGCCGCACGGGGTCCGCGTCAATGCCCTCTGCATGGGCGCGACCGACACACCGCTCATCCGTGAGTACTTCAACTTCGACCCAGCGCCAGAATACGTCCGGACGTGGATGCGCCCGGAGGCGGTGGCCGCCGTCCTCGTCGAGCTGCTCCAAGAGGGGCCCGCGGGCCGTCACGGCGACTTCGTGGGGCTGTGGGCCGGACATCCGGTCGTCCTACCCCAGTCACATCCCGATTTCCTGGCGACACACTGAAAGGCGCACACGATGGGACAGCTTGAGGGCGAAGTAGCAATTGTCTCCGGCGCGGCGGGCGCGCTTGGAAGAGCGGTCGCCGAGGCGCTCGCCGCCGAAGGAGCGACCCTGGTCTTGGCCGACCGCGACCCGGCCGTCGGACAGCAAGCCCAGACTCTCGGTGCGCGGCACGTCGCGGTGGCCGCGGATGTCGCGACCGCGCCGGGCGCCGTCAGCGTCGCCGAGGCCGCCCGACGGTTCGCGACGCCGGTCACCGTGCTGGTCCTCGCCGCTTCGACGTATGCCGCGAGCCCGGTGTCGGCCCCGTGGGACACCGCAGTTGCCGATTTCGACCGGCTGGTGGACGACAACCTCAAGAGCGCGCTCGTCCTTGGCCGGGCCTGCATCCCGCTGATGCTTGGCCAGCAGAAGGGCAACATCGTCCTGATGAACAGCCACGACGTGCTCCCCGCGGTCGCGGGCCCCACGAACGGGCCGGAGTACGACCTATTCAACGCAGCTGCGTGGGGCCGGAACGGGCTCACCGATAGCTGGTCTCGCGGGCTCGCTGGCCACGGCATCCGAGTGAACGCCGTCTGCCCCGCGCCGCCCGGCGATGGACTGAGCCCCGCCGATGTCGCGAAGGTGGTGATGGAACTGCTGGCGGAAGGGCCGGGCGGCCGGAACGGGCAGAACATCGGTCTCTGGCCGGGCCGGCCGGCGTTGCTTGGCCCGGTGAAGGCGCCACACCGCGCGATCTTCTACAACGACTGACCCGCGTGCTCGCGCCGAGCGCTGGCCTCGGTCAGACTGGCGCCACTGCTCTACGGAGGTCCCCTTCATGGGCCCAATCGCCCTCACCGCCCAAATGCGCGAACTGCTCGACCGCCAGATCAAGGACGGCAATCCGGCGCTGGTCGCCTCGTCGTCGATCGTGGGCCAGCCCGACATCGCCTACAAAGGCAGCGTTGCCGTGCTCGATGACGAACACCTCTCCTACTGGGAGCGCGCCCACGGCCAGACGTTGAGCAACCTCGTCGAGAACCCCGAGGTCTGCGTCCTCTATCGCAACCCGCAGCAAAGGGTTATCTGGAAGTTCTTCGGCCGCGCGGAGCTGTTCCGCACGGGCGCGAAGCGCATGGAGATCCTGGCGCGCTCGAACCAACTCGAACTGGACCGCGACCCCGAGCGGAAGGGCGTCGCCGTCTTGATCCGCGTGGACCGCGTTGTCCAGCTCGGGCAGGTCATCATGCAGCGCGCCACGATGGGCTAAGGCTCAGCGCCCGGTCCAGTTCGGGGTGCGCTTCTCCGCGAACGCTCGGGGGCCTTCGATCGAGTCCTGGCTGCGACGGCGCTGCTCTTCCCATCCGTAGCTCCCCCGCGACGCCTCGGGCAGCGAGGATTCGAGGCCCTTCATCGCGGCTTCCTTCGTCGCCCGGACGGAGAGCGGTGCGCACTTGAGGATGTCGTCGACGTAGCCTTGCACGCAGGCATCGAGGTCCTTGAGCGGCACGACGTCGCTGACGAGGCCCATCTGGAGCGCCTTATCGGCCTTGATGTGGCGGCCGGTGAGCATATATGACATCGCGACGTGAAGCGGGACGGCGCGCGGCAGGCGATGGACGCCGTTCGCGCCCGCGATGAGGCCACGGCGGGGTTCCGGAAGCCCGATTTCGGCGTGGTCGGCAAGGACGATGATGTCGCAAGCGAGGGCCATCTCCAGGCCTCCGCCAAGGGCGTAGCCGTTGACGCGCGCGATGATCGGCTTGAACAGGTCGTAACGGCTCGTGATGCCGCCAAAGCCGCCCTTCGGGAAGGCGAGCTTGGGTCGCTGGTCGGCGGGCAGGGCGCTCATTTCGGCGGTGTATTTCAGGTCGTTGCCGGCGCTGAAGGCCCGGTCGCCCTCACCCGTCAGCACGGCGACCCAGAGGTCGTCATCGGCGGCGAACATGTCCCAGACGCCGTCCATCTCCAGGTTGGCGGGCGCGTGGAGGGCGTTAAAGCGCTCGGGGCGGGTGATCGTGAGGTACATGACGTGGTCGCGCTTTTCCCAGCGGCAAAACTCGAGCTGTGGCATCTGGCGCCTCCTCAGGCGGGGTGATGGTCGAGCATCCTACGGACTCGCGGGAAGCTGCGCACTCGGCTTTCCGCAGGGGCGCGGCTTGCGCGGGCGGGCGGTACTGTTGTCGCGCCCAACAACGCGTATGAGGTGAGCGATGGCGACCTACCCCTGGAAGATGAAGTTCGGCGTGTTCATGGCGCCCTTCCACCCACTCGGCGATAACCCCGGCCTCGCCCTCGAGCGCAACCTGCGCACCATCCAATGGCTCGACGAGCTGCGCTGGGACGAAGCCTGGGTCGGCGAACACCACTCCGCAGGCTGGGAGACGATTTCGAGCCCTGAGGTGTTCATCGCCCATGCGGCCGCCCTCACCCGGACGATTAAGCTCGGGACTGGCGTCGTCTCGCTCCCCTACCACAATCCCTACCACGTCGCCGAGCGGATGGTCTTGCTCGACCAGCTCTCGCGCGGCCGCGTGCTGCTCGGTGTCGGGCCGGGCGCGCTTCCTTCGGACGCGTACCAGTTCAAGCTCGACCCCACCCGCCAGCGGCCGCAAATGGACGAGGCGCTCGGCGTCATCGTCAAGCTCCTCGCGGGCGAGGAGGTCACGCACGAGAGCGACTGGATCCACCTGCGCGGCTCTCGCATCCAGGTGCCGCTCTACTCGGAGAAGATCCCCGTCTTCGTGGCGTCGACGCTTTCGCCGGCGGGCCCGACGATCGCAGGCAAGCACGGCGCTGGGCTGATCAACGTCTCGACCTTCATGCCCGCGGGCCTGGACCTCCAGAAGGTCTGGCAACTCTACTCGGAGACGAGTGAGGCGAACGGCCACGCCGCGGACCGGCGCAATTGGCGGCTGATGTTGCCGATGTACATCGCGGAAACGCGCGAGGAGGCCTGGCGCGACGTCAGCGTGAAGGCGTACGAGTTCCAGAAGCACTACTTCGAAGACACGCTCGGCCGGGCGTTCGAATTCCCCGGCGCGCCCGAGGACTTCGCCCAGATGATGGGCATGAGCGGCGGCGCGATCATCGGCACCCCGGACGACGCGATCGAGGCGATCGGCCGGATCTGGGAGATGACCGGCGGCTTCGGTGGGCTGCTGACCTTGGCCCACGAATGGGCGCCCGCGGAAAAGATGCGCCGCTCGTACGAGCTTTTCGCCCGCTGGGTGGCGCCGCGATTCCAGAACAGCCTGGACTCGCTGACGGTTGCTCAGAAGTGGGCCGCCGACAACCGCGAGGCGCTCAACCGGAACGAGGTGTCCGCGGTGGTGGCGGCCTTCAACACGTTGGGCGCGCCCGCGCCGGAACGGGTCTACGGGCAGGCGACCCAGGGGTAAGCGAGTCGCCGCGAGGTGTCGGCTCGGATAGGATTGGAGCGATGCCCTCACCCCTTCGCATCGCTGTCCTCGGCTCCACCGGCTCCATCGGGCGGCAGGCGCTCGATGTCATCCGCCAGCTCCCGGAACGCTTCGAGGTCGTCGCGCTCGCTGCCGGCCGGAACACCGCCGAGCTCTCGCAGCAGGTCGCGGCGTTTCGCCCCCGTTACGTGTGTGCGGACGCCTCCGCCTCGGCCCTCGACGACGCCGTCGCGGCCGCTGGTGCGAAGTGGCTCAGCATGGACGAGATGGCCGTCGCCGATGAGGTCGACCTCGTCCTGGTCGGCACCGCGGGTGCGGCGGGTCTGATGCCGACCATGCTCGCGCTCCAAGCCGGCCGCCCCGTCGCCATCGCCAACAAAGAGGTCCTCGTGATGGCTGGGCATCTGATCCGCCAGGCCCTGGAGGCGGGTGGCGGCTCGCTTCGCCCCGTCGATTCGGAGCACTCGGCGATTTGGCAGTGTCTCTGGGGCGAAGAGCAGCATGAGATCCGGCGCATCCTCCTCACGGCGAGCGGCGGCGCCTTTCGCGACCTCGACGATGCGGCGCTCGCCGCCGTCACCCCTGAACAGGCACTTAACCACCCCACATGGAAGATGGGAGCCAAGATAACCGTCGATTCCGCGAGCCTCATGAACAAAGGCATGGAGACAATCGAGGCAATGTGGCTGTTCGACGTGCCGATGGAGAAAGTCGAAGTCGTGCTCCATCGTGAATCCATCGTCCACTCACTCGTCGAGTTCTCGGATGGGAGCGTCAAGGCCCAGCTCGGCGTCCCGGACATGCGCCTGCCCATCCAATGCGCGCTCGCCTACCCGGAGCGGATGCCTGCACCGCCGATGCCCGTGCTGGACCTCGCGAAGATTGGCGCCCTCCACTTCGGCAGCCCCGACCTCGCCCGTTTCCCCTGCCTGCGCCTCGCGATGGACGCCGGACGGGCGGGTGGCACGTATCCCGCTGTGATGGCCGCAGCCGATGAAGTCGCGGTCGCGCGCTTCCTCGCCCGCGAGGTTGGCTTCCTCGATATCCCACAGATCATCGAATCGGTGCTGGACGAACACACGTCCACGGCCGATCCTGATCTCGAGACCGTGATCGCCGCCGATGCCTGGGCGCGCCGGGTCGCCCAGCAGATGGAGGTCCGCCTGTGATCATGTTCCTCTTGGCGTTCGACCCGGTCGCTATTCTCCGGGCGGCGCTGCCGTTTCTCGTGCTCCTGTTGGCGCTCGTCATCGTCCACGAATTCGGGCACTTCATCGCGGCGAAGGCGTTTGGCATCAAGGTGCTCGAATTCGGCGTCGGCTTCCCGCCACGGGTCAAAGGCCTCGTTTGGCGAAAGGGCGAGACCGAGTACACCGTGAACTGGCTGCCAATCGGCGGCTTCGTCCGTCTGCTCGGCGAAGAGGACCCAACAGACCCCCGCTCGCTGGCGGCGGCCGCGCGCTGGAAGCGGCTGACGGTCATGTTCGCCGGCATCCTGATGAACCTCGTCCTCGCCGTGATCCTCATGGCCGCTGGCTTCATGGTGCCGCGCGAACGGTCGCTGAGCCTCGCGCAGTTGACCTCCGTTTCGCCGAACTCGCCCGCCACTGACGCGAAGATCTCCGGCGAAATGGCAGATGGCTCGCAGCCCGAACAGGGGCTCAAGGCCGGCGACATCGTCCTCAAGATCGAGGGCAAGGAAGTAAAGAACACCTCCGAGCTTCGCTACTACAGCCGCCTGAACCTCGGAGAGACCCAGGATTGGGTGATCAACCGCGGTGGGTCGCTCTTGGAGGCGAAGGTTTACGCACGCTGGCACCCGCCGGCCACCGAGGGGCCTATCGGCATCCAGATTGGCGCCCCGGCGAGCTGCTCCGACATCGACGCGGACGGCGAGCCGATCAACTGCCGCCTGCTGTACGACTTCAGCGAGAACGTCTCGTACCCGGTCTGGGAGGCCGTCCCGAAGGGCTTCGAATCGCTCATTGAGGCGATGGTCCTGACGAAGAACGAGATCCAGGTCCGCCTCTTTGGCGGCGGTGGCGCGGCGACGAAGGACGAGCCGGCCCTCCAGGGCCCGGTCGGCATCGCCGCCATCACCGGGGATGTCATCGACCAGGCGGGCTGGCGCTCGCTGATCGAGCTGGCCGCGCTCCTCAGCCTCAACCTGGCGCTGTTCAACGTGCTCCCGTTCCCGATGCTCGATGGCGGCCGCATCTTCCTCGTGTTCATCGAGATCCTTCGTGGCGGCCGGCGCATCGCCCCCGAGAAGGAGGCAGTCATCCACCTCACCGGCTTCGCCATCCTGATGGCCGGGGCTGCGGCGATGACGTTCTTCGACATCCAGCGGATCGTCACCTGATCCCGGCCAACAGCAGGCCGTGAACGAAAAAAGGGGCGCCACGGGCGCCCCTCTTCGTTGCTCGTCCCCGAATCCCCGTTTAGGCGGTGGCCTTTTCCAGGAGGTCGATGCACTCGTCGACGGCGGCCACGCGCCAGTTTGCCCAGACCTCGCCCTTCTGCCACTCCAGGTACTTGTCGCGGGCGGCGGCGCGGGCCTCCGCGATCTCGGCTTCGGTGGGCTCATGGCCGAGCCGCTTGGCGATCCCGGCCGGCGACATGTCGCCAAGTACCGACTGCGTCAGGTGCATCTGCTCGTTGGCGAGCTTCGGGCGCTCGATGAAGTGGCCGAGCTCGTGATGGTCCTTGTCGTAGAAGACGTAGACGGGGATGGACTCGAACTGGCCCTCCTTGAGGTACCCCTGGATCATGTCCTTGTTCTGGTCGCGTTCGAACATGCGAAGCTCGACGCCGGCCGCCTCAGCGATGCGTTGTGCGACGCCCAGACCGCGGTACACATCTGGGCACCAGTCCTCGCCAATGACGACCATGTGATGGAGGCCGTTCGGCTTAGCGGCGAGCGCCTTGAGCTTCGCCTTCTGGTCGGCGCTGACGGTGAGCCCGTCGTAATTCTGCTCGAACAGCTCGCGGTTCCGGATGCCGCTCTCGATGTACTGCTGCCAGGTCTTGCCCTTGGCGACACGGTCGACCGTGATCACCGACTCTTTCTGCTGACCCATGGCGTTCCCCCAGTCAAGATACTTCTGAGGATACAGGTGGGGGGTATGCCCCATCAATCATGGGAAAGGGCCGCCTTGGCCGCCGCCCATAGTTCGAGCGCCGGAAGTGCCGGGTCGCCCAGTTCGAGGCCTCGCTCCCGGGCTATCCGCTCCAGCGTGCCGAAGCGCCTGCGAAACTTGGTGTTCGCCACCCGGAGGGCCTGTTCCGCGTCGATCCCGAGCCGGCCGGCGATCCCGGCGATGACGAAGAGGATGTCGCCGAACTCGTCCTCGCGGTCTTTCGGACCTTCGGCGCGGGCGAACTCCGCGATTTCTTCGGCCAGCTTCTCCAGGGGGCCGTCCATCCCGGGCCAATCGAAGCCCGCGCGCCGGGCCCGCGCCTGCATCGAGTCCGACGCTGCGAGGGCGGGGAGCGACACTGGGACGCCGTCGAGGATGCTGTCGCGGGGCTTTTCCGCGCGCTTCAAGGCGTCCCAGTTCTGGTACACCTGTTCCGCGGTGCCGGCCTCCGCCTGGGCGAAGACGTGTGGGTGCCGGTGGACGAGCTTGCGCCCCACCCGTTCGGCGATGTCTCCGAGCGAAAACGTCCCTTCGCGGTCGGCGACTTCGGCGTGCATCAACACCTGCAGGAGCAAGTCGCCGAGCTCTTCGGCGAGCGCGGTGGGGTCGCCTGCATCGATCGCCTCAAGGACTTCGTAGGACTCCTCGAGCAAGTGGTGGCGCAGCGACGTATGGGTCTGTTCGCGGTCCCAAGGGCAACCGCCCGGCGCGTGAAGCGACCGCACAATCCCAGCCACCCCTTCGAGGCGGCGCACATCCTCGACTGCCTCGATCGGTGGCACGAAGACCGAGTCGAGGTAGCCGGTCGGACGATGGTCGAGGGAGGCAAGCTCGACCTCGGACACGCCTTCGCTGGCGCTCCCGAGCGCGTGGAGGAGGGCGACGCGATGCTCTACGGGATAGAGGTCGAGGAGTGCGAGCTTCAGCGCGCTCGCCTCGGCCCGGCCCCAGATCTGGCTGATGAGTGCCGGACGGCGCGGGTCGATGCGAAGGTCGGCGGCATCGCAGAGTTGGACGTCCCGGAGGTCGCGCCGGAGGGCGACGGAGGCGACGTCGGCAAAGCTCACCGCGGCCAGCGCGCGGACGTCGGCGCCCTGCGCCGCCGCGGCTTCGAGCAGCAGCGTCACGCTCCGTTCCGCCATCAGCGGGTGACCTGGCACCGCGTAGACGACGTCGCCCGTTGCGGCGGCGGCCAGCACCCGGTCGACCATCTGTTGGTAGGCGACCCTGAAGTCTGGCGCCGCCGCGTAGAGGTCGTCGCAATCGCGCCAGCGGTCGCTCCCCGCGAGGGCGGCGACGGTCGGGTGGCGGCGCGTGCGGAGGATGACGGTTGGGGCGCTGGCCAGCAGCCTCGCGGTCTCTTCGGTGAGCAACTCGGGCGACCCGGGGCCAAGTCCACAGACGGTGATCACGGGGTCTACTCTAACGGCACGATGCGGCGAGAACGCAGCGCCGCGACGTACGCCTCGACATAATGCTGCGCGGAAGCGCCCCACGAGTAGTCTCGCGACATGCCGTTGACTTGGAGCTTCCGCCAAAGTTCCGGCGTGCGAAACGCGCGGACGGCGCGTTCGAGCCCGCCGGCGAACGCGTGCGGGCTGAACTCGTTGAACAGAAATCCGGTCCCGGTTTCCGGGTGCTCGTCCGCGTCGAGGATCGTGTCGGCGAGGCCACCCGTGCGGCGGCCAAGCGGCACGGCGCCATAGCGCATCGCGATGAGCTGCCCGAGGCCGCAGGGCTCGTAACGCGAGGGCATGAGGAAGAGGTCTGCCCCCGCGTAGATCCGGCGTGCGAGCGTGTCGTCGAACCGCTCGGTGAGCCGGACGCTCTCCGGGAAGGCTGCTTGGAGCCGCGTCAACTCCTCGCGAAGTCCGGCATCCCCTTGGCCAAGGACCACGAGCTGCGCCCCGCACGACAGGATCTCGCCGATCGCACGCAGCACAAGGTCGACGCCCTTCTGTTCGGTGAGACGGCTCACCATGGCGACAACCGGCCCATCGCGTTCGGGGAGGCCGAGCTCGCGGCGCAGCGCCCCGCGGTTCGCTGAGCGCCCCTCCACCGCGTGGAGATCGTACGACTGCATCAACGCGGGGTCCGTGCGTGGGTCGAACGCGTCGAAGCTGAGGCCGTTGAGGATGCCACGCAAGGCGCCGCTGCGGAGCTTCAAGAGGTCGTCGAGCCCCTCCCCGTACTCCGGGGTGAGGATCTCCTGGGCGTAGGTTGGGCTCACCGTTGTGACGATGTCGCTGTAGTAGATCGCCTGCGCAAGGTAATCGTTGAGCTCGTCCGGGCCTCGGTAGCGCAGATTGTGGATCGTGAAGACCGAGGCCACGCCGCGCAATGCCGGCGTCGCCCAGGCGAGGTTTCGGAGCGCGAAGGCGAGCGGGGCTGTGTGCCAGTCGTTCAGGTGGAGGATGTCGGGCGTCCACCCCGGGGCCGTCACGATCGCCAGGATCGCGCGGCAAAAGCGCTGGTAGCGGGCGAGGTCGTCGGGTTCGCCGTAGACGGCCTCGCGCCCGAAGGCGGCCGGGTCGCTCACGAGGTCGACGGGCACGCCGCCCATCCCGGAGACGGTCGAGACCTCGAGCACGCTCTCCCCTTCGGGAAAGCGGACGCGGAGACGGCGACGGCGTCCGCGCTCGAAGGCGGCAGTCGCACTGGCATGGCAGGGCGCAACCACGCGGACGTCGTGACCGATCGCCCGCAGCCGTTCGGGAAGGGCGCCGGCCACATCCGCCAGACCGCCGACCTTGGCGAAAGGGTCCACCTCGGAGGAGGCGAACAGGATCTTCATGCGGGGCTCTCCACGAAGAGGATCCGCTCCAGCCGCTGCCGGAGGTCCGCCGCAGCGGCGGCGCGCCACTCCGTCTCACGCCGCTCCGCGTTCGGGATCGCCGCGAGCGCGACGCTCTTCTCGGCATTGAGGAGCACGGTGGTCAACAGTTGGAACCCGCGATGGATCATGGTCACGTCCCACATCGGCCGGCGGCTTGCCCACCAAAACTGGCAACTGTGCAGCGCTGCGTCCAGCGTTTCGTCGGCGATGGCGGCGTACTTCTTCGCGCCGTCCGAGGTCGCCGCGAAACAGAGCGCCGCACCGTGCAGCGCGACTACGTGGTCGACGTAGTCCCATTGCATGGCGTGGACTTCGTTGCCCGGCGACCGCCAGAGCGGGTACGGGTCGCCCGCGGCGATGTCGGACTCGGTGGTGCTCCACGAGGCGGCCCTCGGGGTTACGGCCGGGCCTGCGGGGAAGAGGTCGAGCAGTTCGGATGGCTGGACCATAATCACGGGTGCGGATGCGGCCGGGATTCCGGCCCGCTCGGGGTTGAGAATGTCGTAGGTTGTCGCGAGAAAGTCGCGCTCCCAGCCGCGGATGTGGTGCCCGTAGGTCTCCCCATCCATGGCAGTTACGACGTACGCCTGGCCGCGTGAGCCGAGTCCGGAGAGGTCCGCGATGAACCGCGTCGGGTCGGTCTCGCGGAACGAGATCCGGTTGCTTCGGACATCGTCGCGAAAGAGCGCTGCCAGCTCGTGCCCAGGCGTTGCCACGCGGTAGACCGTCGCGGTGGGCCAGCCGTCTGGGCAAGCGACGCCGCTGAGCAGCACCCATCCGTGGCCAGCCCGCCCAATCGCGGGCGCCAGGCCGGCGTCGAAGCAGAGCTCGGGCGGGAAGAATCCTGGGCCGCCGCTGGCGCCGAGGTGCCGCTTGAGCGCGGCCGCGTGGCCGGCGATCGACCGGGCCCGCAGCGGCTCAGACACGAGCGGGAGGATCGGGTGGTATTCGCCGCTTCCGAGCAATTCGACTTGCCCCATCGCGACCAGTGCGCCCAGCCGTTCGACGACTTCCCCGAGGCCGTGTTCGACCAGCAAGTCGAGGAGGACGCCTTGGATGTTGATCGCGAGCCGGGCGTGCGGGTGCTCTTCCAGCACGCCGACGAGCGGCAGGTACGATTCCGTCGCCACCTTCCGCAGGACCGCGTGCGTCTGCGTCGGGGGCTGATAGAAGTGGAGGATCTGGGCCCAATACGTCATGCCTGGGCGCTCCAGGCGATGAAGCCGCCATCGCCTTCGAAGTGGAAGACGAACGTCCAACCCTGTGGCGAAAGCTCGATGCCGCCCTCCGTGTTGGAGGCCGTGAGGATGCGCTCGTGCCAGGTCCGCTGGGCGTTGTGCCGGGCGGCGAGGACGAGGCTCCCGGCGGCGATCGTGAGCACGCCCTCCCCATGCTCGATCGCCAGGCCGCCGCCGGCGTCGGGGAGGCTGAGGTTCCATTCGCTCGCCAAGGGCCGTCCCGCTGTTGCATAGCTCACGGTGAGCTCCGCCCCCAGGGCGATTGCTTTCCGCAACCCGCTCGGGTCTGCGAGGAGCAAACGCTGGTCGTCGGCCGCCTCGACAGCGAAGTCCGGCCGCGCCGCGAGCCGCAGGTCGCGGTAGGCCGCCTGCGAGCAAGCCTCCGGGACGAACCAGTCCTGGGCGGCCACGCGAAGGCCGCGGTCATACCGGCCGATCTCAGCGAGCGCGGCTGGATCCTTCACCTGGGTGGCGTCGTGGATGTTTCGGGGGCCGTCTGCTCCGGCCGCCTCGGCCACCGCCCGGTGATAGGCCTCGGGCCGCCGGGCGACAGCATGGGTGAGGTGCCAACCTTGCTGCGGCAGCTCCCAGTGGAGGATTTCGCCCGTCGGGGGGTCGATAATGACCGTGTGGTCCCCAGAACGCATGCAGACCTCGTCCTCGGCGTCGGCGTCGAAGTCGGCCCACTGGGCCGGGCCCACTTCATGCAGCAGGGCGTCGGCCTTGGCGACGTTGGCGAAGTTGGCGTGGCGGATGTGTTCGAGATACACGCCGCCGAAGACGCCGTGCCACCAGGCACAATTGCATTGCGCCTGCCAGAGGTGGTCGAGCGCCTGCTCGTGGCCCGTCCGGTGGGCCGCTTCAGACAAGAGGGCAACCCGGTCCTGAAGCAGTGCGACCTCGGGATAGCGCGCCAGGAAGTTGCGCCAGTGGCCGCCGCGGACGAAGCGCACAAGGTCCCCGCGCCCCGCCTGTCGGAGGGTGGCTTGGGCCGTTTCGAGTGCGTGTTGCTCCGCCGGCGGCAACGACCACTCGCCCATCTCCATGTAGCTCGCGGAGGGGAGGTAGACGAGCCCGGCGGGGCGGTGGCTTCGCTGCCATTCGCTCAAGGTCACCGTGGCGATCCAGTGTGATTCGGCCTCGAGGCGTGCAAAGAAGGCGTCGACCCAGCCGTTTTCCCAGCAGTGTGCGTAGGTTGTCGGCCAGCCTCCAAACTTCTCGCCATCATCGCCCATCACGACGAGGCCGCCGGGATGGCGGTCGCCGTGGCTTCGAAGGAAGTCGATACAGTCTTCAACCGCGCCCCAGGGCACGAGATAGCGCAGTGACGTGCTCGACCCATAGACGCCCACGCGGCGGCCCTGGTCGCCGGTGAGATACCAGCCGGTGAGCGCCTCGGCGGCCACGCCTGCCGCCTGAAAGTGCACATCGTCGACGATCGTCCACTGGTATCCCGCGGCCGCAATCGTGCGCGGCAAGTCCGGCTCCCAGACTCGCTCGGGGAGCCACATCCCGGCCGGGTCGGCGCCGAAGTCGCGCGCGATGGCGGCCCGCATCTTTTTCATCTGGCCGAGCCGGTCGGCGTCCGAGAGTGCGGGCAGGATCGGCTCGTAGTAGCCACCGCCAAGCAGCTCGACCTGCCCGCGGACGAGGAGGGCGCGCACGCGGTCGAGATACTCCGGCCGGTGGGCCCGCAGCCAATCGAGGAGCGGCCCGCTGTAATGGAGGCCGGCCCGCACGCCGGGGTGGCGTTCGAGCGCGGCGAGGAGCGGCTGATAGGACTTCTGGTAGAGCTCATCGAAGACGAAGTCGAAGTTCCCAACCGGCTGATGCTGGTGGAAGACGAGCCCGAGGTTGATGTGTGTCATCTCTCGCGCCTCGCGTAGCGGGTTGGCTGGATATCCGGGAACGGGTTGTCCAGCCGCTCAATCTCGGCCAGGACCTTGTCGTCGTCGCCAGATTCCGTCCGGCCGGCGATCATGTCGAAGCGGGCGAGGTGGGCCTTGAACCGCTCGATGGCGTAGTCGTGTGCCTGACCCGTCGTCATCAGGAACTGCCAGTCGGACGATTGAAGGAGGAGGAGCTCGCGAGCGAGTTGGCGTGTGGCGGCGTTGTCCGTGCGGAGGAGGGCCGCGGCGCGGGCCTGCCGCGCGCGGATCTCCGGCCACGTCCAAGCGGTGGTGGGGTTCAGCCAAGTGCGGTGGTCGCCGCCGTTGCCCCAGGAGCCCTCGGGGAGCTCGATGGCATAGGCCGGCGGCGTTTCAACCACGTAGCTGCCCGTGGTGGTGAGGCGCACACCCGGCATGGCTGCGAGCTGGAGGATGGTTTCCCGAAGCCAGGGGACGCCCTCAAGCCACCAATGTCCGAAGAGCTCGGTGTCGTAGGAGGTCATCAGGGCGCCAGGCTTGCCAGCGCTGGCGCGGTACGCGTCGAGCTCTTCGCTGGCGAGGTTCGCGAAGTGCGCGGCGTGGTCGCGTGCGAGGGCGGTGGCCACGGCCGGGTCGTACGGCTGCTTGTCGCCGAGGCCGGCGCCGGGGCCTGTGACCCGCCAGTAGTGCAGGCCGCTCTCATCGTCCTTCTTGTGGAACTCACGATAGCGCCCGTCGCCCGGGTAGCCGTGGGAGGCCGACCACACTTGGAGGCCGGTCCGTTCGTTCCGCGCGAGGGCCGCGACGCGGGAGCTGCCGACCGTGTACGCCTCGAACGTGGTGCCCCAAAGGGGCGGGAGCTCGACGACGGACTCCGCTGTGCGGGAGGATTCAGGGTAGAGGCCTACCACGCCGCCGCGCGCTTTGCCCCGCGCCTTCCCGCCAGTCACGAGGTGCGTCTCCACAAAGAAGACGCGGATCCCGGCGTCCTCCAGGATGCGCTCCAGTCCCGGACGGTAGGCGCACTCGGGCAGCCAGAACGACCGCGGTGGGCGTCCGAAGGTCCGGATGTGCGCGGCGACGCCGGTCTCGACCTGGAACCGGACGGCGTCGTCGTCTCCGAGCAGCGGCAGGTATCCGTGCGTCGCGGCGGACGTTGCGATTTCGACGTGGCCCGCTGCCTCCAACTGCGCGAGGGCGGCCGGGACGTCGCCCTCGATCGCCTCGAACAGCGCCTGCGCCGCGCGATAGCGCTCAAGGTGGAAGGCGGCGGTGGCCCCGAAGGCCTCGTTGGTCGCGAACCTCGCCACATCGCTCGCGGCGCGCTCACAGCGGTCGGCGACGTAGGCCCGGAAGTGCTCCTGCATCAACGGGTCACGCATCTGCTCGGCGAGGATGGGCGTGACATTGATCGTGACGCCGAAGCTCCCAGCGATAGCGCCTTGGAGCTCACGGAAAGCGCTAAGCAGCGGCAGGTAGCACTCGAGCATCGCCTCGTGGAACCACTCTTCGCCATGAGGCCAGCGGCCCGCCAGGCGGCAATACGGGAGGTGGGTGTGGAGGACGAGCATCGCGGTCCCGCGCTCGGTCATGCCCACACCGCCAGGCCCAAGTCGAGCGGGTTGTGGACGTGGGGATGGTCGGGCAGGACACGGATGGCGTACCCGAAGCGCCCGCCCTCGGCGGGGCTCACCGCTGCGGCGTAGCTCGTCGTCCCGTCGCCGTCCCGGCCAACCCGGTTCATCCGCACGACTTGGTGACGCTCGATCTCTCCTACAGCGGATGTCGCCCCGTAGACAACGTCGACGCGGACATCGTCGTCGGCGAGGCCGCCCCAGTGGCCGCGGACGTGGATCGTGACGGGCCGGCCCGAGGCTGCCTCGGCGTGGTCGTCTTCGACGGTGAGGACGTGGACGTTGCCCCAATCCTGCCGCACACGGTGGACCCAGCGGTTCAGGTCCCGGGCGGGCGGGTTCTCGCCGCCGTGCAGGAGGTGGTGCCAGCTCCGGGCCGCTGGGGAATACGCATGAGCGACATAATCCGAGACCATGCGGTGGGTGCTGAATTGCGGGGCAAAGGCGACGACCGACGCCTTCACGCGCCGGAGCCAGTCGCGCGGGATGCCGTCGGCGTCCCGGTCGTAAAACAGGGGCGCAATCTCGTGCTCGAGCAGGTCGTAGAGCGAGGCGGAGTCGAACGCATCTTGCGTCTCCGGGTCGTCATCGAGTTGGTCGCGGCCGATGGCCCAGCCCATCCCCGGACGGTAGGCCTCGGCCCACCACCCGTCGAGCACGCTCATGTGGAGGCCCCCGTTGGCGACGGCCTTCATGCCGCTCGTCCCGCTGGCCTCGAGCGGCCGAAGCGGCGTGTTCAGCCAGACGTCGCAGCCCTGGACGAGCGTCCGGGCGAGGTCGACGTCGTAGCGTTCGAGCACCACGAGCCGGTCGCGCAGCGCCGGGTCTTTGCTGTGCGCGACGACCTCCTGGATCATCCGCTTGCCGGCCTCGTCGTTGGGGTGGGCTTTGCCCGCGAAGATGAACTGGACGGGCCGCTCTGGGTGGTTGAGGATCCGCGCGAGGCGCGCCGGGTCGCGAAAGAGGAGCGTCGCCCGTTTGTAGGCGGCGAAGCGGCGCGCGAACCCGATGGTCAGGGTGCGCGGGTCGAGGGGCTCGCCTTGGAGGCCATGGAGCGCTGAGCCCTTGCGGGCGGCCGCCTCACGGTGCTGCGTCCGGGCGCGCACGACGAGCCGCGCACGGGAGCGCTCACGGATGGCCCAGACTTCCTCGTCCGGCACGTCCCGCAGGTGAGACCAGTCCGTCCCGCTGACCGGGTCGGCGCGCCATTGCGGCCCGACCGTGCGGTCGTACAGCTCGCCGAGGTCGTGTTCGACCCAACTCGGCAGGTGGACGCCGTTCGTAATCGCACCGATCGGCACCAGTTCGACGGGGAGCGCGGGCCAAGCGCCAGCCCAGAGGCCGCGCGAAACGGCGCCGTGCAGTTGGGACACCCCGTTCCGCTCGCCGCTCAGGCGCAGGCCGAGGATCGCCATTGAAAACGGCTCGGCCTCGTCCTCTGGGTTGACGCGGCCGAGGCCGAGGAAGGTGCGATCGTCGAGCCCAAAACTGTGGACGTACCCGCCCAAATATCGCCGGACCATCTCTGCGGGGAAAATGTCGATCCCGGCCGCGACCGCGGTGTGCGTCGTGAACACAGTCGCGGCGGACACAGGGATCCGGGCTTCGTCAAAAGAGAGCCCTTTTTCTTCCATGATCATCCGGATCCGCTCGAGGCCGAGGAACGAGGAGTGGCCTTCGTTCATGTGGCAGACGGCGGCGTGATAGTCCAGCGCGTGGAGGGCGCGGACGCCGCCGACGCCAAGCACGATCTCCTGCTGAATCCGCGTCTCGGCGTTCCCTCCATAGAGCCGCGCCGTGATCTCCCGGTCGGCTGGGGAGTTCTCCGGGACGTGCGTATCGAGCAGCAGGACGGGGACATGGCCCACGTCGATCCGCCAGACCGCGGCGGCGACCTCCCGGCCGTCCATCGGGATGCGCACGCGGACCGGGCGGCCGTCCGGTCCGGTGGCTTCGCACAGCGGGAAGTGGGCCGGGTCGATGTTGGTGTACTCCTCTCCTTGCCAGCCATCCGGGCCGAGAAGCTGTTGGAAGTACCCCTGCCGGTAGAAGATCCCTACGCCGACGAGCGGCAGCCCGAGGTCGGATGCCGACCTCAGGTGGTCGCCGGCGAGCACGCCGAGGCCGCCCGAGTAGCTGGGGAAGGACTCCGTGAGGGCGAACTCCAGCGAAAAGTAGGCCAGCACGGAGCGCTTGTTCGTGAACGGGACCGCCGTCCATGGTGGCCGGCTCAGGTACCGCCGGAGGGACTCCGCAACGCGGTCCAAGTGTGCAACGAAGCCCTCGTCGTGGGCGAGCCGTTCGAGTTGCTCGGCCGGCGTGAGTTGAAGCATCCGGATGGGGTTGTGGTGGCAGGCTTCCCAGCGGTCGGCCCCGAGGCGCCGAAAGAGCGCGCGGGCATCGGTGTTCCACGTCCAAAAGAGGTTGTCCGCCACCTCGTGGAGCGCCGCAATGCGGTCGGGAAGACGCGGCTGCACCGGGAATGATCGGGTGGCCCGTAGTCGCATCCAGGCATCTTACCGCGTCTCCGATTTCCGTCCGGTTATCGCCAGATTTGTCCGCGCGCGGGGTCGGTGCGACGATCGCGCCGGAGAGAAGGTGGGCATGCGGCTGCGGGCCGTTTTCTTCGACATTGGTGACACGTTGTGGCACGAAGCGTATCCAGAGATGGGCGGCGCACGGGGTCGGCTCGGACGATCCGGCGCGTCGGCCTGGGCCGAGCAGTATGGCTTTCACACGCTCGACCCTGACCGGGTGGCGAGCGCGGCCTGGAACGCCTTGACCGCGGCCCGTCGCGCGGCCCGGAGAAGCGACTTGCGCGAGCCCGACGCGGCGGTGGTCGCGCAGCAGGCGATACGCTCGCTTGGCGCAGAGATCGGCCTGGAGCCGGCGGCAGCGTTGATGGACGCGATTTACGTTTCCGGGGCGGCAAGCGGCAAAGCGCTTTATGAAGACGCCGTGCCGGTGATCGACGAGATCCGGCGGCGTGGCTTCCTCGTCGGGATGATCACCAACCGTGCCTTCGGCGGTGCGCGGTTCCGGGCCGACCTGCGCACGCTGGGCCTCGACTTCGCCTGGGACGCCGAGGTCGTTTCAGCGGAGGCTGGCTTCATGAAACCCCACCCGGCGATCTTCCGGCGCGCGCTTGCCGAGGCGAAGGTCGCGGCGGCGGAATCGCTGATGGTGGGAGATTCGCTCGCAGACGACATCGCCGGGGCCGAAGCCGTCGGCATGCAGACCGCGTGGCGGCGCACCCCAGCCGAGGCGAGTGACGAGGTCGCCTCGGCTGGCGTGGTCCCCGGATTCACGTTCGATGTCCTGACCGAACTCCTGGAACACCCAGGCCTGCGCCCAGGGGGAGCCTGATGCCCGAACAGCGCCAATGGGGCGGTCGCTTCGAAGGCGATATGGACGCGTTGACCCGCGACTACACCGCCGGGGCCGACCGCACCCTCTTCGAGCACGATATCGCGGGGTCTGTGGCGCACGCGCGCATGCTCGGCCGCCAGGGCATCATCCCGGCCGAAGATGCCGGGGCGATCGTCGCCGGCCTCGCGGAGGTCCTCGCCGATTGGCGCGCCGGCCGAGTCGAATGGCGGCCCGAGCTGGAGGACGTCCATACGCATGTCGAGGTGTTGCTTCGGTCGAAGATTGGCGACGCGGCTGGCCGGTTGCACACCGCCCGCTCGCGCAACGACCAGGTCGCCCTCCTCAACCGGATGCTCGTCCGCGAAGCCTGCGATGCCGCGATCGACGCACTGACACGACTGGTCGGCGCCCTCGCCAGCCTCGGCGAACAGCACGCGGGGGACCCGATGCCCGGCTACACGCACGTCCAGCGGGCCCAACCGGTGACGCTCGGCCACCATTTGCTCGCGTATGGCGAGATGTTCTTGCGCGACCGTGCGCGGTTCATCGACTGCCGGAAGCGCACGAACGTCCTGCCGCTCGGCTCCGGGGCGCTCGCTGGGTCCCCCTATCCGCTCGACCGCGAGTCCGTGGCAGCGGAACTTGGGTTCACCGGTGTGTCGCGGAACAGCATGGACGCCACGGCGGACCGCGACTTCATCGCTGAGTTCCTCTTCGACTGTTCGACGACGCAGATGCACCTTTCGCGGATAGCGGAAGAGGTCGTGCTTTGGGCGTCGTCGGAATTCGGCTTCGTCGCCCTGCCGGACCGCTTCGCGACGGGTTCGAGCATGATGCCGCAGAAGAAGAACGCGGACGTCGCGGAGCTGGCGCGCGGACGGACGGGGCGTGTGTTCGGCGAGCTGCTCAACGTGCTCGTCATGCAGAAGGGTCTCCCACTCGCCTACAACCGCGATCTTCAGGAAGACAAGGCGGCCGTGATTGCCGGGCGGGACGCGACCATCCCGTCGGTCGAGATCTTTGCGGCGATGTTGCCGGCCCTCGACTTTCGCCTCCCACGGATGGCGCAAGCGGCGGGCGAAAGCTTCTCCTTGGCGACCGACGTCGCGGACTACCTCGTCACGAAAGGGATGCCTTTTCGCGACGCGCACGCGGTCGTTGGTGGGCTGGTGCGTAGCTGTGAAGCGCGTGGATGCGCGTTGGCCGACCTTTCGATGGAGGACTTTCGACGGGCGTCGGCGCTCTTTGAACCCGATATTCTGGATCTGGACGTGGCGTCGGCGCTCGCCGCCCGCGATATTCCCGGCGGGACGGCGCCCGTCCGGGTGCGCCAGGCGGCGCAGGACCTGCGCACAGCGTTGGAGGAAGCCTGATGAGCCGATTACTCATTGTGGGCATTTTGGCGATGGTGGGAGCGATGTTGCTCGCCGCCTGTGGTGACGACGACGAGGCGACCCCCACCGCGACCGCGTCGGCGTCCCCGTCGGCGAGCCCGGCGACCGTCGCGCCAAGTCCGAGCCCCAGCGCTGCGCCGGCCACGCCGACCCGGCCGGCCTCGACGTCGACCGTGGCGCCGAGCCCCGCAAAGACCGCCCCAGCTGGGTACTCCACCAGCGCGCAGACGACCGCGGCGAAGCAGCCGGGCGGGCAGAAGTCGATCCTGGTCGCGGTCCGTTCATCGAACCGGATCGAGGATGGCGGCACCGACAGGATCGTCTTCGAGTTCACGGGCGGCCTTCCCGAGGCCCGCCTCGAGTACCGCCAGAGCATCAGCCGCTGCGGCCCCGGCGACACGCTCGACCTCGGCGGGTTCACGCCGCTCCTCGTGAGCTTCCTGAACACCGACGCGCACAATCAGCAGGGCCAGGTCACCGTGACCACGAGCCTCGGCGACACCAAAGTGCTGAAACAGGTGAAAACGGCCTGCGACTTCGAGGCGCTTGTCCAGTATGGCCTCGGCGTGCAGGGCGTCCGCGTCTACAAGCTCTCGACCCTCGAAAACCCGCCGCGCGTGATCGTGGACATCGTCAACAACTAACCCGGTGGCCGGAGCGCGGCGAGCAACGCTGGGACGTCGCCAGCCAAAAGGCTCGCGACGTGGAGCCGCAGCCCGGGGAACAACTCGCTCTCGATGACCCCATCGGCGTCGGCCTCCCGGCGCTCGTAGCGGCCGTCGCGGAGGCCAAACCAATCGAGTTGGGCGTCAAAGACGCGCCAGACGACGTACTCTGCGACGCCGTGGCGTTCGTAGACATCGAACTTCTGATGCAGGTCGCTCGAGGCGCTGGTCGCTGCGACTTCGAAGACCAGCTCTGGCGAATGGCGGTCACGTGGCTCCCGGCGGCGCAGGTAGAGGTCTGGTTGGAGGTCGTTATCGCCCAACCGCACCGTCGTGTTGTCTGCGAGTTCAAGGCCCGGGCGCGTGGAGGCGTAGGTGAAGAGCCAGCCGTTGACTAAGGAATGCGCAATCCCGTGTTCACGCCCGACGCTCAGTTCGATGTACACGATACCGTCGATGCGTTCGGCGTGTTTGATTTCGGGGTGGAGGGCCCAACGCCGCTCAAACTCGTCGCGCGTGAGGTTATCGCCGTTCGCGAGGGGCGGGACGGTTGGGGCGCCGGGCCGGTCGAGCACGATCGCGACCATAGCGACATCTTACCAGGACGGCCGTGCCCGCGGGCCTACAACAGGTCGCGGAGTCCGTCCGGGACGAGGCGCACAGCCGTGCCGGCGGGGTCATGCCAACGCAGGGGCATTGGCGTCCCGCCCTCGTCGCCGGGGATGACTTCGAGGTCGTACAGATCCCGGCGCGCCAACTCAACTTCGTACCCGAAGACGACCTCGTGCCCGCGCCGGTCCTGGAACGAGAAGCGGTTCTCGAGTATGCCCAACAGGCGTGCGGCGGCAATGTCGCAGCCGATCTCTTCTCGGACTTCCCGGTCGAGTGCTTCCCGGCTGGACTCACCGAATTCAATGCCGCCGCCGGGCGGGCGGCAGAACCGGGCGAGCGTGTGCGAACGGTCCTCGCCGTCGAACACGAGGACCCGGCCGCGGTTGCGGATGACCGCGAGCACGATCGGCCGGATCCTCGGTGCTTCCATTGGCGTCAGTCCGTGATGAGCTTCACGAGCTCCTTGGTCGCGTTCGCGGCGGCGACGACCTTTTCCTTCTCTTCTGGGGTCAGGGGCAGTTCGAAGGTCCGCATGATGCCTTTTTCGCCGAGCTGCGCCACGGTGCCGGAGTAGACATCCGAAATCCCGTATTCGCCGGAATGGAGGACGCTGCACGGCTGCAGGCGGCGCTGGTCGAGGATGACCGACTCCACCATCGCGACCGTCGCGGCCGACGGCGCGTAGTAGGCGCTCCCGGTCTTGTAGAGCTCCGTGATCTCGGCGCCGCCGCGCATCGCCTTGGCGACGACGTAATCGATGCGGTCCTTGGGCAGCAGGTCCGTGAGTGGCACCCCGCCGACGCGCGTCTGCGAGACGACCGGCACCATCGTCGTGTCCGTGTGACCGCCGATGACGTATCCGTGGACGTCGAGGGGCGAGACACCGAGCTCGGCGGAGACGAAGTAGCGGTAGCGGGCCGAGTCGAGCATGCCACCCTGGCCGATCACGCGGCTCGCGGGGAAGCCGGAGGCCTTGAGGGCGACGTGGCACATCGCGTCCATCGGGTTCGCGAAGATGATGATGACGGCGTTCGGCGAATGCTTCGCCGCTTCGCTGATCTTCGCCCGGACGATCGCCGCGTTGCCGTTGAGCAGCTCTTCGCGGCTCATGCCCGGCTTGCGCGGGGCGCCGGCGGTGCAGATGACGACGTCGGAGTTCGCGGTCTCTTCCCATCCGTCGGTCGCGCTGATTTTGACGCTGAAGCCTTGCCAGGCGGCGGCCTCCATCTCGTCCAGGGCCTTGCCGTGATGCATGGTGCCTGCGAACTGTGGGTCGTCCTGGAGGACAACGTCGGCGATGTTGCGCTCGATAAGGCGCTGGGCCATGGCACCGCCGGTCGCGCCGGCGCCGATAATCGTGACCTTTTTCCGGGCCAAAAGGGGACTCCTAAGCAACTGAGGTTCGGTGGGGAGGGTACCACGCAGTGCCAGTCGGGGCATGGGCGCCGGGCCGCGACAACGCACGAGGCCGCGCACCTTGGATGGTGCGCGGCCTCGCGGTCGGTGCTGGCACGGGGGCCGCTACTCGATGATGTAGTAGAAGCTCATCGTGAAGGTGATGCCGCTGAGGTCGGTCGAAAAGTAGTAGTCCTCGATGAAGTCATCAACGACATCGCTGTACGACCAGACCGCGCGTTGGGTGATGGTCGAGCCGGTGCCGTCGTCTTGGGAAGCCTTGACGCCTTCGATGCAGCCCAAGTTGCTGCCAATGATGCTCGGGCGTTCGGCGTATCCCTCCACGCAGAATCGCTGGCCCTCAGCAAGGCCAAAGCTGGTTGAACGGCTTGCGACAGGGAGGTCTTGCGGATTCCCGACCGGGATTTCTAGTCCTTGGAAGTCAAAGTCGGCGCTTGTGAGGATATCCGAACCACGATAGGTCGCCTTGGCAGCACTCCCGGAGCTGTAGACCCAGGACTTGTCTGGGGACGTTACGAACCCGCCCCTGCCGTCCGCGTCTATCTCCATCCGGACGAGAAAGGTCGCTCCGTTCGGTATGCCATAGGCTCCCGGGTCGTAGGTGTTGTCACCGCCGACGTTCATCAGGCCCGTGCCGCCAGTGTCGGTGTAGCCCGATCCGTTCCAGTAGGCAAAGTAGAGCTCCGCCCGGTAAATACCGTCCTGCTGGAATCGGACCAGGCCGACGGTGTTCCCGCTTCCTGCGTTGTTGCTGTAGAGGACGGTCGGCGTGGCGGCAAGCCCGACAGGTTGTGACGAGTCAGGCTTGCGGACCGAGATGTTAAAGTTGAACGTACCACCCGAGCTAGCGGTCGCAGATTCGGCAACCACGGTGACCCGAAGGTCCGGGACGAGTGGGTTTGTGCTCTGATCGACCTCAACCTTGTCGTTCCGGCGATCGCCGTCGGTATTCCCGTTGTGCGGGTCGGTCTTGTAGAAGTACTCGTCGCCGTCGACCAGGTTGTCGAAATCATTATCCGCCACAAGCGGGCTGGAGTAGACGCGGTACGGCGCGATACCGGGGACGTTCACGATCCATCGCGTCAGCTCGTTGAAGACGAGTTCCGCCTCGGCGCCGTCGCTCTTCTTGTCGTTGTCGGTGTCGGCGTCCAGAACCAGGGTCTTGATGATGCCCAGGTCGTCGCCGCCAACCTTGTGCGGGATGGTGTAACCGAGCACCTCCAGCCGATCGCTGACGCCGTCTCCGTCGGTGTCCGCGTTCGATGGGTTCGTGCGGAGGAAGTACTCCTCGAAGTCGGTAAGGCCGTCGTCGTCGCTGTCGTCGTCGTTGGTCAGCGACGTTCGGGTGGCCGCGCTTGATGCGCCGTTGACGAACGGCGACGTGCTGACGGCGACGGTCGTCACCACCCATCCGGCGGTCTCCACGGGGTCGGGGAGCCCATCGCCGTCAGTGTCGAGGTCGCTCGGGTCCGTTGGGTCGAGGCCGACTGACCGCTCAAACCCGTCGTCGAATGTGTCGCCGTCGCTGTCGGGGTTCAGCGGGCTCGGGCTAATGAGCGTCGTCGGATTCTGGCCGCGGAAAATCACGGACCCATCAGTCAGGCGGGTGACGGTGAAGCCGTTGATTTCGTCCCAGTCGTTGATCCCGTCGGCGTCGGTGTCCCAGCGGATCGGGTCGAGCACCCAGTCCGTCGAAGCCCCTGTGCCTGGACTCTGGAAGACCTCGTTGAGGCGGTCGCGGAGGCTATTGGTGTTCGAATCTGTCCAGCCCGACGGGGCCTCGAACGTATCGGTCAGGCCGTCGAAGTTCGAGTCGGCGCGCTTGGGCGACGACCAAACTTTGTAGGTCTTTTGGGGCGTGATCACGGTCCAACCGATCAGCGCCTCGAAGCGGTCATCAAGGCAGTCACCATCGGTGTCGCGCCCGCGCGGGCGGGTCCCGCCACCGCAGGCAGCTGCGTTGGAGACGGTCAGGTCGCTGTCCGACGTGCGCAGGAAGTATTCGACATCGGCGGTGAGGCCGTCCTGGTCCAAGTCCTGGACGAAGTTGAGGCTCACCGGCGAATTCGACTTGAGCACGAGGTCGTTGAGGTCCGTGATGTGGTCGACCCCGAGTGGCGTGAGGATTTCCCAGAACTTGCGGTTGAGGTCGTCGTTCTTCAGCCCGCGGATGCGGGCGATCTTCTCTCGCCCGCTGACGACGATCGTGGAGTAGCTGTTGAGGATTTCGTCGTCAGAGAGGTTGGCCATCGGCGTGGTCGTTTCGTTGTAGCGGGTGAGGCCGATGGCCGCGAGGGCAGCATGCAGCCCGATGCCCACTGGTTTGCCGGTGCCGTCGAAGGAGACAACGGTATCGCGTTCGAAGCCCTCATCGTCCTCGTCCGCATCGCCGTCACCGTCGTAGTCGACGCCTTGAGAGACGCCGTTCGTGTCGAAAATCTCTTGCGCGAAGCGGTCGATTTTGCCGTCTTCGTTCGTGTCGTCGATTGCGCGGCCGGCGCTGATGGCGACGCGGTGGATTTCGGTCTCGTCGCCAGGACGGAGTTCGTCGGGCGCAGGAGGGCCGCCGAGGAGGGCCCGCAGGCTACTCGCCCCTCCGAAGTCAATCGTGACGCGGGCGGTCCGTTCCACAATCTCCTGCCCGGAAAAGGCGAAGTTGCGACCACTCTCATCAATGATGTCGTAGTTGGCGATCCGGAAGATAAGCCCGGCGGAGTTCGCCATCAGCGCTTGGACCAGCGTCGGGACGATAGTGGTGTTGGAGAAGACGAACGGACCCTTTTGGGCAGCCAGCGGCCCAAGGGTGAAGCCCTCTTCAGGCTCTGCATCCGGGAGGAGCGTGGCGACCGGCGTCAGCCGTGAGGCGTCGAGCGGGTCCTGGATGAACGCCGTGACCTGGAGGTTGCGGACTCGGTAGGCAATCGTGCTCAGGTTTCGCAGCTCGACTGCGACCTGCATGACGGCCCCGGTCACTTCGCGCTGGACGGTGAAGCCCCGCGTCACTTCGCGGTCGGTGGTCAGCGAACGGGCGTACTCCTGCTGAGTCGCGGTCTCGGATTCGTCGGTCTGTTGGAAGGTGTAGCCGACCGAGAAGCCGCCGCGCGCGTAGAGCGAGGTCTTGTCTGCCCCGTCGGTCGTGCCGATGTCGAAGTGAATCTCGGCGCTCACGGTGTCGCTGCGCGTGTGTGTCTGGCGGCTGCTTTGGGTAAGGGTGCTCGCGATCGACTTGGTCTCAAGCTCGCGGCGTTGGTCGTCCTTGGTTTCGCTGAATTTGACGTCCAGCTGGAGGTTGACCGATCCGACCGAAATCTCGGGGCGTGGAAGGTCGGCGACGCGCGGGTTGCGGCTGCCGATCACTTCGTCGCCATCCTTGATCTGGTCGCCATCGGTGTCGGCGAAGAGCGGCGACGTGAAGAAGAAGGTGAACTCGAGGAAGTCGTCCAGCGTGTCGTTGTCGGAGTCCTGGTCGAGGCCGTTCGAGTAGATCTCGTTGAACTCGGCGTAGTCGCTCAGTTGGTCGTCGTCGCTATCCGGGTCGCGGGCGTCGAAGCGGAGGTTCGCCTCTTGCGCATCGCCGAGCCCGTCGCCGTCGGAGTCCGCGGACGCTGGGTCGGAGGTCGAGCCGCGGGCGCTCGTTGTCCCATCCAGGAGGTGGATGGTCACGATCCAGCCGCGCATCTCCTTGTTGTCGGAGAGGCCGTCGCCATCGCTGTCGACTTGCGAGTCGACCGGCGGGGTGCCGGGGAAGAGCACCGAGGTCGGGTCCACCAGGACGCCGTTGTTCACAACCTTCGGCGAGAGCGCGATGCCGCTGAGGTCGGTCGCGTTGACCACGGTCACCCGGTAGGTGAGCTCGTTCTGCGACGAGGTGGTCAGGAGGACGGTGCTCCGGTTGCCTTCGTAGAACGAGGCGGCAGAGACGCGCAGGAAGCCCGATTCGGGGTTCACGTTCTCCTGGACGATGACGTAGTGCTCGGGCTTGGTGGCGTTCTCGGCCATCGGCTCGCTGAAGGCCACGATGACCTGCGTGTTGTTCAGCGAGGCGGCCCCGACGACGCGCGGCGCGCCGTTGTCCGCCGGTGTCGCGGCCGGTGGCGACGCGTTGCCTTGGAACTGATTGCTCGGCGAGGAGAGCGTGAGGGCGATGCCTTCGACGTTCTTCACCTCGAGCGTCGTGATTGCGTAGATCACGCTGGCCTGGGGCGACGTCGTGAGGGCCACGACCTTCCGTTCCGTGCCGACGAACGCGATGTTGCTGATCGAGAGCTTCTTGGATGTGT
>JBJXFX010000071.1:0-14052 GCA_046152925.1 Dehalococcoidia bacterium
TGAACCACATGAACGCGGCCGGCTCCACGGCCGCGCAGATGGTGCAATACGCCTCCCTCGCCATCAACGCCGGGCTCGCGAACCACGTGGTCTGCGTGTTCGCCGATGCGCCGCTGACCGACGGCAAGAACTCGGGCGCCGCCTATGGTGGCGCCGCCCGCCTGCCGGGACGGCCGCGCGGCATGAGTGGGCTTTACGCCGCGGCGGGCTTCTTCGGGGCGAACACGGGCTACGCCCTCGCCGCGCGCCGCCACGTGGCCCTCTACGGCACGACCCAGGACCAACTCGGGATCATCGCCGTCGGCCAGCGGGATTGGGCGACGCGGAGCCCGATCGCCCAGATGCGCCAGCCAATCACGCTCGAGGACTACCACAACTCACGCTGGATCGTGGAGCCGTTACACCTGCTCGATTGCTGCTTGGTCTCGAACGGGGCCGTGGCCGTGATCGTGAGCGGCGCTTCGGACGCGAGGGCGATGAAACAGCCGCCGGTATACCTCTGGGGCATGGGCCAGGGCCACCCCGGCGACCCCCAGCGCGCCGGCTGGGATCAAGAGACCGAGACCGGCGGCAAAGCCGCGGCGAAGACCGCCTACGCGATGGCCGGTGTCGGGCCCTCGGACATCTCTCAGTGCCAACTGTACGACTGCTACACGTATACGGTGCTCGTCACGCTCGAAGACTACGGCTTCTGCAAGAAGGGCGAGGGCGGCCCCTTCGTGGAAGACGGCAAGCTCGGTCCCGGCGGCGCGCTGCCGACGAACACGGGCGGTGGCGAACTCTCCGGATACTACATGTGGGGGATGACGCCGCTCAGCGAGGCGATCATCCAGGGTCGGGGCCAGGGCGGCGACCGCCAGGTGACGAACGACGTCATCCTTTGCACTGGGAACGGCGGAACCCTTGCCTACCACGGCGCGCTCATCCTCAGCCCGCACGCCAGCTAAACGACGAAGGACGGAGACCATGGCAGACCCCGTGACGAAACCGATCCCCGAGCCCGACGAGGACTCGCAGCCCTTCTTCGATGGCGCGCGGGCCGGCACCCTCATGCTGATGCGGTGCGCGGCCTGCGGCACGATGCGGATGCCCTCGCGCAAGCATTGCGACGCCTGCCTCTCGACCGATGTCGAATGGGTCGCGGCCAGCGGCCGCGGCACGGTCCGCACGTTCGGCGTGATGCACCAGAAGTACCACGCAGGCTTCTTCGACGAGCTTCCGTACAACCTCGCGATCGTTGAGCTCGAAGAGGGGCCGCGACTCGTGACGAACATCGTCGGCGCCGAGAACGCCGCGATCCGGGTCGGGATGCCGGTCTCGGTCACGTTCACCGACTACGGGGACGTTTCGCTGCCGAAGTTCAAGCCAGCGTAGACTGTCGTGACATGGCTTCGGCGCTCCACCTCACGCTCTGGACGACCGACATCCCGGGGATGACACGCTTCCTCGAGAAGGTGGCCGGTCTTCGCGTCCTCGCGCGGCATCCCGGGTTCGCGGAACTTGAGGCGGGTGTCTCCCGCGTCCTCCTGCACAGCGACGAAGCCTATCGCGGCCACCCTTGGTACAACGCCGTCCAGAAGGAGGGGGTCGCGCGCGGCATCGGGGCGGAGATCGCGTTCACGGTCACGAACGTGGATGCGGCCTTTCGCCAAGCGGCGAACGAAGGCGCCCTCAGCATCGCGCCGCCATACGAAGCCGACGGCCACCGCGAATGCACGGTTATGGGCCCCGACGGCTACCTCTTCACCCTAATCGAAGGGTGAGCGCTTACCACGCGGTCCAGCCTCCGTCGACCATGAGGGTGTGCCCGGTGACGTAGTCGCTGGCGCGGCTGGCGAGGAAGATGACGGCGCCAGCCAACTCGTGCGGCTGGCCCCAGCGCCCGGCCGGCGTCCGCTCCGTGATGAAGCGGTTGCGCTCGGGGTCTTCGAACAGCGGCTTCGTCAGGTCGGTCTCGAAGTAGGTGGGGCCGATCGCGTTGACCTGGACGTTATGTGGCGCCCACTCGACCGCCATGACCTTCGTCAGCTGCTCGACGCCGCCCTTGGAACTTGCGTACGCGGCCTGGGAGGCGAGGACGACCCGGCCCATGATGCTCGAAATGTTGATGACCTTCCCGGAGCCTTGCGCGACCAGGTGGCGCCCGGCCGCCCGCGCCCAATGGAAGTAGCCAACGAGGTTGGTGTCGAGCACGCGGCGGTAGTCGTCCTCAGTCAACTCCAGGAGCGGCTTGCGCACGTTCACGCCGGCGTTGTTCACCAAGATGTCCAGGCGGCCGAGTTCCGCGATTGCGCGCGCCACCGCCGCCTCGCATTCGGCGGGCACCGTCGCGTCCGCGGTCACGGCGAACCCTCGCCGCCCAAGGGCGCGGACCTCGCCGGCGACGGCTTCGATTTCGGTCGACGTCCGCGCGGTCGCCACGATGTCGGCCCCCGCCGCTGCGAGGGCAAGCGCCATCGTCCGCCCGAGGCCGCGGCCGGCCCCGGTGACGAGCGCCACCTTGCCCGTGAGGTCGAACAGTTGGGTGCCGAGCAGTTCTGGGCGTCCGTCCATGGGCCGCTGAGCATAGCCCAGCGGCCCGGACGGGTCATGCCTGCTCCGAAGATGCGCGGCAGTTACCGTTTGACCGAGCCCGTCGCTAGCGGCACCGCGACCGCTCCCTCGGGGTCGCGGTACTGCCGGACTCCGCGTCGACCTGCATCCTCATCCGTAGGGGAGCCGCTTCGCCACGTGGGACTCATTCGTAGCGGAGGGCTTCGGCGACGGCCACGCGAGAGGCCTGGCGGGCGGGGACGAAGGTCATGATCGCGGTCATCACCAAGGCGAAGCCGACCATGATCCCGATCTGGCTCCAGGGCACCGAGAATTGGACGCCCTTGGCCGCCTCGCCGAATTCGCCGCTCGTGAACAGCGTCGCGGCGAATGAGACGCCGAGGATAAGCCCGAGGATGATGCCGCTGAGCGCGATGAAGAGGCTCTCAAGCAAGAAACTGAGCTGCACCATGGAGCGCTTGTAGCCGATGGCGCGGAGCATCCCGATCTGTTGGCGGCGCTCGACTACGGCGCGGAAGCTGATCACGCCGAGGGCGGCGATCCCGACCAGCAAGCCGAGGGCGAGGAAGCCCTGGAACATCTCGAGGAACGTCTGGCTGATCGCCTGGTTCTCGTCGATGATGTCTTGGAGCGACTCGGCCTCGACCTGAAGCAAGGTCGCCTCCACCTGCTTCGCGTAGCGCTCTGGGTCGACGCCGTCCGCAAGGGCGAGATAGAACTCCTGGCCGGTCGCGTCGGGGAACGTGCGCTCGACGAGGTCCTTTTGGACGATGAGCCCGGGCCAGAAGTTACTCGCCGAATCGGCCGATTGGCCAATCACGGTCACCTCTGTCAGCGTGCCCGTGGTCCGGTTCAGAAGCTTGAGGACGAACGGCTTGAAGGCGGCGAACGTCTGCTCTTCCGGCAGGGTGAGCGGGTCTTCGGTGCCGCTCCCGAAGCCCCCATCGCCTGAGGTCACCAACGACGGGATGATCGCGAAGCTCGGGTTGCTGGCCAGGGCAGCCCAGACATCGGCGTCGGTCTCGTAGCCCGCGGCCCGGAAGAGAAGGGGGATCCGCTGTGTGGTTGCGAACTCCTGGTCGACACCCTGGACGAACAGGTGCTTGTACTGGTCCTCTGGGTCGTCGTTTGCGGCGTCCCAGTAGGGGTCTTCGATGTCAACTTCGAAGCCGAAGGCGATGCGCGCCTCACCGGCGGCCGCGATCTTGGCGGGATCCGCCGCTGAGGCGGCGTCGAGCCCCGTGGCGCCCGCGGCGAGGGCGGCGCGAAGGTCCTCAACGCGGTTGTTGCCGTTGACGGCGACCCGGACATCGAATCCACCGAGGGCGTCGTCACCGAGAAAGAGCTTGTCGAAGTTGGTGTTCAAGGCCGCGTTCATCGACAGGACGAACATGATCAGGCCGATCATGGAGATGGTGAGGCCGGTGCGGAATCGGCTCGTCAGCGGATAGGCGATCGCCATCTTGACGGCCGGGTAGACGCGGCCAAGGCGCGCCCCGAGGCGGCCAACGGCGGGGAGCAGGATGTCGGCGTTGTAGACCACGATGAAGGTGCCAGCGGTGATCAGTGCGAGCCCGGTGACGAAGAACATCTCGGCGTCGGCGTTGAGCTCGCCGGTGATCGATTGCAAGCGGCCGCCGGGAAGCGCGTACCAGAGCACCATGAGCACGGCGCTGGCGATCGTGAAGACGGGCCGCGCTGGGACGTGGAAGTAGGTGAGGGTGATCGCAGCCCAGAGGGCCACGAGCGAGAGGCCGACCGCGAAGGGCGCCATCAGGTCCGCTTCGAGGCCCCACGCCATCATCACGATCGCGATCAGCAAGCCCGCGCAGGCGGAGCCGACGTTCCAGGCAACATGCCGCGCACGGTCCTGCAAAGCCACCAGGATGATCCCGATGGCCGGGACCACGATCCCAGCGACCACGAGCCAGACCGGCACGGACGACGGCTTGCGGTCGCGAACGAGCCGCGTGACTAGGATAGCGATCGCGTATCCCACGAGGATGATCGCGCCGACCCCGAGGACGAGGGTGATGCCACCAACCCAAAACGGCCACTTGGGCAGCGGGTCGCCGACCTTCCGGTCGGCCTTGGCGGCGCCGAAATTGTGGCCGCGGAGCATGCCGATCCACGGGCCTGCCAGCGGCAAGAGGATGCCACCGAGGACGAGATAGATGAGACCGATGGCCGGCTGCCAGAGCAGCAGGATGAGCACCGAGACGAGCGCTCCGAACGCTGCGACGCCGTTCAGCGCCGCGCGAAGGTACCCGAACACGGTGGCGCCCTCGGGGTCGCTGGGCTTGGACTCCGGCAAATCGCGGATCGCGGCCACGATATTGAGGCGGCTGGCCCGCCAGGAGGCGAGGAAGACGACGATGAAGGTCACGATCACGCCAAGGCAGAACGAGACGATCAAGCTCCGCGCGGTGACGTTGAAGTCGAGTTGGAGGCCGAGGCCATCGCCGATGCGGTACTTCACGAAGGAGACCATCGCGAGCGAGGTGAGCACGCCGGCTCCGAGGCCCAGCACTGCAGCCCCGAGGTCGTAGCCCATACCCTCGGCCAGGAAGCTTTCGACGATCTGGCGGCGCTTGGCGCCGACAGCGCGGGCCATGCCCATTTCGGGCTTCCGTTCGGCCGCGAGCATGATGAAGATCAGGAAGATCAAGAGGATGCCCGCGGCGATCGAGAAGAGTCCGAAGATCACGAACGCTGAGGTGAACACGTTGCCAAGCAGTTCGGCGAAGCGGATCGAGTCCTTCTTCGTCGTTTCGATTTCGTAGGGAGTGCCCAAGAGTGCGCGGCCGACGAGGACTTCGACCTCGTCGGAGCGGTCGAGGCCGCCACGCGTCGTCCCATCGTTCGAGACGAGGACGGCGTCGGCGGTCCCTTCCCGCCCGACCAGCTTCGAAAGGAAGTCGAAGCCAACGACGGCGCCCTCGCGTTGGTCCGTGCCGCCCGTACCACCGAAGAAGGTGTTTGCGGTGATCGCCTTGACCGTGAACGGGAGCTGTTCGCCTTCATAAATCAGCACGACGGGGTCGCCGACCTTGGCGTCGACTTCTTTTGCGAGTTCACGGTTGAGCGCGATCTCACCGTCGGCGAGCGTGAAGGCGCGGCCGTCCTTGTCCTTGAGGCCCCCGAAAGGATCGAGGTCGCCCTCGCGGAAGGCGACAACTCGAAGGTCCGCCTGGTTGAGGCGCGTCCTTGTGTTCACGAGCGGCAGTTGCTCTTGTACGACGGCGACGAAGCCCGCCACGTCGCCAGAGAATTGGTCCGCGAGCTTGTCGACCGTTTCGAGCGGCACAACCTGCTTCTCGGTCGGGGCGGGGTTCTTTTCGACGTCCCAGTCGATGATCTCGTCGACGGGGCCGAGGATCGTATAGGTCTCGCTGGTGATGCTGTGGGTAAGTGTGTCGCCGGTGCCGAAGGCGGCGGCCACGATCAGGGTCGAAAGCATCAGGCCGACGACGATCAATGCCGTCTGGGCCGGCCGGCGCGGGATGTTGCGGAGGCCGGTCTTGAACATCACGGGGTTGCGGACCGCGATAAACCCCACGAACGCAAGAATGATCGCGGTCAGCGCCAGGCAGATACCGGCGATAGTGGTCATCGACAAGCCGAAGAGTTCGTTCACGTGGACCTCCCAAGTCCTCCGATCGTCGGGCCGCCCCGGACGCCGGTCATCCGTCTTTGGTCACAGGGCTGTGACTATTCGATGACGTCGATCGCCATCTCCTCAGGCTCGCCCGCACGGGTGAACCCCCAGGCCCGGTAGTGGGCCGCGCTGGCGCCGATCGAGGCCTCGTCGAGCCGCCAAACCGGTGCTGTGCGAAGGTCGAAGCGGTCAGCCCCATCCGGGCCGAGCGCCGTGAGGGTCGCGTACACCTCACCGGCAGAGCCGCTCAGACCCGCAATGTCGAACCCGAGGGCTGCGGGCGCGTATGGAGTGAGGTATTCGCGGGAGGTCCTTAGGAGCCGCTCCGCGCCGACGTAGTTGGCCCGCGAGAGGTGGACGAAGGCCGCCGCGAGCTGGATGAGGCCCTTGTAGAGGTCCCGGACCTCGCCCGGCTCCTCCTGCCAGATCTCCTCAAGTGTTTCGTGGCATTCGTAGTACTGGCCGCGGTTGAACTGGTCGCAGGCGACCTGAAGGTTGCCAGGGACGGTGATCATCTTCCGGACACGTCCGCGCGGGTGACCGGGCTTCGTGGGCATGGATCGAGCCTAGCGGGCGTGCGTGAAAGGCGCTCGCCACAGACAATCTGGCCAAGCGGACCCCGACGAGGCAGGGAGCAACTATGGCAGATTCGCACGCGCACGATGACCCAAACGCGGCGCCGATGCATCACGAGATCGTGGGCGACTTCTCGACGGTGCACGCCGTCATCTGCGGGGTCCTCGGAGTGGCCGCGACAATCGCCGGGATCGTGCTCGGCCTGGTACTGATAAACGATTAACGGCGCTACCACCTTCGCATATTGTCTTGCCAACTTCACGTAAAGCAGCATCGCGGCCCCCGCGTATGTGTATCATCCCTCCATGGAACCCCCGCGCACGGCTGAGCCCGGTTCGCGCATCCTGCTCCGCGCGACGAAGTACGATGGCACGGCTCACTGGATTCAGCCGTTCCGCGTCGTCTCGGACGACGGCACCCTGCTGGTCACGCAGTACCACGCCCGGACGCCGATCTACACGAGCCGCGGCGAGTTCCGCTCTCCGTACGACAGCCGCGTCTACTTCTGGCGCGACCGCTGGTTCAACGTTTTCCGGCTCTCGAAGCCCGGATGCTCGCTCGCGCTCTGGTATTGCAACGTGACCACGCCGCCGACGCTCTGCGGCGATCAGCTGGAGTATGTCGACCTCGACCTGGACGTCGCGGTGCGGCCCGGCGGCTGCGTCGAACTGCTCGACGAGGACGAGTTCCGGCTCCACCAGCAACGCTACAACTACCCGGTGGACGTCATCAGCCAGGCGCGGTCGGCGGCAGACCAGGTCGCCCAACTCGCGTTGAAGAACGGCTTTCCCTTCCACCTCGGCTAAGCGCGGACGCGGTACCATCTGAAGATGGCGAACGCGGTGAACGGATCAGTCCCCGAACAAGGCGACGTCGCCCTCCTCGTGGACTGGGAGAACCTGAAGTTCAGCTTGCGCGAGCGGAACCGCCGCCCGAACGTGACCGCCCTTCGCCAGGCGGCCGAACGCTTCGGCCGCATCGTCTACGCCCGCGCCTACGCCGACTGGCAGGACCCGGTGCACTCCGGCGACCCCGCGAGCCTCTACCTCGCCGGCCTCGAACCGGTCTACGTCCTCACGAAGCGGTATAGCGACGACTCGGGCCAGATCACGATCAAGAACTCGGTCGACGTGAAGCTGGCCGCCGACTGCATTGAGGCCAGCCACCAGTTCCCCAACATCTCGACGTACATCATGGTCACCGGCGACCACGGCTTCATCCACGTGGTCAACACGCTGCGGCCGAGGGGAAAGAGCGTCGTCATCATTGGCGTGAGCTGGACGACGGCGGCGCAACTCACGGAGCAGGCCGACGTAGTCCTCTACTACGACATCGACGTCGAGCGCGTCCGCGAGGACGGCGGCCTCGAAGTCGCGCCACCGCCCCAGCCGGCCACGAAGAAGGTCTCGCCCGTCTTCGCGCAGACCGCCGAGACCGCAGTGAACCACCTTCGGCTCGATGGCAACCAGGGGATCGACCAACGCAAGACGGCGGAAGTGCTCGAACAGGTGGTCGCAGTCGTACGGGAGTACCGCAAGGACCGCCGCGAGATCTCCGTGAGCGTGCTTGGCCAGGAGTTGCAGAAGCGCATGCCGCTGAGCGACTTCGCCCAACATGTCCGCGGCAAGGCCCGCGCACTCGCGCAGGCGCTCGCCAGCCACGGCCAGATCAAGCTCGTGCAACGCGACTTCATCGACTGGATCTATCTGCCCGAGGAGCCGGACGACCTGATCCGCGCCCAGGTGCCCCCTTCCATGGACCTGCCGCGGTACGACTACGCCGGTTTCGTCTATACGGACCTCGCACCGGAGAAGCGTGACGACGTGATCATCGCGATCTACGAGGAGCGCCAGAAGCCGGGCATGGCCTGGCTCACCTTCAACCGGCTCGTCAGCGTGGTCCAACCGATCGTCGGGCGCGACGACATGGCGGTGAAGAACTTGCTCAACAACATGGTGACGATCGGCGTGATCCGGCTCGATGTTGAGCGTCAGAGCCGTGATCCCGAGACGGGTACGCCGTACGCCTACCGCACCTTCGCCATCGACATCGCCCATCCCGACGTGCGCAAAGCGCTCCACCTCGCTTAATAGCCTGTTTGTCAGTCGCCGAGTACTGCCACGATCCCGCCCTCACCCCCAACCCCTCTCCCGACCCGGCGGGCGAGGGGCGTCCCTAAGCCCAATCTTGTGGGTAGAATCATTGTCGTCTCATCAAGCGCCGACGGTTTTCCGCTGAACAGGACAAGCTATGACCGACACCTTTGCCGCCATCGTCCAGGACCTTGCCGCGGAGCAAGCCGCGCTCGCAGCCGTCCTCGACCAGACGCCGTACGAGCGCTGGGAGCACGCGACGCCGGCCCCCGGTTGGGCGATCCGTGACCAGGTCGCGCACCTCGCCTTCTTCGACGACATGGCGCGGCTTGCGATTGTCGACGTCGACGCGTTTAACGGCGCCGGCCGCCGCAGCGCGGGCTACCTCGAAGCAGCCCGGGCGAAGCCCCTCGCCGAAATCCACAGCTGGTGGCGCGAGGCGAGCGCGAAGCTGATTGAGGCCTCGGCGGGCCTCGATGCGGGGCGGCGGATGCCGTGGTTCGGCCCTCCGATGGCCGCGACCTCGTTCATCACCGCCCGCCTGATGGAGTGCTGGTCGCACGGGCTCGACGTGGTGGACGCCGCGGGCGTAGGCCGCGAGCCGCGCGACCGTCTGCGGCACATCGCCCACCTGGGCGTGCGGACACGGAGCTTTTCGTACATCACGCGGGGCCTCGAACCGAACGCGACGCCGGTCAAGGTCGAACTCGTGCTGCCGTCAGGCGAGCCGCTGCTCTTCGGCGACACCTTGGCAGAGCAGACGATCCGGGGCCGGGCTCTCGACTTCTGCATGGTGGTGACGCAACGGCGGCACTACCTCGACACGGGCCTCGAGATCAGTGGCGCCGACGCCGAGGAGTGGATGCGGTTCGCGCAGGCGTTCGCAGGGCCTCCGGGTGCTGGCCGCCAGCCGGGCCAGTTCGCCAAGGCATGATGGGCTCCTCGCGCTGCGTCCGTCGCTGGCGTCGCCGCGACCGCTCCCTCGATGTCGCGGTACTGTTGGGTTCCGCTTCGAGCTGGCTTCGTCCCTGTTGGCAGGCTCCAACATCTGTGGGGACTCGTGCGGCTTCGCCCCTCCCTCCGTACCCTGACCGGCACCCCGCTCAAGGAGCGACCGATGCACCCGTACCCAGGCCTTCCCATCCGTGAAGGCGGTCCGCCACTGCAGCGTCCGCCGCGCGACGCCACGTTCCTGGCCGATGGCGACGCGCTGATCGCGAGAAGTGTGGCCACTCAGCGGCCGTTGCTCGGGACGAACGCGGAGGCCTTGGCTTGGACCGCAGGCCGCCACTTCCTGATCGCCGGGGGCACCGGACCGGGCCTGGGCGGCGCCTACGTCACGGCGCTGCTGGCGAGTGGCTTGCCGGCGAGCGTCACGGTCGTTTCACGGGACCTTCGGCAGTCGATTGGCCATGCGACTGGCCAGCTCTTCGGGACCCTCGCCGAAGCGTCGCATCGGAAGCTCGCATTTACCTGGACGAATGATGGCCTCGCGCTCGAAGGCCCCGACTTCGACTCGCTCGTGGCGACACTTCGGGCCGCGGGCGCGCGCGACATCGTCTACATCAACACCGTGGCGGCTGCCAATTCAGGCATCCTGCCGGGTTTGCCGGATGTCTACGCCAAGGACATCGACGACGACGAACTCTTCCAATGGAAGCTGCCGCTGCTGAGCGAGAAGCAGATCGAGGCGACCGCGTTCGTCATGGGCGAACTTGCGGTCGCCTTCCCGCGCGCCCTAGCGGTAGCGGGCATAGGCGTCGCCTGCGAGGTCTACGCCGACTGGCGCGGCAGCCTGGACCGCGAGAGCCGCGACCCGGTCAGCCCTGCGTTCGCGCGGCAAGGCGCCTACTCCACCAGCCTCTACCTCCCGAAAGACATCATTCACGAGGAAGTCCAGCGCCGCTACGGAGCGCCCGGGCCGCGGGCGATCGACATCTTCTTCCCGGTGATGAACACGCGAGCACTGCCCTTGATCCCTGGCGGGCGCCTCATGAACGAACTGATCTCGGCCGTCCTCCAGCGCTCTGGCGTCCGCCAGAAGGAGGTCGCCGAGTTGGCGGTCGATGCGCTTGTCGTCATCGGGCAGGCGCTCAGTGATCGCTGGTCCAACCCGTTCCCACGGCTGGACGACTACGAACTGCCGCTCGACCTCTGGGTGCAGGAATTGCAACAGCGGGTCGCGGGCGACCCGGCCGACCCGTTCTACTACCGGCGCTGGATCGGTGGCGGCTGAGCCTGGGGCAGCGCCCGCAGCGAGCGACTGCGCGCGGGCGCTGCTACCATCGACCTATCACTCCCTCGAGAAAGAGGCGCAACTATGGCTGAAACCGCAACCCTGAAGGTGGGCGACACCGCTCCCGACTTCGACCTCGTCTCCGACGCCGCGACCCGCGAGAAGTTCAAGCTCAGCGACCAGAAGGGCAAGAGCGCCGTCATCATCAACTTCGTGCCGGCCGCCTTTTCGCCGGTCTGCTCGAACCAACTGCCGATAATCGAAGCGAAGCAGGCCGAGTTCGCCAGCCAGGGCGCCATCCCGGTCGCCATCTCCTGCGATAACGCCTGGAGCTTGAAGGCCTGGAAGGACGCGACGAAGGTCACCTACCCGGTGCTCTCCGACTTCGAGCCCAAGGGCGCCGTCTCCAAGGCGTATGGCGTGTACATCGAGGCCGCTGGCCTCGCCAACCGCGTCGTCGTCGTCGTCGGCAAGGATGGCAAGGTCGCCTGGATCCAGCCAACCGCGAAGATCACCGACATCCCGGATTACGACCCCGTCCTCGCCTGCGAAAAGTAGCTCGCCGGCCCCCGCACGACTCAGCAAGCGGCCCGCCAGTAGGCGGGCCGCTTTGTCTCGCCACTTCCTTGTCGTCACCGGGAGCGCCGGGAGCGCCGGCAGCGAGAGCGGCGCTCTCGGTCAATTGAAGACGATCACGCTGCGGTTGACTTCGCCAGCCTTGAGCGCGTCGTAGGCTTCGTTGATCTCCGCGAGCGGGTAGCGGCGGCTGATCAGTTCGTCGATCTTGAGGCGCTTCTGCCGGTAGAGCTCCATCAGCCAGGGCATGTCGTAGGTCTGGCGCGTGGAGCCGTAATACGAGCCGATGATCCCCTTCTCGCCGAGGAAGCCGATGCCCGCCTGCGGCAGGGTCAGCTCTTCGGCCAAGGGCAGCATGCCGACGACGACGGCCGTCCCGCCGCGTTTGACCATCGACCAGCACTGCTGCGCCGTCTTCATCAGGCCGATCGCTTCAAACGCGAAGTCCACGCCGCCGCCCGTGAGCGCCTGGACCGCCGCAACGCTGTCGCCGCTCGAAGCGTCGACGATGTCGGTGGCGCCGAATTGCTTGGCGGCCGCGAGCTTCGACTCCATGAGGTCGACCGCGATGATCCGCGAGGCGCCCGCGAGCGCAGCGCCCTGGATCACGTTCAGCCCGACGCCGCCGCACCCGACCACGGCCACCGTCGACCCGACCGGGAGCTTCACCGTGTTGGTGACTGCACCGACGCCGGTCATGACGCTGCACCCGACGAGGGCGGCGACTTCCATGGGCACGCCATCCGGCACCTTCACGCAGGCGGCCGACGAGACGAGCTGGTACTCGGCGAAGGCGGACATGCCCGCGAACTGCATCATCGGCGTGCCGTTGAGCTTGATCCGGCCGATCCGGTTGAGCGATTGGGTGTTCGAGCAGAGGTTCGGACGGCCGGTGATGCAGCGGTCGCAATGGCCACAAGACTGGACGAACGCGACCACGACGCGGTCGCCTGGCTTCACGTTGGTTACGCCAGCGCCGATCGCCTCGACGACGCCGGCCGATTCGTGGCCGAGCACGGCGGGCATCGGGAACATCCATTTGCCCTCCATGAAGTGGAGGTCCGAATGGCAGACGCCCGTAGCGCTGGTCTTGATCAGGACCTCGCCGGCCTGGGGCGTGTCGACCTCGACATCCTCGATCCGGAGTGGCTGGCCCACGCCATACAACACGGCAGCTTTCATCGTCGATTCTCCTTCCAACGTTGGCCTCGCGATTCTGGGCGGCGCCCGCCGCTGCCACAAGCGGCTCAGGCGCTGTGCCAGGGCCGCGGGTAGGATGACGCGCATGAAAGCGGAAATCATCGCCATCGGTACCGAGATCCTGCTCGGCGAAATCATCGACACGAACAGCGCCCACATCGCCCAGCAGCTTCCGGAACTCGGGATCGACCTGTATTACAAGTCGGTGGTCGGCGACAACATGGGCCGCATCGTGGAGACGTTCCAGCGCGCCTGGGGCCGAAGCGACCTGATCGTCTGCACCGGCGGCCTCGGCCCGACCGACGACGACATGACGCGCGAGGGCATATGCGCGCTCCTCGGCGAGACGCCCGTGGTGGTGCCCGAACTCGAGGCGAAACTGCGGGCCTTCTTCGCAAATCGCGGGGCGGCGATGCCCGAGCGGAACCTCAAACAGGCCTGGATCATCCCGAGCGCCCGGCCACTCGAGAACCCTCGCGGGACGGCGCCCGGCTGGTGGGTGGAGCAAGAGGGCCGCGTCCTCGTCTGCATGCCTGGCGTACCGGGCGAGATGGAACGGATGTGGGCGCACGAGGTGAAGCCCGAACTCGAACGGCGCTCACCCGGCGGCGTCCTCGTCACGCGGACGGTCAAGACAGTCGGCATCGGCGAGGGCACCGTCGACGAGATGGCGTCGCCGCTCTATGGCACGCCGTCGGTCGGGATCGGGACCTATGCGCGGGCGGATGGGGTGCATCTGCGGATCGGCGCGAAGGGCGCCACCCGCGAGCAAGCCTGGGCGCACATCCGGCCCGTGGAAGCCGAGATGGACCGCATCTTCGGCGCCGCCATCTGGGGCAAGGACGACGACACCTTCGAGGGCAAGCTCGCCGACGCGCTCCTCGAGCGCAGGCAGACGCTCGGCGTGATGGAGTCATGCACCGGCGGCCTGCTCGCGTCGACGCTGACGGACGCGGCGGGTGCCAGCGCGTACTTTCTTGGCGGCCTCGTGACATACGCGACGGACCAGAAGATCGCGCACGGCGTACCGGCCGGTGTCATCGAGGAGTACGGCGTGGTCTCGCCACAGACGGCAACGGCGATGGCGGAGGCGGCCCGCCGCCACCTTGGCGCAGACTGGGGGGTCGGGATCACGGGTGCGCTGGGGCCGGAGGCGCAGG
>JBJXFX010000075.1:0-13391 GCA_046152925.1 Dehalococcoidia bacterium
CCGCGGTTCGGGCGGCCGTACGGTTCACCCCATTTATCGCACCTTGACGAGCCATAGGCGCGCCGGGAGAATGCAAGGTGCTCTGCTCCGGGGGAGGCGCCCTTGGCGTCCCTCCGTCCGGAGGTCGTCCACCACATGGAAGAAGGGGGAGTCCGCTTGGCTGACGCAGCCGCACCCGAAACCCGGTCCCTGGTCCCGTGGCTCAAGTTGGGGGCCACCCGCGATGAGGACTACCTGATGGGCAACAAGTGCCAGAAGTGCGGGGTGCTCTATCTCGGGCCCCGGCAATACTGCGGCGCTTGCAGCTCCGAGGGGCCCTTCAATGAAGTGAAGCTCGGCCGCAGTGGCGCGATCCACGTCTGGTCGATCATCCATCAGGCCCCGGCCTATGCGAACCCGCCCTACGCGACCGCAATCGTCGACCTCGACGACGGCGTCTGCGTGAACACGAACCTCGCCGTCGAAGCAAAGCCCGAAAACATCGACTTCGGCATGCGCGTGAAGATGGTCACCGAGAAGGTCTCGGAAGACCGCGAAGGCAACGCCTACGTTGCCTACAAGTTCATGCCTGCCTAACCGGTAGCGACCCTCAACGATCACTAGGAAAGAAGGAAAGAATCCGTGCGTGAAGTAGCCATCGTTGGCGTCTCCATGATCAAGTTCGGTCGCTATCCCGACCGCGATGTCGCCCAGCTTGCCGCGCAGTCCGGCTTCGAAGCCCTGAAGGACGCCGGCATGACGATGAAGAACGTCGAGGCGCTTTACAGCGGCAACCTCTACGCGACCTCCGGCTCCGGCCAGCGCATCCTCCAGAACCTCGGCCAGACCGGCATCCCGGTGGTCAACGTCGCCAACGCCTGCGCGACGGGCTCGACGGCCTTCCGCGAGGCGTACTTCGCCATCGCTTCCGGCGCCTACGACGTCGTCATGGCCGTCGGCTCCGAGCAGATGGGCAAGCAGGGCCTCCTCGGTGGCGCTGGCCGCGCAGACCCGGCGACGGCCCTCGAAGGCCGCGTCGGCTCGGGCCTCATGCCCGCCGTGTTCGGCATGGCCGGCATGGAGCACAAGAAGAAGTACGGCACGCCGCTCGAGCACTTCGCGCTCGCCAGCGTGAAGAACCACCTCCACAGCACGCAGAACCCGCTGGCCCAGTACCAGAAGGAATCCCCGCTGGACGAGGTCATGAACTCACGCATGATCGCCTACCCCAACACGCTGCTCATGTGCTGCCCGACGGGCGACGGCGCTGCCGCGGCCATCCTCTGCTCGATGGAGAAGGCCCGCCAGTTCACCACGCAGCCGATCAAGGTCGCCGCCTCGGTCCTCACCTCGGACCCGTATACCGATCGCGACCTGACGATGCCTGACATCAACACCCTTACCCGGAACGCGGCCGCCATCGCCTACAAGCAGGCCGGCCTCGGCCCCGAGGACCTCTCGCAGGTCGAGCTCCACGACTGCTTCGCGACCGCCGAGCTCCTCCACTACGAGAACCTCGGCCTCTGCGGCGACGGTGAAGCCGGCAAGCACGTCGCGAGCGGCGCGCCCTGGATCACCAACAAGATCCCGACCAAGTACCAGGAAGACATCGCCCCCTTCCAGGACAAGACGTATGCCCCGAAGACCACGGCCGTGGTCAATGCCTCCGGCGGCCTCCTTTCGAAGGGTCACCCGCTGGGCGCGACGGGCGTCGCGAACATCGCCGAGATCGTCTTCCACCTGCGCGGGCAGGCTGGCGGGCGTCAGGTCGAAGGCTCGAAGGTCGGCCTCGCGCACGTGATCGGGCTCTGCTCGGCGTGCACGATCCACATCCTGACGAAGTAGCGTCGCGCTACCTCGAGACACCTGAACCGACGGGCGGGCCGACAACGGCCCGCCCGTTTTGTGTTGAACCGCGACAGGACGGGTCGGCTATGATGCAAGGATGGCCGCCTCTACCGCGTCCCCACCCGCCCGTGATGTCCCAGCGGGTTGCCCGCATCCCGGCGCTCATGGCGTCCGGTACCCCGTTGTCTTCGTCGCGAGCAATCGTCCCGACTTCGTAGCTTCGGCCCGGATGTCCTTCGAGGAGTTCCTTGACCTGGATTACGAAGACGGCCTGGCGGAGTGGGTGGACGGCGAGGTGTTTCTCTACATGAGTGTGAAGCTTGCCCATGACCGAGTCCCTGGTCCTTCGTCCCTCGTCGGGGTGAGTAGTCCCTCGTCCCTGGTCCTTCGTCCCTCGTCGGGGTGATGAGCCTCGGGTGAGCCTGCGTGGCCGGGGTCGTCGCGGAGATGAGCCTCGGGGCGGATGGATGAGCCTTGGGGCGTCTCCGGACGTTTCATGAGCCTTGGCTCATGAGGCTCATTGGGGGGCGCGGCCGTTGTACCTTATCCTTCGTCCCTCGGTGTGTGGCGGCGGGCAGGGGGACGAGCGTAGCGGGGGCGCGTGGCCGGACTGCGTGGCCCCCGGGTGCGGAGTCGACGGGACCGCTCCCGTGTGGTCGCGGTACTGAGGAGCGGGGCATGGGGACGAGCGTAGCGGAGCTGGGCAGCGAACGCGGAGGGGGATTTGGCGCGGGGCGGGGTTAACCGGTTGGCGGGGAGTCGACGGTTGCGAGGGTCGCGAGGATGGGGGCGAGGAGGGCGTCGTCGCGGGGCTCGCCGGTCTCGCGACGGGCGGCCTCGTAGCCGTCGACCAGCTTGCGGGCGAGCTTGGCGTGGGCTTTGGGGTACTTCTGGAACCAGGGTGCGAGCGTCTGGAGGCCTTCGTGGAAGTGCTTGGCGGCCTCAAACGGATTCTTCTCGGCTGCCGCGATGCGGCCGAGGGTTTCGAGAGATTCCGCGAGCCGCCATGCAAACGGGGCGGGCTCGGTGGCTGCGAGCCTCCGATAGATCCCGACGGCCCCGGTGCACCACGACCAGGCGCCGGTACCACCCGGTCGCCCATTCATCGTCGCGACGGCGAAGACGCGGAGACTCCGGGCCAAAACCGGTTCGTGACTGCTCGAATTGTCTCGCACTAACCAGTCCGAAAGCTCCGCGGCGTCGGCTGCGGTTCGAATCGCTTCTGCTAGTCCGAGTTCGCTCTGCGCAAGCGCCAGGGTAGTGAGCGCATCCGCCTGCTCGATTACATCGCCCAAGTCCGGCCGAACCTCGGCCTCAAGCAGATCACGACGAAGTTGAACCGCCTCTTCGGCCGCGGCGACTGCTTGGTGCGGGTCGCCCAGGCCCAGTCGGACGGCCCCAAGCGTCCTCAGGCTCCGACCAAGTCCTCTGGCGACCGGCGGCAGCATTGGAACGTAGCTGCGCCACAGCTCGACTGACTCCAGGGCATAGGGCAGCGCAACGTCCGGCCGGCCGGCGGCGTACTCGCACGCCGCGAGTGCGTCCAAGCTGGCGGCCAGGATCGCGTCGCGCAGGAGCGAATCAACCAGCGACCGGCTCGCACCAACCGCGTCCAACGCATGAGCCTGGGCGTCGTCAACGAGGCCCGCGTCCAGTAAGGCGCGGGCCAACAGATGTGCAGTCCAAACAGTGTTGTTGTCGTCGTCGAGTGCTCGACACAACGCGGTGGCCTCCAGGAAGGCCGACACAGCGCCCAGCCGGTCGCCGTGACTGCTCCTGACTTCGCCGGCAGCAATGAGCGCATCAGCCTGACCTTGCACGTCACGCCGCGCACGAGCGGCGGTAAGCCTCTCGTGGAGCACCTTCGCTTCAGGCGGGAGGGACGCTGCATTCTCCGACAGCCGCAGGACCAGCGACTGCTCCTGGAATCGGACCCAATAGGCCAGCTTGTCTGCCAGCTCGTCGTACTCCCGGCCCAATTGGTCTCGCTCCGAATCGTGGTGAGTGAGCAGGTTCTCACCGATGGTCCACTCATCGCTGTGCGAGATGCTGAACGTCGTCAAACCCCACCGATGTTCGCTCGGCTCCCACAATCCGCCCTCGACGCCGCGGAGCCACCAGGACTCGTGGTCACCAATCCACCTTCTCGTGATGGCAAGTCCCCAACTGGGCAGGCGGGCCAACACAAACCACACGGTCGCCTTCGAGCGCCCGAAACTCTCTTGGAGGTTGCGGGTGCGGATGAGACGGGCGGTGCGTTCGGTGCCTTTAAGGCCCTGTTCGGTGGGGGTGGTCATGAGGACGACGCCGTCGGGGAGTTGGACCGTGCAGATACTGCGGAGGTCGGTGATCCCGGTGCGGCTATCGACGAGGACGACGCCGGGTTCGCCCGGCGCCTTTGCGTCCGCGGCGTCGATGAGCTGCTTGCGGAGGGTTTCGACGGCGGCGGCGCCCCAGCGCTTGTCGTAGAACTCGCGCCAATCGAAGCCCGAGATGCGCCGGCTGTAGTCGTCGGTCTGCTTGCCCGCGGTCAAGACGCGGACGCTGCCGAACTTCGGCTTGAGGTCGTCTGGAAGGTCGAGGAGCCAGGGGGTCAGGTCGGGCGCGGTCTCGGCGTCTTCGTCGATCGCGGCTTTCCATGCCTCGAGGAATTCGAGGATGCCGGGCGTGGTTTCGGCCTGCTCGTCGGTGATCCCGAAGAAGCGGTGGAGGCCGGGGGCTTCGAGGTCCCAGTCGGCGACGATGACGTGGAAGCCGCTCTTGTTGGCCAAGCGCCAGGCGACGTTGGCGAGGGTCATCGTGCGCCCCACCCCGCCCTTGTAGGAGTAGAAGGTGATGACCTTGCGGTCGGCCTTGGTGGTCATGCCGCGACCATCGGCTTACACGCCTCGCCGGCAACGTGCTCAAGAAACCCGCGTCCGGGGGTCGCCCTCTGCGCGCGCGCGAGGAGCCGTGGGTAGAGGATGCGACTCGCCCACTCCTCACCGAACCGGCTGAGCGCCTTCCGAAACGTCTGGAAGTCCTCCGGTGAGTCGGCCAGACTTGCTTTGAGCTTCGCTTTCGGGATGGACGGTTCCTCCCAGAGCGCCATCAGGATGTTCTCAACCGGCCAGTTCGGGTCGCGGCGGGAACGATGAGCCGCGAGCGGCAAGATGTCGAGGGCGGCCATGGGGTCGGCCTTGCGGAGTCCCCAGGTGGCGATGTCCCAGAAATCGGGGCGCGCTTCGTCCTGCCAGAGTGTGTACCAAACCCACCGCATCTCGTCCGGCGCTCCAAGCGTCAAGATCGTCCGCATGACGGACCGCTCCGCTTGGGAGGTCAGCGCGCTCGACCCGGGCGGAATGTGCCCGTGCTTTCGAAGCAGCCCGAAAAGCGGATCGATGGCCTCATTGAGCTGCAGGCGGAGGATGGCGGCGGCGGCGCTCCAGACCCCCTCGTTCTCCTCGTTGGTGAGTGCGTCCTTTGCGACCGCGTCCTGGATTTCGCCGATGAGCCCGCTTTCGATCCTGCGCTTGAGAGCTTCGGACCCGGTCCGCGAGGCGTGGACCACGAAGGTGTGCTGGCTTTCGTGGTCACGGTTGTAGGGCGGGTCGGCGGTCGCGCCGCGGAGGCGGCTGCGCAGCCACGCCGCGAAGCGCGCATCATCCATTTCTTCGAGGTTTTGCAGGGATATCACGGTGCGCCTCCGAGGCAGCCATTCCGATCCTTCGCCGAGAGTGGGCCTACGAGCTTCACCGTCCGCGGGGCCTCGACGACCGTCGCGATGAGCTCTGGGTGGCCAGCCGTGCAATCAGAAGTCTGGCGAGTCACTCCCCATGGCGCACCGGGCATCGACGGGCCGCGCCAGTACCAGCGAGCCTCGGCATCGAGAACCGAGGGCCGGAAAAGGGCGGTATCGGGGTCTCCCACCGGTATGGGGAGCCGAAGCAGCGTCGTTTCGACCGTGCCCGTCAGGTGGGCGAGCCCAAGTTGATCCGCCACCGCGTCGGCGTCGCCATCGGTGAACGGCGAAATCCAAAGCGAGCGGGGATTGCCGGGAGCAAAGCTGAAGTACTCGGCCCGAACGGTGACTGGCCTGCCGTCCTCAGCAACGGCAGGCACGGGCGGAGTGGGCGGCGCTCCATCGAGCAACCCCCGGTCGTACAAAACCTCGTACACCAGATGGTTGAACCAATCCCCTGCGCGTCCGACCGCGGTCCCGCGATCGGCGGGCAGCCGGCGGATGACCTTCCGCGCAGCGTCGACCAGATCGTCGGGCGTCGACGCCCCGGCCACCGCGAAGCGGAAATCGTCGATGTCCTTGTCAGTCAGGCGCGTCTCCGATGCAAGGTTGCGCAGCGCGAGGCGTTCCTCGGCGGTCCCGTTCGCAAGGGTGTCCCGTAAGGCCGTAGGCAAGACGTCGGCGGGCGTCATCCCGTGATCCTATCGCAAGCCGGAGTGCCTTGCGCGATCCCGCCGACTATCCGGCCGCCAACGACGGTTTCAGCGCGCTGCGGGTCGCCTCGTAGGTCGTGATCTTGGCTTCGTCGATCAGGGTGAGGCCGATGTCGTCGAGGCCGTTGATGAGGTTGTTCTTCACAAACGGGTCGACGTTGAACTGGCGGGTGAAGCTGCCATCGGCGGTGCTCACCGTCTGCGTCTGGAGGTCGACGACGAGCTCGGCGTTGGGAAGCTCTTCGGCGCGCGCCATCAGGTGGTCGATGTCGGTTTGGGGGAGGGTCACCGTGAGCAGGCCGATCTTGGCGCAGTTGTTGCGGAAGATGTCGGCGAAGCTGGGCGCGACGATCGCGCGGATGCCGAGCCCTTCGAGCGCCCAGGGGGCGTGCTCGCGGCTGGAGCCACAACCGAAGTTCGGGCCGGCGAGGAGGATGGGCGCGCCCGTGTACTCGGGGCGGTTCACGACGAAGTCGGGGTCCTTGCGCCAGGCTTCAAAGGCGAACTCGCCGAAGCCGGTGCGTTCGATCCGCTTGAGGTACTTGGCGGGGATGATCTGGTCGGTATCGACGTCGGCGCGGTTGAGGGGGAGGGCTTTACCTTTGACGGTTTGGAACTTTTCCATCGTTAGTGGTCCTTTCGTCGGTGCCTGGTCCCTAGTCCCTCGTCCTTCGTCCTTCGGTGTTGGCCGAGAACGATGGACGAAAGACGAAAGGGCCACGGCCTTGGTCATGGGTTGGGCCTGAAGGCCGACGTCCTTCGTAGTCTGGACGACCGCTCCCGTGTGGTCGCGGTACTGAGGACGGAGTCCCTCGTCCATCGTCCCTCGCCGAAGACGATGGACTAAGGACTGGGGACGAGGGACGACGGACCTATTTCCAGGTGCGGATGTCGACGAAGTGGCCGGCGATGGCGGCGGCGGCGGCCATCTGCGGGCTCACCAGGTGGGTGCGGCCGCCGGGGCCTTGGCGCCCTTCGAAGTTGCGGTTCGAAGTCGAAGCGCAACGCTCGCCGGGGAGGAGGATGTCGGGGTTCATGCCGAGGCACATCGAACAGCCCGCGTCGCGCCACTCGAAGCCGGCGTCGGTGAAGACCTTGTCGAGGCCTTCCTGCTCGGCTTGAACCTTCACGAGGCCACTGCCGGGGACGACCATCGCGCGGACGTGGCTGTTCACCTTTCGGCCGCGGACGACGGCGGCGGCGGCGCGGAGGTCTTCGATGCGCGAATTCGTGCACGAACCGAGGAAGACGCGGTCGAGCGCGATGTCCTGGATGGCGGTGCCCGCTTTGAGGTCCATGTACTTGAGGGAGCGCTCAGCGAGCTCGCGGGCCTGCGGGTTCGCGGCGTCGGCGGGGTCCGGGACGCGGCCGGTGACGGGGACGCTCTGGGCGGGGGTCGTGCCCCAGGTGACGGTCGGGGCGATGTCCGGGCCGTTCAGCGTGACGACGGTATCGAAGGCCGCGCCGTCGTCGGTGGGGAGCGAGCGCCAGTAGTCGAGGGCTTGCTCCCAGTCGGCGCCTTTCGGCGCGTGGTTGCGGCCTTCGAGGTAGGCGTAGGTCGTGTCGTCGGGGGCGACGAGCCCGGCGCGGGCGCCGCCTTCGATCGACATGTTGCAGAGGGTCATGCGGCCCTCCATCGAGAGGGCGCGGATGACGTCGCCGCGGTATTCGAGGACGTGGCCTACGCCGCCCGAGACGCCGATCTTGTTAATGATCGCGAGGGTGACGTCCTTGGCGGTGACGCCGTCGGCGAGGGCGCCGTTGACTTCGACGGACATGGTCTTGGGCTTGCCCTGCGGGAGCGTCTGGGTCGCGAGGACGTGTTCGACCTCGGAGGTGCCGATGCCGAAGGCGAGCGCCCCGAACGCGCCGTGGGTCGAGGTGTGGCTATCGCCGCAGACGATCGTGAGGCCCGGCTGGGTGAGGCCTTGCTCGGGCCCGATGACGTGGACGATGCCCTGGCGGGCGTCGCCGACGCCGAAGTAGGGGACACCGAAGTCCTCGGTGTTCTTGCGTAGGGTCTCCACTTGCTGGACCGAGAGGGGGTCGAGCCAGGGCTTTTCGCGGTCGATCGTGGGGACGTTGTGGTCGACCGTGGCGAGGGTGAGGTCGGGGCGGCGGACTTTTCGGCCGTTGATGCGGAGGCTTTCAAAGGCCTGGGGCGAGGTGACCTCGTGGACGAGGTGGAGGTCGATGTAGAGGAGGTCGGGCTTGCCGGCTTCGGAACGGACGAGGTGGTCGTCCCAGATCTTCTGGGAGATGGTGCGCGGGGTCGGCATAGGAGCTCCGGGGGTGCGAAAAGGTCGAGGGTTCATGGTATCGCAGGTGCGGGTTTTGGGGTGCTACTCGCGGCGGTCACCAAATCGTCCGGACACCATACCGGGGCAGGAGCGCGTCGCTCGTAACAAGGGTGAGGCCCTCCACGCGGGCCTGGGCGACAATGATCCGATCGAACGGATCGCCGTGGAGCCGCGGCAGCGTGGGAAGGACGAACAAGTGCGTCTCGTTCACGGGCAGCGTGACGAACCCGGATCCTCGCTGGGCTTCGATGAAGTCCCGAAGGCCTCCTGGGAGGGGAGCTTACCCAGTGAATGCTTGGTCGCGACTTCCCAGAGCGAGGCAAGGCTCACGAGCAACTCCGCATCCCTGTCGCCGAGCGCCGAAGCCGCTGAGCGTGACACTCGGTGCCGCGCCAAGGCTGACCAAAGGTACGTCTGGGTGTCGACGAGGAGCTTCACGGGCCGGAGGGGGCACGGTCGGCCTGTTGGGCTACGTCGAGGTCGCCGTGGAACCATTCGTCGATTTCCTCGTCCGACAGCGGTTCATCCCAGCCTGGCGGGAGGTCGACGAGGCCCTCGGCCCGGCCGAAGCCTCGGAAGCCGCCGTTAACCACGGGAGGATGGGCCCGCTGGCGTCGCGCGAAGTCCTCCGACTCGTCGTCGGTGAGCCGTCGCCCGTGAATTTGGACGGCATCACGGAACCAGGGCTGGTCGAGCAGGCCGGGGGCAGCGAGGGCGCCAGAGGCCGCTGGGGCGACGGGGGCCGCCGCGAGCGTGACCTTGGCGGAGGGGCCTTCGATGACGATCTCTTCGCCGCGGACCGCGCGCTCGAAGAGGTCGGCAAGGCAGGACGGTGCTTCTTCAAGCGGTATACGGGTCATGGCATCACTGTAGCGTTTCGGCTGGTTCTCGTGGCATGTTCGCCTTGACCATGCGTCTACGCTTCGCCCGGTCGTAGCATGACCGAGGGGCGGGACTGGCGTGAGGCGGCGATCAGCGAGCGGCGTCGCACCCCCTCGCTGGCGCTCAGGGCTCCGCGTCGGGGGTGCGGGCGGGGGTGTTGGCGGGTCGCAGTCGTGCAATCCCTCACGGTCGGGGTTCTGGGGCGGGGGCGCCGCGGGTGGCTTCGCGGGCAGGGATCACGACGCGGAAGGTGAGCATGGCGGCGATCGCGAGGGCGCCGATTGCGTCGAAGATGATATCGAGTGTCGTGTCCTGGGAGCTTTGGACACGTTTTGAGGCGAGCAACAGGTCGCCGAGCCATTCGTAAACCTCCCACGTGACGCCCGTGCCAAAGCCGATCGCGACAGCAGCAAGAGTCGCCCCTCTCGACGAAATGCGTGCCCAGCCGCGAGCTGCGAGGCCCATGAAGCAGTCGTAGACGCCGGACGTCACGGCGGCGACGCCGAGGAAGTGCGTGACCTTGTCGTACTCGGCGATCCGCCGGTAGAGGTCGCCGTCCGTGCCAAGTGTGTCGGCATACGAACAGACGACTGCGAGGATCTGGGTGGCCGGCGAGAGGCCGCCTGAACCGCGAAAGTGTACGTCGCCAGCGAACAGCAGCAGGATAGTCGCTGCGAGCTGGAAGACGAGATAGCCCCAGAACGCGGTGAAACCTGGGTCCACCGCTTGGCGCGCCAACAGATAGGCGAGCAAGGGGAGTAGGGCCGCCGGGCCGGCGACGCTGCGCTTTGGCAGTCCAGCGACGACCCGTGTGAGACCGCGCCGCAGCTCTGCCCCGCTCTCGGAGCATACCGCCGCGACGCCGGCGTAGGCCGCCAGCGCGTAGACCGTCCCCGCCACGCCGTCGAAGACGAAGTGGTTCCCGCTGGCGACGACGACGAAACTCATGATCAGCGCTCCGGCGGCAGCGGCCCCGATTTGCGCGCCGCGGCCCCACGGTGCGGCCAGCACGAGGAAGGCGAGCGCGAACCAGCCAACATGGAAGCTCGGGAAGGCGGCAAATTCGTTGACGAAGCGATGCTCCACCGAATTCGGCGCGATCGTGTCGATCAAGCCCGCCTCCGCCAGCAACCGGGGCGGGGCCATCGGTACGAGCGCGAACGTGAGGCAGCCGGCGAGCGCGGAGAGGCCCAGCGCGCTGGCGAAGCGGCCGAAGCGCGGGCCATCAATGAGGCCCAACCAGATCAGGGCGCCGAGCAGGACGGGCAGGTATCCGTGCGAGTAGATCACGTTAACCACATGGAGGAGTGCGTCGTGGTCGACCAGCCAGCCCTGAATCGGTGACTCCAGGTCGAGGCCAATCGCGCGTTCGAAGCCGAGGAGAGCTTCGGCGTTGCGCGCGGAATGAGCCGCGCCACCTTCGGTGGTGAAGCGCAACACTTCGTACACCACGATGCCGGCCACAACGCTGAGCACCCGGCGCACAACCGTCGCTCGCGCGGCGATCCGCTGCTCCGGGCGAATGCGCAGCAACAGTGCGACGACGAGAAGGGCGGCGGGGGTAGACGGCCAGGTCTCGAGTACCTGTGAGCCGAGCGCCGTGAGCGCGAGCAGCAGGGAGACGAAACCGCCGACGCCGGGCCGAAGGAGCGCCCAGGCGATGCCCGAAAGGAGCACGCCAACAAGGAGAAGCAGGACGGCCTCGGCATCCAGCATGAACGACATCCAGGCATGGGGTGCGTTACGTCTACCTAGGGTGCACCGGACGGCCTCGCAGTGGTCACGTCCGAAGGGTGCCGTTGTTGCCGCCCATCCGATCCCGCAGGGACGCGCCCCTATTGGCGCAGCGCCGCGACATGCGCCGCGAAGTCGACGTAGAACTGGTCGACGCTGCGGTTGTAGATGCGGGCGAAGGCGGTTTTCCAGTCGGCCGTCACGGATTGCGCGCAGAGCTCCAACAGCGAACCAACACCGGAGCGTTCGACGAGCAGCTTCGCCGCCTGCCGGAAGAGACTGAAGGTGGGCTCTTGGGCAATCTGGGACCGCGTTTCGTAGTCGGCGAGCCCGGCGACGGACGTGCGGCCGCGGACCGTCGTGCGGTCGTTGCTTTCGACACCGGCGCGCGTGACCAGACCGGCGGCGATCACGGCCTCGAAGGCGAGGTATTCGGCAGCCCCTTCGGTGAACCAGAGCGGCGCCCGCGGCGCGAAGCAGCCGACCTCGGCCTGGAGGTTGTGGACGTGTTCGTGGACGACGACCTTGCGGCGGAAGAATTCGGGGACGGTGGACCAGCCGGCGGCGCTCAGGTCGATGCAAAGCCGGCCAAGGCTCGCGACGGCAGCCGCTGTGCCGCAGATCCCCGGGGACGCACCGACGGTGACAACAACGGGAGTGGTCGTCGCGCGGCCGAGCGTCGCGTTGAGGTAGGACCAGGCGAACCAGAGCGCGTCGCCGACCAGGGCGCCGTCCTGCTGGGCGACGCCTTGGCGGACTGTGACGTCGAAAGCGTCGGGGCCGCGCGAGACCGCGAGCGCCGGGACGAGCGCGCGGCGAGGGAGCGGGGCCTGGGCTTGCGCCGGCTCGCGACCGACAGCCAGGGCCAGCACAACCAGCGCACTGACGGCGCCCAAGACGCTAACGAGAAGGAGTATCGAGCGCGATTTTCCGGTCATCGCGGCGCACTCTGGCAGCCAAGAGCACTCGATACAAGCAGGCGTGCGCATTGGCCCACAGATCGGGGCCGAAGGGCCGTGTTAACGGACTCGAAGCGGTCGCATACCAAAGGGATACGCCTGGCTCCGCCCGGCCAGACAACGAAGAAGCTGGTGTAACGAATGGGTACGTCCACACTCATCCCGACGAATGGGACAGGCCACGCACACGGAGCCGACGCCGGACCGCCGGAGTCACTGAAGCGCGAGCTGCTGGATGTCTTGCGGAAAGTGCTCCCCTCCGACACGACGGTGCTCGACGAGACGCTGAGCGCCGTCGCCGAGGCGATCCACACGAGCAACTGGGTGCCGATCCCCGAGCGCGTCGTCCTCCAGGAAGAGCTGAGCGACCTCCACAGCTCACGCGAGTTCATCCAGCTCTTGCGGAGCAAACAGGTCAACGTCCACCGTGTGAAGCGGGCGATGGAGTACGAGTTCGAGCTCGAAAGCCTCCAGGTCGAACTCGTGAAGCTCCAGCGCTGGGTGCAAGCGGAAGGCCGGCGGCTTGCCATCCTCTTCGAAGGCCGCGACGCGGCCGGCAAGGGCGGGACGATCCGGCGGTTCATCGAACATCTCAACCCACGCGCGATGCGCGTGGTGGCGCTGCCGAAGCCGACGGACGACGAGACGGGCCAGTGGTACTTCCAGCGGTACATGCGCCAGCTACCCAACCGGGGCGAGATCGTGTTCTTCGACCGTTCCTGGTACAACCGGGCCGTCGTCGAGCCCGTGAACGCCTTCTGCACGCCCGTGCAGTACGAGCGGTTCATGCGCCAAGCGCCGGAGTTCGAACACATGCTCGTCGAAGACGGCGTCGACCTGATCAAGTTCTGGTTCTCGATCTCCAAGGAGGTGCAGTCGTCCCGCTTCGAATCGCGCCGGAACAACCCGCTGAAGCAGTGGAAGCTCAGCCCGATCGACGAACGCAGCCAAGAGCTCTGGGACGACTACACGAAGTACAAAGAAAAGATGTTCAGCCGGACACACACGAGCTTCGCCCCGTGGATCATCGTCAAGGCGAACGACAAGCGCTCCGCACGGCTCGAGAGCATCCGCTACGCGCTCTCCATCTTCGAGTACGAAGGCAAGGACCACTCACGGGTCTCGGTGATCCCCGACCCGGACATCGTGGCCCGCTACCATCGGGCGGCGATTAGGATCGATTAAGCCGTCCCTCGTCCCTGGGTCCTTCGTCCCTCGGCGGGTGCGCACCATTCGAAGGCCCGCTCGCTTGCGC
>JBJXFX010000082.1:0-13116 GCA_046152925.1 Dehalococcoidia bacterium
AATCTCGTCGGGTGACCTGAGAATGAGCGATGGCTGCTGCTCAACATAGTCGGCGTGGACCAGGAGGTTAACGAGCGCCTCTCGGACAGCGATTTGGGCAGGCCCCTCATCGACGCGTGTAACCCCGTCGAGGCGAAAGGGCGTCGGGAGGCCGACTGTAAGTCGTGGGTAAATCTCCCTAAAGGCGTCATAAAGGCCGCTCTCCACCACCACGCGATCTTGCCAACGCCCCTCCAGCAGGCGATCGGTTTCGCGGTAGTCGATCAAGTGGCGGCCACGCCACGCGCGGAGGGCCTGATCCCGACCGAACATCAGCACCCCGGCTCGTGTTACCTCGGGGCCGTCGACGCCCGTGACAGTTGCGCCAAGCGCCACGAGGAATCGCTCATTGTCGTAATCATTCCAAGCGTCACTGGGCTTACGGAGGCGGAACGACTGTCGATAGGCGGCCACGGTGCGCATATCCAATGCATCGGTTCCTAGTCCTGGAATCGCCCTGCCGTCGGCGCTCGAATCGCCACCTGCGTCGCGGAGCATCCGCTTGACTTCCGCCTCGGTGGCCTGGTAGTCGCCCGTGCCGCGGCGGAGGTAGGTGCCTTGAAACGGGTTTCCGCGGAGATGAACGGGCAGTTCGGCACGCGGCGCGGCCCAGACTCGGACAACGACAACCTGGCGTGCGCCGAGAGCTTCCGTCGACACATCGCCGGGGCCAAAGGCCGCCCAGCTGATGATCTGGCGGTTGCGCGACTGACTGTGGAGTTCGTCGACCTGATGCTCCGGATTGGGTACGCCCACGATCTCTCGCTTATCGTTCACGCCAAGAATGACCCAGCCTCCCTCGGTGTTCGCGAAGGCGCTCACTGTTTCCCAGATAGAGCGTGGCAAGCCCCCGCGGGCGTCCTTGAACTCGATCTGTAGTGACTCGTTCTCGGTGAGACGCTCTAAGAGCTGAACCAGCATCGGCGACAGGGGGTTCGCCACGAGTTCATTCTACCGTCGATCCTTGTCCGCTGGGCGGTGTACACTGCCCTTCCGGCGGCAAAATGTTCACTCACCTACACACTCATACCGAGTATTCGCTCCTCGATGGCATGAGCAAGATCGCGCCCCTCATGGACCGCGTGAAAGCCCTTGGCATGGACTCCATCGCCATGACCGACCACGGCGCCCTCTATGGCGCGATCGACTTCTACCGCGAAGCCACCGCCCGCGGCATCAAGCCGATTATCGGCGTCGAGGCGTATGTCGCCCAGGGCAGCCGCCACAGCCGTGAGCGCGGCGATAACCAGCCCTACCACCTTGTGATGCTCGCCCGGAACCTCCAGGGCTATAAGAACCTCATCGCCCTCGTCACGAAAGCAAACCTCGAAGGTTACTACTACAAGCCCCGCGTCGACCGCGAACTGCTCCAGCAACACAGCGCTGGGATCACCGTGCTCTCTGGCTGCCCCTCCGCCGAGTTCCACCGCCGCCTCCAAGAAGGCGACCGCGAAGGCGCGGTTGCCGTCGCCAAGTGGTACCGCGAGGTCTTCGATGGCCACTACTACCTCGAGGTCCAGGACCATTCGCGCGGCGAAGGCGCTCTCGCGAACGCCGGCGGCGACAAGTTCCTCCATTTCAACGCCCAGATTGCGGACATCGGGCGCGAGCTCGGCATCCCGGTAGTCGCGACCAATGACTCGCACTACACCAACCCGGACGAGGCCGAGGCCCACGACGTCTTGCTCTGCGTCGGCACCAACGCGACCGTCGACCAGACGGAGCGCTATAAGTTCGACGGCAAGGGGTACTACCTCCGCGGCGAAGAGGAGATGCGCTCCCTCTTCCCCGACAACCCGGAGTTCATCCGCAACACGCAGCTCGTCGCCGAGGCGTGCGACCTCGACCTGAAGTTCGACCGCCAGCTCCTCCCCGAGCCCGTGAAGCCGCCCCACCTCACAAGCGAGCAGTACCTCGCCGAGATCTGCCTCGAAGGGCTCCACCGTCGCTTCCCCGAAGTCACCGCGACCCTCAACGACCGGCTCGCCTACGAGCTCGACGTCCTCAAGCAGACGGGCTTTTCGGACTACATGTACGTCGTCAAGGACATCGCCGACGAGGCCCGGCGCCTCGGGATCCGGATGGGCGTGCGCGGTTCGGCGGCCGCCTCGCTCGTGCTCTACGCTCTCGGTGTCACCGATATCGACCCAGTCGAGAACCGGCTCGTCTTCGAGCGCTTCCTCAACCTCGAACGGCGCGAGATGCCGGATGTGGACTTCGACTTCGCCGACGACCGCCGGGAGGAGATGTTCCGCTTTGCCTATGAGCGTTATGGCGAGCAGAACGTCGCCCAGATCATCACGTTCGGCACCCTCGGGGCGAAGGCGGCCTTGCGCGATGTCGGGCGCGCCCTGGGCATGAGCTATGCGGAGGCGGACCGAGTCGCCCGCCTCGTCCCGACGCAGAACCACATCACCCTGGACGAGGCGATGGAAGCATCGCAAGAGATGCGCGAGGCGGCCGAGGCCGACCCGAAGGTCCGCAAGCTCGTCGATGTCGCGAAGAAGCTCGAAGGCGTCGCCCGCCACGCGAGCACGCACGCCGCTGGCGTCGTCATCTCCCGCGACCCGCTGATCGACCACGTCCCCCTGCAGCGCCCAACGCGCGGCGACGAGGGCTCGATCCCGATGACCCAGTTCGCCATGGAGCAGGTCGCGAAGATCGGCCTGCTCAAAATGGACTTCCTTGGGCTGTCGAACCTCACCATCCTCGATAGGGCTGCCGCCCTCATCCGTCGGACCACGGGCGACGAGGTGGACCTGCTCAAGCTCGAAGATGGCGACCCCAAGACGATGGAGATGCTCGGCAAGGGCGAGACGTTCGGCGTCTTCCAGCTGGAGTCCGCCGGCATGCGCCGCTACGTGCAGGACTTGCAGCCGAACGGCATCGCGGACCTTTGCGCCATGGTCGCGCTCTATCGGCCAGGCCCAATGCAGCAGATCCCGCGCTTCATCGACGGCAAGCATGGCCGGATCCAAATCACGTACCCGCATCCAGACCTGGCCAACATCTTGGATGAGACGTACGGCGTCATCGTCTATCAGGACCAGGTGCTCTTCATCCTCCAGCAGTTCGCGGGCTACTCGCTCGGCCGCGCCGATGTCGTCCGCAAGGCGATGGGGAAGAAGAAGAAGGAAATGATGGAGGCGGAGCGCGAGAGCTTCGTCGCCGGCGCGCAGGAGAAGGGCTACTCGCTTGCCGACGCGACGGCAGTCTTCGACCTGATCGAGCCGTTCGCCGGCTACGCCTTCAATAAGGCCCATAGCTGGTGCTACGGCAACATCGCCTACCAGACGGCCTGGCTGAAGGCGAACTACCCGGTCCAATACATGACGGCGGTGCTGCAAAACACCAAGAGCGCGCCAGACCCCTTCGAGCGCATCGCTGCCGCCGTCGCCGAATGCGCCAAGCTCGGGATTGAAATCCTCCCGCCGGACGTCAACCGCAGCGAGGAGAACTTCAGCGTCGAACCCCGCATCGATGGCACGCGCGCGATTCGTTTCGGGCTCGGTGTCGTGAAGAACGTTGGCGCTTCAGCGGTCGAAGGCCTGATCGCCTCGCGGGTCGACAAGGAAGGCAACCCCGCGCCGTTCAAGGACGTGGAAGACTTCTGCAAACGCGCGGACCTTACCTCGGCGAACAGCCGGGCGGTCGAGTCGCTGATCCGGGCCGGCGCCTTCGACATGCTGGGTGACCGTGGGACGCTGAACTTCAACGTCGAGCGGATCATGAACGTCGCCCGCCGCGAACGGGAGCTGCGCGAAAGCGGCCAGGCGACGATGTTCGACCTCTTCGGCGACAAAGTGGATACGCCCCTCCCCGCGCTCGAGCTCGACCAGGCGATGGCCAAGCGCGAAGACATGCTCGCTTGGGAGAAAGAGCTGCTCGGCGTCTACGTCACGGAGCACCCCTTCCAGTCGGTCGCCCGCAACGTTGCGGCCTACACCACGCACGCGCTCGCCGACCTGACGATCGAGATGGTTGGCCAGGTGGCGACGGTGGCCGGGATGGTCGCCCGCGTCCAAGCGCGCTTCACCCGCGACAACCGCAAGTTCTACATCGTCGACCTCGAAGACCTCTCAGGCTCGGCCGAAATCACGGTCTGGAGCGACCAAATCGAGAACGGCGGCGAGCGGCTCTGGGCCGAAGGCAACGTCGTCGTCGCACAGCTCGACTGCCGCGAACGGGGCGACCGGCTCGCGCTCAGCGTCCGCAAGGTGGCGCCATATGACCGCGGCGAAGGCGCCGTTGTCGGCTTCTCGCCCGAGCAATGGCAGGTGGAGCAGCCGAAGCAGCGCCGCCGGCAGAGCGGCGGTGCTGGTGGTGCTGGCGTCGTGCCGCCCGCCAAGGTGTATGGCGGCGAAGGGGGCTCGCGCCCACCGTCCGTCCCGAGCGCTCCGCCCCAAGCGAGTGTGGCGTCCGCTCCGCCCCGGCCCGTCGCCCCGGCTGGCCCGCGGGAGGCGCCTCCCGCGCCCGCGCCGACGAGCGAGCACTCGCGCCCCGGCGTGCGCCCGCCGACCTCCGGAGACACAGCGCGACTCGTGGTCACGATCTACGAGACGGAGGACAGCCTCGCCGACGAACATCGCCTCCGCGCGGTCGCGAGCATGTTGAAGGAACACCCGGGGAACGACGAGGTTCGCCTCGTAATCCACGACGGCGAGGGCCACGACTCCGAGTTCGACCTCCCACGCGCCGCCGTGAATGAGGACCTCGCGCGCAGCATCCGGAACATCCTCCAGAAGCACGGCCAGGTGCGCCTCACCGGCACCCGCGACCGGGCGGCGTAATTGCTCACCTTGGTGCGCGAATGAAAGTTTGCTTGCATCCTCAGAGGCGCGATGAAAGTTTCGGGCCCGAAACTTTCATTCGATCACTCAGCGCGCCTTTAAAGCCTGCTTTCATCCCAGGGTATGCAATTAAAGTTTGAGGCCCTAAACTTTAATCGTGCTCCGCGAAGACTTCCAACCAACGGCGCCCGGCATCCTCGTCGACCTCCCGAGCGGGCATGCCGCCTTTGTGCCGAACCCACTCCCCCCGCAAGTCGCCCTCGACTTCGCCCGCATGCGCCAGGTCGAGGAGGCCCGCGCCGTCCTGTCGGAGCTTGCTGGCCTCGCACGGCTGACCCGAAACCTCCAACTGATCATCCGCGCCTTCGCCCGCCGAGAGGCGATCGAGAGTTCGCGCCTCGAAGGCACTCAGACGGAAATCGAGGGTCTCCTGCTCGAAGAGGCCGTGCCTGAGGATGTCCTTGGCGAAGATACCGACCTCTTCGAGGTGCTGAACTACCTCGCGACCATCACGTTCGGTGCTGAGTCATTGGCAGATGGCCGGCCGCTCTCCGCCTCCCTCATCCGCGAACTCCACGCTCGCCTCATGCAGGGCGTCCGTGGTTCGGACAAGCACCCTGGGAGCTTTCGTGCCCGTGATGTCTACATCGGCCGCCGCCAGGGCGGGTTCGATGAAGCGCGATTCGTGCCGCCGCCCCACGAGCGTGTCTCATCGCTTGTGGACCAGCTCGTGAGCTTCGCCGGAGAAGGGCCTGTCCTGGGGCCCCTCGTCGATATCGCCCTACTGCACTATCAGTTCGAATGCATCCACCCCTTTGAGGACGGCAACGGGCGGCTTGGCCGGCTCCTGATGCCGCTCCAGCTCATCGCGTGGGGCGCGATCGATCGCCCCCTGCTCTACCTCGCGCCCTACTTCGAGCGCCATGCCGACGAGTACCGCGACGGGCTCCTCCAAGTCTCGCTAGCTGGCGCGTGGAACGAGTGGATTCGATTCGTCGTGGAGGCGGTGCATGAGTCGGCCGTTGATGCCCGCCAGCGCGTCCAGCGCTTGATCGACCTCGACGGCGACTACCAGGAGAAGGCCGCGAGCCTGCGCTCCCGATACGCGAGCAGAGCGCTCCACTCCATCCTCGAATCAGTGATCACGTCGGTACCTCAGCTCCAAGCCGCGCTTGGCGTGAGCGCGCCGGCTGGGAAGACACTGATCGACGGCTTCGTGGGGCTCGGGATCCTCGAGCCTTACCGCCGCGTCCGCGGAAGGCAAACGTGGATCGCGCGCCAAGTCCTCGACCAGCTTTATGGGCGCTGATCCCCGCTCGTACCGGCCCGCGCCGGTACACTCCCGCCATGGCTGAGGGGCTCACTGGCGACCTTTTCCCTGGCTTGCGCCGCACGGCTTCGACCTACCGCCGCGGTGTCCTCCCGTTCGAAGAGATCCTCAACCTCGTCGCGACGGACGCGATTTCCGCCGACCGGCCAGTCGAAGATGTCCAAGTGCAGCCGGCCAGCCTCGACCTCCGCCTCGGCGAGGTGGCGTATCAGCTGCGGGCGAGCTTCCTCCCCGGCCGCCGGCTGCGCGTCCCCGAGGCCATGGCCGACCTCCAGATCCAGCGCGTCTCGCTCGAGGGGGGCACCGTCTTGCAGCGCGGGGCCGTCTATATCATCCCGCTCATGGAGTCCCTCCGGCTCCCGAAGCGCACCTTGGCCAAAGCCAACCCGAAGAGCACCACCGGCCGGCTCGACGTCTTCGCCCGCCTGATCACCGACTATGGCGAGCTCTTCGACCGCGTCCCGCCGGGCTATAGCGGGCCGCTCTACGTCGAAGTCGCGCCCAAAACGTTCAACGTCCTCGTCCGCCCAGGGACGCGGCTCAACCAGCTCCGCTTCCTCCGCGGTGTCGCGGCCCAATCCGACACCAGCCAGAAAGCGACGGCCGCCGAAGACCTTGTCTACGACGCGAGCGGCGAACCGGCCTTAGCGAAAGTGCGGGGCGGGCTCTGGTTCTCCGTCGACCTTCAGGGCGCTGGCGAACGCGGCATCGCCGGCTGGAAGGCTCTCAAGGATGCCCCCCTCCTCGACTTCGACAAGGTCGACTACTACGACCCCCTGCAGTTCTGGGAGCCCGTGCGCAGCCGGACCGACGGCAAGCTCATCCTCCAGCCCGACGAGTTCTACATCCTTGGCTCGAAAGAGCGCGTCCGCGTCCCCCCGGCCTACGCGGCCGAGATGGTGCCCTACGACCCGGCGATGGGCGAGTTCCGCGTGCACTACGCGGGCTTTTTCGACCCCGGCTTCGGCTATGGCACCGGCGACCTCCGCGGCACCCGTGCGATCCTCGAAGTGCGCTCACACGAGGTGCCCTATGCGCTGAGCGACGGCCAACACATCGGCCGGCTGGTCTACGAGCGGCTGTTGGCCGTGCCGGGAAAGCTCTACGGCGTCGGTGCAACGGGCTCGTCGTACCAACACCAACAACTCGGCCTAGGCAAGCAGTTCCGCGACCTCGAATGAATCGGACCTTCGCTGCGTGCATGAAGCCAGTCGGATTCCTAGACTCAACATCACGTGGACACACTTACCCTCCGCCATCCGCCCTCGCAGCCAAGCCTCCAGCCAATCGTCAAGTGGCCGGGTGGCAAGCGTTGGATACTGCCGCACATTGAGCCGCTGTGGGACCGTCATCGCGGCAGTCGGCTCGTGGAGCCAATGGCTGGCGGCCTCGCGGTAGCGCTCGGCCTCGCGCCGGATCACGCCACTCTCAACGACATCAATCCGCATCTCATCAACCTCTACAGGCAGGTTCGCGATGGCCTGACCCTGGATCGCCGAATGGAGAACGACGAGGCTTTCTACTACGCAGCGCGCGCCGAATTTAACGCTCGTACCCGGTCAGGCGACTTCGCAAGTCCCGAGTCGGCGCAGCTGTTCTACTATCTTAACCGTACTGGCTACAACGGACTGTGCAGATTCAATAGCAAGGGCGAGTACAACGTGCCGTTCGGCCAGTACAGCAAAATCACGTACGGGCGAGACCTAGATTGTCACGCGAGGATGTTCGCCCGCTGGGAGTTCACGTGTGGGGATTTCGCGGCAATCACGCTCAGTCCAGGCGACTTTGTCTATGCCGACCCTCCTTACGACGTAGAGTTCACCAAGTACTCTCAGAACGACTTCGTTTGGGATGATCAGGTCCGACTGGCCCACTGGTTGGCCTCCCACGATGGTCCGGTGGCGCTGTCAAACCAAGCGACTCCGCGGATACTCGACCTCTACGAGCGTCTTGGGTTCGCCATTCGCCTTCTCGCCGGCCCCCGCCGCATTAGCTGCACTGGTGATCGTGATCCCGCTCGCGAAGTTCTGGCTACTCGGGGGCTGTGAGACGTGCCAGATCGGGCGAACAGGCAGAGGACTGGCCGGGTCTTTGAGGAAATGCTCCTCGCTGCCCTGCGCTCGGGCGGATACGAAGTCACCTCGCAAGTGCATATCGGTTCCCGCCTCGGCGGCACGCGCCACATCGTTGATTACGTGGTGAAGGACACCGCTGCGCGGACGATCCTCATTTCGGTGAAGTGGCAACAAGTGAGCGGGACCGCTGAGCAGAAAGTGCCGTTCGAGGCGATTTGCCTCGCCGACGCGCTTGCGAACGACCCACGCTACTCTGCTGCGTTCCTTGTCCTCGGTGGACCAGGGTGGCGGCTTCGCGATTTCTACGTCTCAGGGGGCCTGGAGCCCTGGCTCAACGCCCCTGGCGTCGCCATCCTCACTTTGGAGACGTTCATCGGCCGCGCCAATATGAGGCAGCTCTAACCCCAGAACATCCGTGCGGTATACTCACCCGATGGACGACGCGCCCCGGTTCGTTTCGCCCAGCCTCCAGGATGAAGAGTCCGAAGACGACTCTGGCCTCCGTCCGAAGGCGCTCGAAGAGTTCCCCGGACAGGAGCGCGTCAAAGAGAACCTCCTGATCGCCATCGAAGCCGCCAAACAACGCGGCGACGCCCTCGACCACGTCCTTTTCTATGGGCCGCCTGGCCTCGGCAAGACCACGCTCGCGAACATCGTCGCGCGCGAAATGGGCGTCTCCATCCGCACGACGAGCGGACCCGCGATCGAACGCCCCGGCGACCTCGCCGCCATCCTCACCAACCTCAAGGCCGGCGATATCCTCTTCATCGACGAGGTCCATCGCCTGGCGCGCCAGGTCGAGGAGATCCTCTACCCCGCCATGGAGGATTACGCGCTCGACCTCGTGATCGGCAAGGGGCCAGGCGCCCGATCCGTGCGCCTCTCGATGCCCCACTTCACGGTCGTCGGCGCGACGACCCGCTACGCGATGATGAGCGCCCCGCTGCGCGACCGCTTCGGCTCCGTCTTCCGCCTCGACTTCTACGACGTGCCGACACTCCTCCAGATCGTCCAGCGCTCCGCCCGGATCCTCGGGGTCGAAATCCCGCACGATGCCGCGCACGAAGTCGCCGCCCGCTCCCGCGGGACGCCGCGCATCGCGAACCGCATCCTCCGGCGCGTGCGCGATTACGCTCAGGTCCGAGCCGGTGGCCCGGTCACCCTCCCGGCGACCCGCAAGGCGCTCGCCCTGCTCGACATCGACGACCTCGGACTCGACGAGACCGACCGTAAGGTGCTCCTCGCGATCATCGAGAAGTTCAGTGGCGGGCCGGTAGGCCTCGAAACGATCGCGGCGTCGGTCGGCGAAGAGTCCGACACGATCATGGATGTCTACGAGCCCTTTCTCTTGCAACTCGGCTTCCTCCAGCGCACGCCGCGGGGCCGGGTTGCGACACCGGGCGCGTACCGTCACCTTGGCATCGCGCTGCCGGCCCATCCCGGCGACCACACGCAACGCCCGTTGTTCGCGATCGAGGAGGCCCAGCCATGACCCGGAACGTCGCCGTCGTGTTGTTCGAGCTCGCCGAGGAGCTCGATTTCGTTGGCCCCTGGGAGGTGTTTAGCACCGTCAATTATGTCGAACAGGGCGCGACCAACGTGTTCTCCGTCTCGGAGCAGGGCGGCACGGTCCGCTGTGCCAACGGCCTGCGTGTCGCGGTCGACCACAGTTTGGCGACCTGCCCGGCGCCGGACATCATCGTGGTCCCCGGCGGCCGGATGGACGCGCTCGTCAACAGCCCGGCGATGGTCGCCTGGTTGAAGAGCGCGAGCGCCAAAGCGGAGCTGACGAGTTCGGTCTGCACCGGAGCGTTCGGGCTCGCCGCGGCCGGGCTGCTCGAAGGCAAGACGGCCACAACCTGGTTCGGCTCCCGGGCGATCCTTGCCAAGGCACACCCGGCGGTGACCGTCGTCGCCGAACGGTGGGTCGACCAATGGCCGGTGATCACGGCGCAGGGCGTTTCGGCAGGGATCGACATGGCGCTGTACGTCGTGGGCCGGCTCTGGTCGCCCGTCACGGCGCGCAAGGTCCAGCAACTCATCGAGTACTTCCCCGCCCCGCCATACCAGGACGTCCCGATGAGCGAGGCCCTATTCGCCGCTGGGTAACGCCTCGACCTCCGCTGATCGCGAGCCAGCGCCGCATCAGAGCCCGGAACGACAGTGACGGGGCCGTTCACGAGGCAACATCAACTCGGCGACCTGGCCCGTGCCGCCCGTCGCGATCAGCGTTGATCGCGAACCAGCAACGCATCAGAGCCCGGAACGACAGTGACGGGGCCGCGCATGAGGCAACATCAACTCAGCGACCTGGCCCGTGACGAACCGGCCCGATCAGCGCCGCGCACGAGCCAGCGACGCATCAGAGCCCGGAACGACAGTGACGGGGCCGTGCCTGAGTCAGCAGCCGGTCAGCGAGCTGCCCCGTGGCGGGCCGTCACAGCCGGCTCCGATCCAGCACGAACCGCCGCCAGTCGTCGCCGTCGCCCGATGCGGGCATACTTGCTCCACTTTGAGGCAGGAGCACCGTGATGGCTTATCCACAATACGAGAACATCCTCGTCGAACCGCTGGCCGACCCCGAAGGCGTCGTCCAACTCACCCTCAATCGCCCCCAGGCGCTCAACGCCCTCTCCGCTGGGCTGCTCGATGACCTGTTCGACGCCGTCGAGCGCTTCGACGACGACCCGCGCGGCTACATCCTCCTCATCCGCGGCGCTGGACGCGCCTTCTGCGCTGGCTACGACCTCGTTGGCCGCCAAACCGTGGAGCCCGGCTCGCCCGGCGACATGATGCGCGAACAGAGCGTCGGGCGCTCGCGCCGGATCATGCTGAGCACGGTCGACAAATACCTGCGGCTCTTCAACCTGCGCAAGCCGACAATCGCGATGGTCCATGGGCATTGCATCTCCGGCGGGACCGAACTCGCCTCCATGTGCGACTTCCTGATCTGCACCGAGACAGCGAAGTTCGGCCACCTCGCCGGCCGTCACATGGGCACCCTCCGGACGCTTTCGCTGATGCCGTGGACGGTCGGCTACAAGCGGGCGAAGGAGTTCTTCATGACCGGCGAGATGATCGACGGGACGACCGCGGCCGACTGGGGCTTCGCCAACCGCGCTGTGCCCGAGGACGAACTGGAAGCGGCTACGCTCCACCTCTGCCGGAAGATGCTCCGCATCCCCCTGGAGGTGAACTCGCTGCACAAGCACTCGGTGAACCGCTGGATGGAGATCCAAGGGCTCCAGCCGGCAATCCATTCGGCGGCGGAGTTCGATGTCTATACCGGGTTCATCGATGGCCGCCCCGGCTTCCGTGAACGCGTTGAAAAGGATGGCCTGCGCGAGGCGCTCAAGTGGCGCGACCGCGAGTGGGCCGGCACCTCCCTCTGGGACCACCCGGCGGGGAAGCAGGCGTAGCGAGGCCGACCACCGGTTGCCGCAGCTCACGGCGAGGCCCGCTATGGCCGCTTCGGTGGCTCCTCCCGAGGTGCCGAGTCGCCAACGAGCTCGGTCTGCGGAGCGCCGCGCGCGACCTGTTCACGAAGCAGTCGCACTTCCACCTCAAGCTGCTCGAGCTTGAGGAGCACAGGATTGACCTGCTCATCCTTCGACTCACGGACCATTATCGCCGCGATCGCCGCCGTCACGGCCGAGAGCGCGGCGATCCCGACGAACATGACGATCGCGGCGATCACCCTTCCGGCCGGCGTGGTTGGGTAGTAGTCGCCGTAGCCCACGGTGGTCACCGTCGTGAGGGCCCACCACATCCCATCGAGCGGCCGTTCAATGTTGGCGTCGCCGCGCCGTCGTTCGATCAGCCACATCAGCGTCCCAGCGGTCACCACCGTCCCGGCCACGACGGCGAGTGCCGTGCGCGTGCCGCGACCATCGAGCAGTTCGCGCACTACCCGGCCATTGAGACCAACCACCGCCAGCACGCGCGCCGCGCGGAGCAGGCGGAGCGGCCGGGCGAAGGGCAGCACGACGAGGACCACCTCGACCCAGTGGCGCCGCAGGTAACGCAGCCGGTCGGGCGCAAAGACGAGCTTGACCGCGAGGACGCCGGCGAACGTCACCCAAATCGCGATGTCGGCGGCGTCCAAGACGCGGTGGGCTGGCCCCGGGAGGTCCATCACCAGCGGGAGCAAGAGGATCGGGATCAACGCAAGCGCGAGCACCGTGAGGACCGGGCCGGTGACGCGCTCGACCTGTTCGAGGCGAGCCTGGCTTTGCACGGCGGTCTACCGGTTGCCGTAGCTCACGGCCAGGCCCGCGCGCGCGTCCTGCTGGATCCCGTACTGCGGGATGGGGTAACGGAGGCCGTTGCCCGCGAGCCGCTCCATCCCCGCGATCACCTTGGGCAGGTACTTTGGCGGCATCGCGATCAATAGCTCGTCGTCGTTCACGGCCCCGTAGCGCCGCTCCGCGAAACACGGGATCGACAAGCTCGGCTCCCCCGTCTTCAGCGCACGCCCCCACGAATCCGCGCAGGCCGACTCGCCGACAACGCTGAACTCGAACTTCCGGTAACCGCTCCATTGCAAGCCGTTGATCAGGATGATCATCTGGCCCGGCGTCGCGTAGACCAGGCAGACGTTAGGCGGGTCGAGCCGGGCGGTCGCGAGCGGCGAGACGGCCATCGCCTCCCAACGGTCGCTCGGCGGGAGGTCCATCGCCGCCTGGTGGGCGGCCGAGTCCGCGATCGTCTCGAACCAGACGCCGGCCATGTTCTTGCCGCTGAGAAACGACTCGTCGCGCGGCGTGAGGCCGAGGACCGCGGTGCACTGCGCCCCACTGAGGTCTTCAGCGGTGACGCCGACCGTCTGGTTGAGCCGCGCCGCCATCGCGACGATTTGGTCGGCCGTGTGGACGGACTTCGG
>JBJXFX010000094.1:0-33130 GCA_046152925.1 Dehalococcoidia bacterium
GCTGATCGCCGCCTCCGTCCTCGTGCTCCTCGGCGTCCCCGCCGAAGAAGCCTGGCTCCGCGTCGAGCAGTCCCGCGGATGCGCGGTGCCCGACACGCTCGCCCAACGCCTCTGGGTCGCCCAGCTCCGCGCGGAGTGAGCCCCTTCACGCGGGCTTCCCCGTTTCCCGCCCCTCGCTAGCATCCGCACTCATGACCCAACCTGACGCTGCACTCGCGCACCTTTTGCGCGTCCTCGACCTTCGCCCCACCGGCCACGACCGCTTCCAAGGGATCACCGAACAGGACGAGGGCCGCCTCTTCGGCGGCCTGGTGCTCGGCCAATCCGTCGTCGCCGCCGGCCGCACCGTCGCCGCTGGCGACATCCACTCCCTGCACGGCTACTTCCTCCGGGCCGGGCGCCCAGCGAAGCCGATTGACTACGTGGTCGAGCGAATCCGCGATGGCCGCAACTTCACAGGCCGTCGCGTCACCGCCTACCAAGACGGCGACGACATGATCTTCGAGGCGTCGATCAGCTTCGTGACCTCGGAAGAGGGCGTCAGCTACCAGCGCCCCATGCCGGCGGAGACCGTCGCGCCGGAGGGCCAGCCGAGCTGGTGGGAGACCCTCGCGCCAGCCCCCGACCAGCAGCGCGAACGTTTTCGCCGTAACTGGGTGAACCCCATCGACGTCCGCGCCGCCGAGGCGGGCGGTTTGCGGCCGATCAGCGAGCGGCTCCCGCGCCGCCTGGTTTGGGGCAAGCCCGTCGGCCCGCTGCCCGAAGACCCCATCGTCCACGCCGCCGCGATCGCCTATTTCAGCGATAGCGGGATGATCGCGACCGTCGCGTCGGTCCTCGGCGTCTGGCAGCCGGGCGGCGCGACCGCGAGCCTGGACCACGCCATCTGGTGGCACCACCCGCCCCGCTTCGACGACTGGCTCCTCTACGAGACCGACAGCCCCATCGCCCACGCCGCCCGCGGCCTGATCTGGGGCGGGATGTACACCCAGGACGGCGTCCGCACGGTCTCCGTCGCCCAGGAGGGCCTCTTCCGCCAACCGGCGCCCAAGGCCCCGCCGATCGGCTAGGATGGTGGCGTGGACTGGCGCGAACGCATAACGGTTGACCCCGAGGTTCGATCGGGCAAGCCCTGCATCCGCGGGATGCGCTTCACGGTCTACGACGTTTTTGCGTACCTCAGTGGCGGGATGACCATCGAAGAGCTCCTGGACGACTTTCCGTACCTCGAACGCGACGACATCCTCGCGTGCTTCGCCTACGCGGCGGCGCTTGGCGACAGGCTCCTCCTTGCGCGGTAGTCACGAAAGGGGCATCTCATGAAGACTGCCGTCGTCCTTCGCCACGCCGAGCGCCAAGACCGCGCTGACAACGGTTCGCACCTCTCGCAGGCTGGGATCGAGCAGGCTCGGCGCGCGGCTGCCCGCTTCGCGCGATTCGACCTGGTCGTCACGAGCACCTTGCCCCGCGCGGTGGAGACGGCGATTGCGATGGGCTTCGCGGTGAACAAGACGCACCCCAGCATCCAGGACTCTGGGAGCCGGGTCCTGGCCGCGGTCAGTTTCGATGCAGGCGCGGCGGCGTGGGCGGCGGCTTCCCATTCGGACCACCTCGTCCGGGCCTACTGCGACTACGTGGCATCGTTCGTTGACGTCTGGCTCGACGAGGTGCCAGATGGGGGTTCGTTGCTGGTCATCTCTCACGGCGGCGTTGTCGATGCGATGGCGTTCGGCCTCAGCCCCAACACCGATTGGGCGACGCACGGCCGTGCGCCAGACTACGTCGAGGGGTTTGTCGCCGAGGTGGACCGAGGTCAGGTGTCGTTGCGCCCCGTCCGATCCTGAGCCGGGAGGCTTCCGGCGCGAGGCCGGCGCCGTGCCCTGACCCGCGGCAATCAGCTAGGATGGTCACATGGACTGGCGTGAACGCATCACGGTCGACCCCGAGGTCCGCTTCGGCAAGCCCTGCATCCGTGGGATGCGCATCACCGTGTTTGATGTCCTGGGCTATCTCAGTGGCGGGATGACCATTGAGGAACTGCTCGGCGATTTTCCGGAGCTCGAGCGGAGCGACGTGCTGGCCTGCTTCGCCTACGCAGCGGCCATGGGCGATGGGGTCGTGTACTCGCCAAAATGAAGCTGCTTATCGACCAACACCTATCCAGGCACCTCATTCCGCTGATAAGGGACCACTTCCCCGGTTCCACTCACGTTCTGCTCCTTGGACTGGATAGGCGCCCGGATTTCGAAATCTGGGAGCGCGCAGCACGTGATGGCTACGTGATCCTGACCTGTGACCACGGGTTTCGGACGCTGTCGGCGGTGTATGGCGCGCCGCCCAAGGTGATTCACGTCGTGGCCCGACGCCATGAACCTGCGGTGTTGGCCGCCAGACTCGTCTCGCTCGCCGCGGATCTCGCTGACTTCGCCAAAGGCGATTCGCGCGTCTATCAACTCGGTGACGCCGACGAGTAAGCTCTCCACCATGTCCCAGCCCCTCATCGGCATCACCACCTCCATCGCCCCTGCCGGCAAGGGCCCCGAGCGCGTCTCCCTCAACACCGACTACATGCGCTCCGTCGAGGCAGCGGGAGGCGTGCCCATCCTTCTCCCCCAAACCCTTGGGCCTGCCGCGCTCGACGCCCTCTTCCCGGCACTCGGCGGCCTCGTGGTCACCGGGGGCGGCGACGTCAATCCCGCCCGCTATGGCGAAACCCCTCACCCAACCGTCCTCGGCGTCAGCGATGAGCGCGACGCCTTCGAAGCTGCCCTCATCGAGCGCGCTCTCGCCGCACGCCTGCCGCTCTTCTGCATTTGCCGAGGCATGCAGATCCTCAACGTCGCCCTCGGCGGCTCGCTCCACCAAGACATCCCTAGCGACTTCGCCACGACGATCCAGCACGCCCAGACCGACCCTCGCGAGACGCCCACCCACGCCGTCCACGTCCAACCCGAAACCAAGCTCGCGGCGCTCCTCGGCGCCGGCGAGCTCAGAGTCAATTCAATGCACCACCAGTCAGTTAGGCGTCTCGGCGCCGGCCTCGAAGCGGTCGCCTGGGCGCCCGACGGCGTCGTCGAGGCCGTGGAGCTGCCCCGCCACGACGGCTTTCTCGCCGCCGTCCAATGGCACCCCGAAGAGCTGGCGGCCACCATCGGCCACGCGAAAGCCCTGTTCGCCGCCCTGACCGCCGCCGCCCGCGGCTAGGTGCTGCCTACGCTGCTCGCCGCCTCCGCGAGACATCGGCCGCAAACGCCTCAATCGCGTCGGCGAACTGGCCCGGGGCGGTCGTCATGCCCTCGTGCGCCTGGCCTTCCAGCGTCACGATCTGCACATCCGGCAGGATGGCCGCCAACGCGTCAGTGAGGAAGACCTCCCGCGGGCTCTCGCTCCCGATGAGCAAGAGGACTGGCATATCGAGCGAGCGGAATCGCGTGAGGTCGAGGTCATGGGCGACCAGCGCACGAAGGTCGTTGACCGTCGCCGGCGCATCGGCAAGCCAAGGCGCCCAATCGTCGGAAGCGCGGAGGGCCGCGAGGTCGTCGTCGGGCATGAACACGCCCTCGCGTAGGAACGCGTCGACGACGCCGTCCCAATCGTTGCGTGCCGCGAGACCGCTGAGCTTGTCGACCAGACTGGGGTCGAGCGAGGTGGGCTGGGCAGGCTCGTAGAGCGCCAGTGCCCGGACGAGGCCAGGCCGGCGGGCCGCCGCTTCGACCGCCACCAGGCCACCGTACGAGTGGCCAAGCACGATGCTCGGCTCCCCGATCGCCTCCAGGAGCGCGACGACATCCGCCGCCTCGTCGGCGACACCGTGGCCGGTCGAGGCGGTGGTTTGACCGCGGCCGCGCCGGGCGACTGCCGACACCGTGAACGTCTCGCCGAGGCGGTCGCGGACTCGCTGCCAGTTGGTGAGGTGGTCGCTGAAGCCGCCGTGGACCAGCACCAAGTTCTCACCCTGGCCGTAGCGCTCGTACGAGACCGCGACGCCGCCCTCGCGGGTGATCTGCTGAAGCATCTGAGTTCTCCTGTGTGTGGTTACCCCTTAATCATTGATGGTTCGGCCCGCCCCCGGAACGGACCGGCGGAGGGTGACGGCGGCGGACCTCTGTCAGACTGGCGCCTCCGACCAACGACGGTTGCGCGCCAGCACACGGGACTTCGTCCCTGAGGCGTCCGGACAGTACGATGCTCTCATCTTCGACCCCGGCTGACCCACCTGGAGGAACCATGCCCACACCAGACGAGCTTCGCGCCGCCATCGCCGATGGCCGCGCTGCCCTTCGCTCCGCCCTCGAGGCCGCCGCGAGCGGCGATTGGGAAAAGCGCCCCGCCAGCGGCGAAGGCGAGGCCGCCTGGTCCGCCCGAGAGACCGCCGAGCACACCGTCGAGATTGAGGCGCTCTTCGCGACCGCCGTCTGCACCGCTTGCGGCTACCCTGGCGTCGAATTCGCCAAGCCGTCCTACGCCACCCCGGCCGAGGCCATCGCCGGCCTCGAAGCCGTCACCGAACTCACCAACAAGAAGCTCAAGTACGTCAGCGAAACCGACCTCGAAAAGGTCCATGACCAGTGGAAGCGCTCTGCGGCCGACATCATGGGCGTGAACGCACATCACCTGAACGACCACGCGGCCCAGATCCGAACCGCGGCAGGCGTCTAATGGAGCCTACAACCGCCAACAAGCCCGTCTCCCTCATCATCGTCTCCGACTTCGTCTGACCGTGGTGCTACATCGGCCTCGTGGAGGTTGAGAAGCTCAAGGAGAAGCATCCCGAGATTGAGGTGCGGTTCGCGCCGTTCCTCTTGGACCCTTCGACTCCGCCGGAGGGCAAGCCGCGGAAACGCATGACCGCTTCCGGCGAAGCCCCGAGCGCCCTCGAACAGCGCGGCGAAGAGCTCGGCATCACCTTCTCCCGCGGCCGTGAGTGGACCTCGAGTTCGCTGCTCGCCCACGAAGCCGCCGAGTGGGCTGGCGAGCGCCCGGAGTCCTGGGAGTTCAACAAGCGGCTGCTCAAGGCCTACTTCACGGACCTCGCCGACGTCGGCAAGGCCGAGACCTTACTCGCGCTCGCCGGCGAAGCCGGCTTGCCCGTTGACGAACTGGACCGCCATCTCCAAGCGCGCACCTACCAGCAGCAGGTCTGGGATGGTCTCAAGTGGGCGCAAGGCGTCGGCGTCTCGGCCGTGCCGACGTTCATCTTCGACGAGCAATACGGCGTCGTCGGGGCCCAGCCCTTCGAAGTCCTCGACCGCGTGGTCGAAGAGGTCTTGCGCCGCCGGGCCGCTGGCGAGACCGAGGGCGAGGGCGAGGGCTAAATCCGCTCGCAGACCATGATCTCGGTGCTCGGGCCTTCCCGCAGCCGTTGCACCAGCAGCCGTTCTGGCTGATAGAGCAGCGCGCCCATCACGCCGCCAACCCGGTCGCTCAGGACGGCGGGCGCCATCACTGCCTTCCATGCGAGCCGGGCCACGCCGAACCGCACATCGGACGGGAACCCAAGCAGCACCGCGAGCGGCCGTCGGTCGAGCACCTTGAAACCCGCGGTCGCCAGTGCCCGCTCGACGTCCGGGAGCTTGCGGCTCACGGCGTGCGGCGTCCGCTCGACCTCCTGGTGGACGAACTGGTCGGACCAAATGAATCGTCCCCCAGGACGCAGCAGCGTGGACAGGTTCGCGAGCGCCGCTGCGAACAGGTCGTCGTCGACGATGTGGTAGAGCACGTCCATCGCGCAGGCGATGTCGAATTGCCCCGCTTCCGAGGCGAGCGGCTCCGCGAGCGGTTGGCCGATGTCACCTGTCAGAAATCGCGCGTCCCGGTGTTTCGCCGCGAGCGACTGCGCCGCCACCTCGGTGATATCCAGGCCCGTGACCTGGGCCCCCGCCCGCAGCCAGCGCCGGACGTAGAATCCGGTCCCCGGCCCGATCTCGATGACACGCGAGCCGTTCACCACGGGGACGAACTCCTGCACCACCCGGTCGAACACTTCGCCTTTCACCCGGTAGTTCCACGCGTTGAAGCGCTCTCCGAGCCGGTGATGGCCAACGCCGGCCAGCGTGTAGCGCCCGCGAAGGCGCCGCTCCCAGTAGCCGCGGGTGTCGAATCCGTCCACGTCCACCTCCTTGGAAAATACGAGAGGCCGGGATCGCCCGGCCTCTCGCGTTTGGTTCCCCTTCGGGCGCCGCCCTTAGTCGAGCTTCTTGATCTCGGCGATCAGGGCTGGGAGCACCTTCTTGTAGTCGTCGATCACCGCAAAGCGGGAGACCTTGACCATGTTTGCGTCGCCGTCCTTGTTGATCGCGACGATGTTCTTGGAGCCGCCCATCCCGGCCATGTGCTGGCTCGCGCCGCTAATCGCGACCGCGATGTAGAGGTTGGGCGAGACCGTCTTGCCGGTCAGGCCCACCTGTTGCGATGGCGGGTACCAGCCGAGGTCGCAGGCCGCCCGGGACGCGCCCACCGCGGCCACCTTGAGCGTGCCCGCGAGGTCTTCGAGCTGCTTGAAGGCCGAGCCATCGCCAAGACCGCGACCGCCGCTGACGACGATCGCCGCGTCTTCGATCTTAATGCCTTCGCTCGACGCCTTTTCGATGCCCGTCACCTTGATCCGGGCCTCGCCCTGTGCGGCCACCGCGGTCACGCTGCCGGACCGGCCGCCGTCCGCTTCGAGCGCGTCGAACGCCTTGCCCTTCACGGTCGCGATCTGGAGGGCGCTCTTCCAGGTGTGCTCGGCGCGAGCGTTTCCGCCGTAGCACGAGCGCGTCGCCCGCAGGCGGCCACCATCGATCTTGAGCTCTGTGCAGTCCATCGCGACGCCCGTGCCAGCGCGGAAGGCGAGCAGTGGGGCGAGGTCGCGCCCGAGGCTGCTTTGCGCGACCAAGACGATGTCCGCGCCCGACGCCCCGACCGCCTCTTCAACGGCGGGCGCCAGCACCTCAGCGAGTGAGGCCGCTGGGGCTGCCGAGGTGAACACGGCGTCGGCGCCATGCGCGATGAGCGCCTTCGCCTCCGCCTCGCCACCAGCAATGAACGCGCAGACGCCGCCGCCGCCCTGCGCCGAGAGGGCGCGCGCCGCGCCCAGCATTTCGAGTGAGTGCGGCGTCGCGGCGCCGCCCGCCGATTCCGCTACAACCAGGATTCCTGCCATCGTTCTACCCTTCCTCCTGCCTAGATCAGCTTCGCGGCGCGAAGCTTCTGGGCGAGGTTGCGCGCCTTCTCCTCGGGCGAATCGCCTTCGATGATCTCGACGTTGCTCTCCACCTTCGGCTGGTACAGCGCCTCGAGCGGCATCGCCCGGTTCGCGCTCCCGGTGTCGGTGCCACCGAGGCCGAGGTCGGCCGCGCTCCACACTGTCACCGTCTTCTTCGCCGCCATCATGATCTGGCGGAGCTGCGGGTAGCGCGGCTCGCCGAACTCGTTCGAGATCGAGACGATGCACGGCAGCGGCGCTTCGACGTTCTGGAAGCCATCGTCGAGCACGCGCGTCACCTTGACGCCCGCCCCGCCGGCTTCGACTGCCTTGGCGACACTCACCACGGGCATACCGAGGATCTGGCCGACGCCAGCCGGCACGACGCCCATGTCCCAGTCGGCTGCGGCGCGCCCCATGAGCACGAGGTCGGCGCCACCGACCTTCTGGATCGCCGCCGCGAGCGCCTTGGCGGTCTGGAAGTTGTCGATGTCCTCGAAGGCCTTGTCGTTGAGCAGGACACCCTCATCGGCGCCCATCGCCAGCGCGTGCTTGATCGCGTCGCGCGCCGATTCGGGGCCGAGCGAGATGACGGTGACCTTGCCGCCTCCGGCCGCATCCTTCAGGCGAAGGGCGCACTCGGTGGCCTGTGGGTCGTACGGGTTGACGACGGGCGCAATGCCCTGGGCGGGGACCACTCGCTTGGCGGCCGAATCAACTTTGAACGATGCGGCCGGGGTCTCGGGGTCGGGGATTTGTTTGACGCAGACAATGATATTCACGCGGTGTAGAAGCCTCCTACACACGCCGCTCCGCGCGTGGCCGGACGCGGCGGGAATCACAAGGGAACGGGTTGGGGATAACCCACGGGAGGGTAGCAGAGCGGCGGGCCATTGTGAAATTGCGAACGAAAGCGCCCCTGCCAAGGGCGCTCAGGAAAGGCCAGCGCCGATTGGCCGCCGCGAAGCCGCTCGTCACGACCTCGCAGCGGCCGTCGGCCCTGCGCCGTGCACATGGGGCCGGCCGCGCGGTTACGCCGCCGCCGCGACCCGGTCCTGCGCCGCGAAGCGGTACTCCCCGTCCGCGAAGTCGACCGTCACGCACTGACCGTCCTTCACCTCGCCGGCGAGGATGCGCTTCGCGAGCTCGTTCTCCACGCGCCGCTGGACCGTCCGGCGCAGCGGCCGGGCGCCGAAGCGCGGGTCGTATCCTTCGCGGAGCATCTCCGCCTTCGCCGCCGGCGTGAGCTCGAAGTCGATCTCGCGCTCCGCCAGACGGCTCCGGACTTCGCCCGCGAGCAGATCGATGATCTTCTCGAGTTCGGCCGAGGTCAGCGGTTCAAACACGATGATGTCGTCGATCCGGTTGAGGAACTCCGGCCGGAAGTGCTCGCGCAGGGCGCGTTCGACCGAGTCCTTCAGACGCTCGTAGTCGTTCACGCTCTCCGTCCGCCGTGTGAAGCCGAGCGAGGCCTTCTCCTGCGCGCCCGTGCCCAGGTTGCTCGTCATCACGATCACCGTGTTGCGGAAGTCCACCGTTCGTCCGTGGCCGTCGGTCAGCCGTCCGTCCTCGAGGATCTGGAGGAGCGTGTTGAACACGTCCGGGTGCGCCTTCTCCACCTCGTCGAACAGGATGAGCCGGTAGGGCCGGCGCCGGACGAGCTCGGTCAGGCCGCCGCCCTCGTCGTAGCCGACATAACCAGGCGGCGAGCCGATCAACCGGCTGACCGTGTGCCGCTCCTGGTATTCCGACATGTCGAGCCGGACCATCGCGTCTTCGTCGTCGAACAGGTACTCGGCAAGGCTCTTAGCGAGCTCCGTCTTCCCGACGCCCGTCGGCCCCAAGAAGATGAACGAGCCGATCGGGCGCTTCGGGTCCTTGAGGCCTGCCCGCGAACGCCGCACAGCGTCGCTCACCGCGACGATCGCCCGGTCCTGGCCGATGACGCGCTCGTGGAGGTGCTCCTCCATCTTGAGCAGCTTCTCGGACTCGGTCTCTTCGAGCCGGGCGACGGGGATGCCCGTGATCTGCCCAACGAGGCCGGCGATGTCCTCCTCCGTCACGCGGAGCTCGATTTTGTGCTCGGCAGCCCAGGCCGCGCGCTTCTCGCCGTACTCCTCTTGGAGTTGCAGAAGTTGCTGCTTGATCCGCGCCGATGCCTCGTAGTCGTCTTTTTCGATCGCCGCGTCGGCCTCGACCTTGAGCGTGTCGAGCCGGCGGCGGATGGCGCGGACGTCGGGCGGCAACTCCTGCGCGTCGATCACGTGTTTGCTCGATGCCTCGTCGATCAGGTCGATCGCCTTGTCCGGGAGCTGGCGCTCCGTGAGGTATCGCGCCGAAAGGTGCGCTGCGGCATCCAGCGCCTCATCGGTGATTTCCACCTTGTGGTGCCCTTCGTACCTCGGCCTCAGGCCGCGAAGGATCAAGATCGTGTCCTCGATCGATGGCTCGTCGACGTAGACCGGCGCAAAGCGGCGCTCCAGCGCCGGGTCCTTCTCGATCCGCGTGCGGTACTCATCCAGCGTCGTCGCGCCGATGGCGTGGAGCTCCCCGCGGGCGAGGGCGGGCTTCATCAGGTTCGAGGCGTCTATCGCCCCATCCGCCCCACCGGCGCCCATCACCGTGTGCAGCTCGTCGATGAACAAGATCACCTCCCCATCGGAGGCTTTGACCTCTTCCATCACGGCCTTGAGCCGCTCTTCGAACTCGCCGCGGAACTTCGAGCCCGCGACCAGAGCCCCCATGTCCAGCGACAGGACGCGCTTGTCCTGGAGGTTTTCCGGCACGTCGCCCGCGGCGATGCGCTGGGCGAGGCCCTCGACAATCGCCGTCTTGCCGACGCCTGCCTCGCCGATCACGACCGGGTTGTTCTTCGTCCGCCGGTTCAGGATCTGCATCACCCGGCGCACTTCAAGCTCGCGCCCGATGACCGGGTCGAGCTTGCCTGCCTTCGCCGCCTCCGTCAGGTCCACGGAGTACTTGCCGAGCGCCTGGTAGCGCGACTCCGCCGTCGGGCTGGTGACGCGCGCCTTGCCGCGGACGTCCTGGAGCGCGCGGTAGATCGCCTCCTTCGTCACGCCCAACTCGGACAGCAGGCGCATGGCGCCGCTCTCCTCGTTGTCGGCGATGGCGATCAGCAGGTGTTCGACGCCGACGTACTCGTCCTTCAGCCGCTCCGCTTCCGCGTTGGCGACCTCGAGCATCCGGACGACTTCGGGCGTCGTGTAGATTTGGACGACGTCGTACTGGAGCTTCGGCAGCTTCTCCAGTTCGCGGGCGACGCGGTCACGCAGCCGCACCTGGTCGACCGCGAGCTTCTGCAGCACCTGCTGCGCGAGCCCGCCCTGGAGCCCGATGAGCGCGGCCAGCACATGCGGTACCGCCCACTGCGTGTTCCGCTTCTGCCGCACGATCTCTTGTGACTGAGCGAGGACCTGTTGGGCCTGCTCGGTGAATCGGTCTTGTCGCATCATTTGGTGTTCCTCCAGAGGTATGAGGTATGAGGCATGAGCCAGTTCTTAGGGCGGTGGCGGGTTGTTTCGCTGGCGCCCGACGGATGCCCGTAGGCCACCGATGACGCGGGAAGTCTCGGTGGCGATCGAGATAAGTCGTTCGAAAGCCGCGAGGCTCAGAAGGTTCGCGTCGTGCCCGGCATAGAGGAGCGACCGCACCTCCGCGCATGAACCCTTCGCAATGGAAAGGAAGTGGTGGAACTCAGCTCGGGAACCGCGCTCGAAGCCCTCCGCAATGTTCGACATCACTGAAACGGCGGCCCGCTCAAGCTGATCGCGGAACCCGAATCGTTGAGCCAGTGGGGGTTGAGCCGTTGCCGCGAACACCTCGCGGACGAGCGCTCGCGCCCGCTGCCAGGCTACGAGGTCTTCGAACGATGTGACGGCCTGCCCGCTCATGCCTCATACCTCATACCTCATGCCTCGCCTGGTACGGCGCCGGCAGCCTCGTACTCCGGAGCCGGTCGAGCTCCGCTCTGACAATCTCAAGCTCCGCCTGCAGCTCCCGGATTTGCTCGCTCATCCGCAAGATGATGTCGACGCCTGCGAGGTTGACGCCGAGTTCGTCGATCAGGCGCTGCGCCTGGCGGACGCGGGCGATGTCGCTGTTCGAATACATCCGGATGTTGCCGTTCGTCCGCTTCGGCTCGATCAGGCCAGCGCGTTCGTAGTAGCGCAACGACTGCTGGTGCATCCCCACGAGCCGCGCCGCGATCGAGATCACGTAGATCGGCTCGTCGTCGGGATGGCCTTCGAAGCTGGCGCGGATCCGGGGCATGTCGTTTTGCCTTTCGTCTTTCGATGGACCCGGCGGGCCGGGTTACACGCTGGCGGCCACGCTCTGGATCTCGCGTAGTGCCTCGAAGTGCTCGCGCTCTTCGGGGCCCAGCCGCTCAGGGAGCACCACCCGCACGCGGACGATGAGGTCTCCCCGCTGGCCCGCTTTGCCGAGGACCGCCACGCCCTTGCCCGCCAGCCGGAACTGGCGCCCGTTTTGCGTCAGCTCGGGGATGCGTAGGGCGATCCGCGAGCCCTCGATGGTCTGAATCTGGACCTCGCCGCCGAGCACCGCGTCTACATAGGGCACCGGCGCTTCGACCACGAGGTCGTCACCCTTGCGTTCAAAGCGCCCGTGAGGCAGCACGTTCACCACGAGAAAGAGGTCGCCGTTCGGCCCGCCGCCAGCGCCGGGGTGACCTTCCCCAGCTACCCGCACCCGGGAGCCCGTCTTCACGCCCGCCGGCACCTTCACCTCGATCCGGCGCTCGTTCTCCATCCGGACGGTGCGCGTCGCGCCTGCGTGCGCCTCTTCCAACGAGAGGTCGACGGCGGTTTCGGCGTCGACCCCGCGACGGCTCATGGGTCGGCCGCGCTCGCCGCCGCCACCCCCACGAAAGAGGTTGTCGAAAATGCTCCCGAAATCGCCGAGCCCCTCTGCCCCGCCGTTCCGCGCCCAGCCTGCGCCGGATTGGCGCTTCTGGGCCTCTTCGATCTGGTCGGCGTATTCCCAGCGGTCGCCGTATTTGTCGTACTTCTTGCGCTTCTCGGCGTCGGAAAGGACCTCATAAGCGGCGGTGACCTCCTTGAAGCGTGTCTCGGCTGCTTTGTCGCCGGGGTTGACATCGGGATGGTGCTTGCGCGCGAGCTTGCGATATGCGTTGCGCACCTCCTTGTCAGGGGCTCCTTTGGGGACACCGAGCACGTCGTAGAAGTCCTTCGCCATAGGAAAAACGATACCAGCCCTCAGCCTCGAAGTAAATCGAGACGAAAGTCTTCTGATAAGGAGACTATCAGACTACTTGCCAAACTCCTTGGGCCGTGGCACGATCGCTGTACCCCCACACAACCCAGGAGGAATCGATCCGATGGCAAGCACCCTCACCCGTTGGGACCCGTTTGGCGAACTGCAGAGCATGCGCTCTGCCATGGACCGCCTCTTCGAGAGCGGCTTCGGCCGCATGCCCATGCCCTTCCGCCCGGCGAGCGATGAGCTCGGCCCAGGGAACCTCGCCCTCGACGTCGCCGAGACTGCCGACGCCTTCACCGTCACCGCCTCCGTCCCTGGCATCGACCCCAAGGACATCGACATCACCATCGAGGACAACGTCCTCACCATCCGGGGCGAGACCAAGCAGGAGGAGAAGGTGGAGGAGAGCAACTTTCTTCGCCGGGAGCTCCGCTGGGGCTCCGTCGAACGCTCCCTTCGCATCCCCCCGACGGTCGACGCCGAGCGGGCCGAGGCGACGTTCGCGCACGGCCTGCTCAAGCTCTCCCTCCCCAAGCGCGTCGAAGCCCGCCCCAAGGCGATCAAGGTCACGCCCAAGGCAGCCGACCCCGTCGCCGAAAAGGTGATCGAAGAGCAGCTTTCCACCGCCCTCTAACTCGAACAGGTCTCCCTGCGAAAGGCCGCGGCAACCGCCGCGGCCTTTTCGTGTGCGTTACCTTGGCAATGGAACCGTTCGGACTGCGCCGTCGTTATTCGGGCACCGGTGATACAGGGAACACCGGTGGAGGAATGCGATGGAGAGCAGGAAACACCGGCTTCGACTGCTAGCAGCGGCGGTGGGAGTGGTCGCCCTTGTGGGCGTCCTCGGCGCTTGCGGCGCCAGCGACGATGACGACGACGAGGCGTTCAGCGGAGGCGCCGCGCTCACTAGTTCCGAGTCCGCCGGCCGCGATGCGGATGCCCCGGCTGCGACCGGTGCCGCAAGCGCGGCAGCCGCGGCAGCAGTGAAGGGCGATCCCGCGGCCCCAGCCACGGGCGGCGGCGCGCTCGCCGTCAACCCGCTGGACCGAAAGATCATCTTCAACGCGAGCCTCGCGCTCGGCGTGCAGGATGTCGATGCGGCCTTTACCGCCGTCAACAACGTCGCCAAGATCTACGGCGGCTTCGTCGAAAGGTCGAGCTTCACCGGCGGCGGAGAGACGGACCCGAAGCGCCGCTCCGCCTCGATCACGCTTCGCGTCCCAACCGAGGGCTATAACGACGCGCTCGGCTCGTTGCGCACGATCCCCGGCGCGAAAGTGCAGACCGAGACGGCCAAGTCCACCGAGGTCACCGAGCAGTACACCGACCTCCAAAGCCGGCTCCGGAACCTCGAAAGGACGGAGGCCCAATACCTCACGCTCCTCGGCCAGGCGAAGACCGTGCAGGACATCCTCACCATGACTGACCGGCTCGACGCTGTCCGTGGCCAAATCGAACAGGTCCAGGGCCGCCTCAAGGTCCTCGACCACCTCACGTCGCTCGCCTCGATCGATGTGACGCTCGCGCCGCTTGCCCCCGCCAAGGTCGAAAAGCCAGCCCAAGACGGGCCGAAGGCCTTCGGCGAAGCGTTCGCAGATGCGTGGGATTGGTCGCTCGAAACGGCCCGGTACGTGGGCGTTGTGGTGGCCTCGATCGCCGCCGTCGGCATCTGGCTGATTCTGCCGCTCGGGCTCATTGCCGCCGGTGTCCGCTTTGCCGGCCGCCGTCACACAGCCAAGGCCTCGTAGCTCAATCTCCCAGTTGACACGGCAAAGGGGGCGCGAAAGCGCCCCCTTTGCGCTTCCCTTTCGAACTTCGTGGTCAATGGGTCACAGATCAGTGAGAATGGCACCAGGTCCCGGGCGCGCCCCATGTCCCCGGCGACCCCACGAGGCGCTGGTGACACCGTTCGAGCGCTACCGGCAGGGTGAGCAGACGGCTGCCTCCGGCGTGGCCGATGCCTACGTGCCCGCGGCCTACAGGCTCGCCTTCACGCTCTTGGAGGATGCGGCCGACGCCGAGGCCGCCGCCCAGGAAGGCCTCGCCCTCGCGTTGGAGCTCGCCCCCGTGTTCGACCCAGCCGTCGACGACGAGCGCCGCTGGATCCTCAGCCTCGTGCGCAGGAAGGCGTTGGAACGCAGGCGCGGCCGAACGCGGAGCCGCTGGCCCGGCCGCGGCCGCTCGATCGCCAAGGTGGACCTCCCCCATCACATTGTCGAGCGCCTCCATGGCCTGTCGCCCGAGGTTGCGGCGCGCGCCGTCGGCGTGCTCGCTAGCGGCCAGGGCGAGGCCGTTTGGCAGGCCTTCGCCCAGGGCCGCTCGCCAGCGGAGATCGGAGCGGACCAAGGCATCTCCGTCTGGGAAGCGCGCGAACGCCTCCGCCGCGGGCTCCAGGATATCCAGGACCAGCTCGCCGGCCACGAGGTCGCGGAATGAACCACGACCAAGCGCGCGACCTGCTTGCCGAACTCGCGCTCGACGTGATTGCCGACGACGACCGCAAGGGCGTCGAAAGCCACATCGCGGACTGCGAAATCTGCGAGCTCGAAGGCAAGCTCTACATCCAGGCGACCGCGTTGCTGCCGATCGCCGCCCTCGCCGGCCCCCGCGATATCGATGCCGACGCTTTGGACAGGATTCGCGCTGTCCTGCTCAAGGATGCCCAGGTTCACGTGCCCCCGCGGCCGCGCCTCAAGAGCAATCCGCCGATCCGCGCGCCCCATGCCGACGCGATCTCCGTGCACGCGCCGCATCCCCAGAAGGAGCGCGGCCTGCGCGGTGTGTTGCGCCGCGGCCCCGCTGAAGCCCGCCACGAAGACGACGACTTCAGCAGCGACCTCTTCGCCGACGTCACGCCGTTGACGGAAGAGGAGGTCGCGATCCGCAATCTCGAGCGTGACTGGGACGACGACGGAGTCGACGACCCGGGCCGGCGGCTCCCTTGGCGCCGCCGGCGAGACGCGCCCGTTGCGCTCGCGCCGCCAGTCGAGGCCGTCGCTCCGGCTCCGCCTCGGCCCGCTCCGGTCCCGCCACCGCAGCCGGCGGTCCTCGCTCCGCCCGCGGCGGTCCCGGCGCCGGTGGCCCGTTTGGAGGCGCCGCCGGTCAAGGCCCCTCTGCCAGCGCCCACTCCCGCTTTTGCCGAGCCGGATGCACCCGCGGGCCCAACCGAGCGTAAGCGCGGCGGGTTCGGCTTCGGCCGTTTGCGGCGTCAGGCCGGCCGCGACGAGGAAGGCAGCGACGCCGACTTTTCCTTTATCGCCCTTCCACCGCCGCCCGAGCCGCGCGAAGTGGCGCCGCTCGCCGCGCCAGAAGCACTAGCACCACGCTCGGGAGAGGTTCCGGGTGCGCCGTCGCCAGAGCGAGTGGACCTGCCCCAAGAGCTCAGCCTCGAATCGCCCGTCGCGGCCAACGCGCTGCCGGGAGACGCCGGCCCGCAAGCGGCCCCGGAAACGGCCGACGCCGTGCTGGCACCCGATCTTGCCGCTAGCGTCGATCTCCAGAGCGAGCCGCCGGCCCCGCAAGCGACCGAGGCCCAGCTACGACTCGACGGCGCGGGCGCCGAATCGCAGCAGTTCCCCGCTCCCGAGCCTGAGGCAGACCTCGCCGGCGAAGCGCTCGCGCCCGCCGCCGCGAGGGGTGAGCCGAGCAAGCCGCCGGCCCCTGCTCCGCCAGCTGCGCGCCCAGCGGCTGACCCGTTCGCGTTCGTCGACGACCTCATCACCGACGACGACTTCGGCGGCGATGGCCCGCACCTTGATGGCGAAGGCGACGACGGCGCGCGCCGCGCACCGCCCGGCCCTTCGACTCGCCGCCGCGGCCTCGGCCGGGCCCGGCGCGGCCATCACGAACACGACGACGACTGGCCGGCCGAGGCCGGCGCCGACGCGTTCGGCGTCCCGCCGGACCTCGGAGAAGAACCCTCCGTCTATGCGGGAGACCCGGGACGCCGTCGCTTCCTCAACCGCATCCGGGAGGAGTCCCAGGCTGAGCTGGTCACCGCGATCCCCGAGTTCCGGGGAGACCGTGCGCTCGATGACGCGATCCACCTCGCCGTCGCGCCGACGATCCTCGCCGTGCCCGGCGTGACCTCGCCAATGCCGGGCACCATCCTGAGCAAGTATGATCCAGATGAGGACGACGAAGCTGAGGAGGACGACGCTGTGCCGGTCCGGAGGGCCGAGTTCGATGAGGACGATGAAGGCGAGGACGCTGGGAGCTGGCGCGCCTGGACGATCATGCTCGGCATCATTGCCGTCGCCGCTATCGCCGGCCTCGGCTACACCTTCTTTCAGCTCCGCGAGACCCGCGACGAGGCCAATGTCCTCCAACAAAAAGTCCAGTCGTTCGCCGTCCAAATTGGCCTCCGGGGCGATGACTTCACCGGTATCGCCTATATGCTGCCGACCTACAACAGCGGGATCATCATTTTCGACGGCATCCCCAGCCTCCCTCCGGGACGCGAGTACGTCGTCTGGGCCGAAGGCTCAGAGGGCATCAAGAACATCCGCGCGTTTCAGCCGTCCACGCCTTCGCGGACCTATGTGGACCTCGGCCGCATGCCCCCAGGCTTTCGGCGTATCTTCATTACTGAAGAGGGCCGCTCGCGGAGTGGACTTCGTGTCCAAAGTCCCAGCGGCCAGGTGTTAGTCGATGGGTTCCCACCCGTCCGCTGACGTTTCCGTGTTCAGGAAGGCAGGGGTAGCATGCCGATGGCCCAATCGAGATCGGACGTGGCCCGGTGGGGGGAGCAGCACTTGAGGACGGCGAACTATGCCTTCTCGGTGATCTCGATCATCCTCGGACTCGCCCTCATCCTGTTTATGCTCACCCAGGGCGTGGGCTGGAACATCGGCGTGGGCATTGGGATCATCTTGGTGATGAACGGCGCGGTCCGCCTCTGGTTCGCGCAGGATGATGACGACTGAGCGGCCAGAAGGCCGTTTGAGGGGCGCCGATGGCCAGCCAATTTACCGTCCTGATCGGGGTTACCAATAGCCACGCGAGCCTGGAGGCCGTGACTGCGGCTGGCCCGATCGTGCGCGCCAGGCGAGCGAAGGTGATCCTCGGGCACGTCCTGGAGGTCGCACGCCACTTGCCCCTGCAGGAGCGACAGGAGGTGGAAGCCCGACGCGGCGACCAGGTCCTTCGTCGCGCCGAAGAGGCCGCCAAAGAGGCTGGCTACCACGCCGCCGGCGAGCTGCTCCAGGCCCGCGAAGCTGGCCAGGGCATCCTCGACGAAGCCCGCGACAAAGAGGTCGACCTCATCGTCCTTGGCGTGCCCGCCCATCGCGAGTTCGGTGGGTTCTCCCTGGGGCGGACAGCGGAGTACGTCCTTCGCCACGCGTCCTGTGAAGTCTGGGTCGTGCGCGGAAGCACGACCCCTTCGCACGCGCACCACGAATCCTACGAGGTGGAGCGAAGATGAACGTCCTGATCATGGGCTGTGGCCGCGTCGGCGCCAGAATCGCCGGGATCCTCGACCAACAGGGCAACGCCGTCACGGTCCTCGATACCAACGCCGCGGCCTTTCGCCGCCTCTCAGATAGCTACCAGGGCAAGCGCCACGTAGGCAACGGCATGGACGGCCCGGTCCTCGAACGCTGCGGGATCCGGGAGATGGACGCCTTCCTCGCCTGCACCCAGGGCGACAACCGGAACTATTTCGCAAGCATGGTGGCCAAAGAGATTTACGGCGTGCACCGGGTCCTCTGCCGGATCTATGACCCCGTCCGCGAGCAGATCTTCCGCGAGCTTGGACTCGAGACATTTAGCCCGACCAGCATCGGGGCGCAGATCATGGTGGACATGCTCGTCAAGAACGAGCGCCCCGGAGCGAGGTAGCACGATGTATGTCTTGATAGCCGGTGGCGGCAAAGTCGGTTTCTATCTCGCCCAGGAGCTCCTCAACCAACAGCACGAGGTCCTCGTCGTCGAGCGCGATGGCGCCCGCTGCGCCGCGATTGTCGATGAACTCGGAAGCTATGTGCTGAACGGCGACGGCTGTGAAGCGACCACCCTCGATGCCGCGGGCGTCGCCCGAGCGGACCTTGTCGCGGCCGTGACCGGAGACGACGAGGACAACCTCGTCGTCTGCGAGATCGCCCGCAAGCGCGGCGTCCCACGCACCATCGCCCGGATCAACAACCCTAAGAACGAAGCGCTCTTCAAGAAGCGCGGCATCGAGACCACCATCTCCGCCACCACCGCCGTGCTCGCCCAAATCGAACAGGAGCTGCCGACGCAAGCGATGATCCCGTTGCTCCAGCTTGCAAGCGGCCTCCAGCTCGTCGAGTTCCGCCTCTCGGCGAGCTCGCCCGCCGTTGGCCGCTCGGTCGGGCAGGTCCTCCTGCCGCCCGAGTCGCTCATCTCGCTTGTTGTCGATGAAGGCGGCGTCCCGCGCATCCCGACCAGCCAAACGCGGCTCTCCGCCGGCGATGCCCTGGTTGTCGCGACGCGCCGCGAGTCGGTCGACCTCCTGCGTGACGCGCTCGTGGGCGCGCCCCGCGGCCTGGAGACCTAGCGATGAAGGTTGGCTATCTGGGGCCGCCAGGGACCTTTGGCGAAGAGGCTGCAACCCGCCTCGGCGCGGGCGCCGAGCTCGTGCCGTTCAGTTCGCACGCCGCCGCCGCCCAGGCGGCCGAGGCCGGCTCTGTCGATGCGAGCGTGCTGGCGATCGAGAACTCGCTCAACGGCTCGGTCGCGGAGACGCTCGACATCCTGATCCACGAAACCTCGCTCACCATCCAGGCCGAGGCCACGATCGCCATCACCCACTACCTCGCCGCCACGGCGGGGACCGCGCTTGCGGATGTCCGCGTCGTCTATTCGCACCCCCACGCGATCAACCAGTGCAGCCGCTTCCTCGGCAAGGCGCTCCCCGGCGCCCAATTCGAAGCCGCCCTTTCGACGGCCGAAGCCGTGCGCCTCGCGCTCGCGAAGGGTGGTGGCGCGGCGGCGATCGCGAACCTTCGGGCGATCGAGCTCTACGGCGCCGAAGTCATCGCCTCAGGAATCCAAGATTCCGGCAACAACGTCACCCGCTTCGTCCTCCTGGGCCGCGGCGACCCCGTTCCCACCGGCGACGACCGGACGTCGATCGCTTTCTGGTTCGCGAACGACCGGCCCGGCGCCTTGGCCGGCGTCCTTAACGAGTTCGCGGCACGCGGGATCAATTGCAGCAAGATCGAAAGCCGCCCCACCAAAGAAGTCGTGGGCGAATACGTCTTCCTGATCGACTTCGATGGGCACCGCGACGACCCACGCGGGCGGGAGATCCTTGCGGCCATCGCGCCCCTTTGTTCGCGCGTCAAAGTCTTCGGCAGCCACCCAAAGGCGCACTAGGCCTGCGCTGGCTCGTACACTGTGGCCACCCCTTCCCGGAGGCTGACCAGATGGACCCTCGCGACGAATTCATGCACCCGGTTGGCGAAGACCGCGCCTGGTCGGAGAGCTACTACTTCAACTTCTACGATGGCGAGACAGGCGTCGGCATGTTCGCCCGGATGGGGTTCCGCGCGAACGACGGGACCGTCGACGGCCTCTGTGGCATCTACCTCGGCGGGCGCCACGTCGCCTTCATCTACGCGCGCGAACGCCTCCCCGAGCCCTACGACACGCTCCGCGCTGGTGGCCTGAGCCTCGAACGTCGCGAGCCGTTCAAGCGCTGGGGTGTGAAGTACTCCGGCCCGGCCCAAGACATCGCCGACGACCGCGTCCTGATTACGCGTCGCAAGGAGCGGCCCGCCGACTGGTTTACCCCCGCCCACGCCGAGATGGACCTCACCTTCGAGGCACTGAACGACCCGTACTACACGCCGGGCAGCGGCCTCCACGGCCACTTCGAGCAGGTCGGCCGCGTCCACGGTGTCGTTTCCGTTGGTGACTCGCGCGTTGCGGTCGACGGCTTCGGCGTCCGCGACAAGTCCTGGGGCCCGCGCACCTGGCAGGCCGGCAACCGCCCCGCCGGCGAACAACCGAAGCAGGCGCCGGTCGAGGACGACGCGACGCCTCGGCCGTTCATGCACTGGTTCAGCCTCAACTTCGGCCCAGACCTCGCAATCGGCTCAAGCTGCGGCCGCCGCGGCGACGAGATGCGCGGTGGCGGCTGGGTTTGGCGGGATGGCCAAAACTTCGTCCTCGAAGACGTCCTCGTCACGAGCACCTACGACCCCGGGACGATCCTCCACGACAGCCTCGTCCTGACCGGCAAAGACAGCGGCGGCAAAGAGCACCGCGTCGAGGGCAAGCTGATCACGGTGACCGCGACGAAAATCCCGATGCCCGGCGGCGGCGCAACCTTCGTCAACGAGGGCCTCGCCCGCTTCGAGACCGGCGGCAAGGTTGGCTACGGGATCGCCGAGTATTGGCACAGCGTTAAGGTCGACGAGTAAGCCCACAGGCCGACGTATACTCCCCCTTCGGCGCCGGGTCCCGGCGCCGGACTCTCGCGGAGGATTGCGATGCCGACCATCTCGCGGCCCGACGGGGCGACCATCTACTACGAGGTCCATGGCTCCGGCTACCCATTGCTCTTGATCGCCCCCGGTGGGGTCTCGAGTCAGGTTGAGTTCTGGCGGCGCGGGGCGATCAACCCGATCACCGCCTTCGCCTCGGACTTCCAGGTCATCGCGATGGATCAGCGGTTCGCCGGCCGCAGCCCGGCCCCGGCTGGCGCCTTCTCCTACGATGACTGCATCGCGGACCAGCTTGCCGTGCTCGACGCCGTCGGCGTCCCGCGCGCGCACGTCATGGGTGGCTGCATCGGTTGCGCCCACATCTGGCGGCTGATCGCGACGGCGCCCGAGCGCGTCACCGCCGCCGTCGCCCAAGACCCGGTCGGCCTCGACCACACGAACTCGCTCGGCACCTTCTACGCGATGTTCAACGAAACCATGCGCGTCGCCCGGGCCGAGGGTGTCGCCTCCGTCGTCGCCGCAGCGCAGCGCGACCCGCTTTTCGTCACGAACAACGCGGCGGGCCCGTTCTCGGCCCGGCTGGCAACTGACGAAGCCTTCCGCGACGAGGTCCGCAAGATGACCGTCGAGAGCTACGTCGCCCTGGTGATCCGCTTCCGGGACGGCATGTGGCCCCCGAACCCGCCGTACTTCACCGTGAGCGAGGAGTGGATGAAGGCCTGCCCGGCCCCCGTGCTCGTTCTCCCCGGCCGCGACCCCTTCCACCCCACGAGCATCGCCGAGCAGGTCTGCCGCGATGCACCGAAGGGCCGCTGCCTTCCGGTCGATTGCCGCGAACCCGCCAACGTCGCCGCCACGGTGGAGGAGATCCGCGCCTTCTTGAAGGCGAATACCCCGGCCTGAGGCCGCCTACCAGCCCGCCGGCAAGACCTCCGCCATCTCCACCACGCGCCGCTCCGCGATCGAGCGCTGCGCCGCGATCCCCATCGCCACGGCCCGCAGACCGTCCGCGGGCGTCACTTCGACCGGCCCTTCGCCCCGGATGGCCCGGATGAACGCCAGGTGCTCCAGGTAGCTTGAGCCGTGGTGGAACCCCTCGAACCGCACGCGCGGGTTAGGGGCAACCGCTTCCTCGCGCAGGTCGCCGCGGCGCGGCGCGACCACGAGGGTCGACGCGGGCAAGAAGCACTCGACTTTGCCGCGGTCCCCGGTCGCCGCGATCTCCTCCTGGTGCTTCGAACCCTCCGCGAACATGCAGAGGTCCAGCGAGGCGCGCACACCATTCGCGAACTCCACAACGACCAGCGCGTTGTCCAGGATGTCCGGGGTCTCGCCGCCGTAGCGCTCCTTCAGGTGGTTCACGTCTTGCCCGCCGGAGGCGAAGACCCGCTCCGGCTCCGCCCCCACGATCACGCGCATCAGGTCGAAGAAGTGGCAGCACTTCTCGACAAGCGTGCCGCCGGTGTTCCGGTTGAACCGGTTCCAATGCCCCACCTTCGGGAGAAACGGGAAGCGGTGTTCGCGGATCGCCAACATCCAGAGCTGCCCCGCTGTCCCTGCCCGCACCTCCTCGATGAGGCGCGCCACCGGCGCCATGTACCGGTACTCCATGCCAACCCAAGTGACCGCTTCGCGCCCCGCCGCCGCCCGGACGATCGCCTCGCAGTCAGCGATCGTCGTCGCAAGCGGTTTTTCGACCAGGATGTGCTTGCCGGTCGCGAAGCAATCGGGGAGCACCCCGGCGTGCGTGTGGTTCGGCGTCGCGACCACGACGGCGTCGATGTCGTCGCGCGCGAGGAGGGCCTGATAGCCCTCGAAGAGCACCGCGCCCGGCGCGTCGGCCGCGGCGGCCGCCCGCGACGCCTCCACCGGGTCGGCCACTGCCACCACCGTCGCCTCCGCAATCTGCGCGAGGTTGCGCAGGTGCTCCCGGCCCATCAGGCCCGCGCCGATCACGCCATAGCGGACGGGTGCTGCCACGGGCGACCTCCAGCAGCTGCCTTCGATGGGGCGGCTACTTCGCGGCGGTAGTGTCGGCTCCGTCGAACTCTGCGTCGACCTCCGGGACCGGCTTGCCGGCAGGCTTCGTCGGTGCTGGGTCGGCGTCTGCCTTCGGCGTGCGCGTTGGCGCGGGTGTGGGGTCGGCCGGTTTCGGCGTCGCCGTTGGTGTCGGCGAAGGCGTGCGTGTCGGCTCGGGCGTCTTCGTGGGCTCGGCTGTGCGCGTCGGTTCGGGTTTGGGCGTCGACGTCGCCGTCGCAGTCGCAGTCGCCGACGGGGTCGCCGTGGGCGAAGGTGTTGGCGTCGCCGTGGGGTTCGGTGTCGCGGTCGGCCTGGGGGTCGGCGGGTCCACCGGCGGCGGGGGCCAGTCGGGGAGCTCGAACGGCGTCTCGGTCGCCGTCCCTCTCGTTGGCTCCGTCACCTTCACTTGCGTCGGCGTCGCGGTCGCGGTGACAGTTGGCGTCGCGGTTGGGGTCCCACTGGGCGAAGGCGTGCGCGTCGCATCCGCCGTTGCCGTCGGTGTCCCGGTCGGGGTTGGCGTGGGGGTGGGCGCCGGCGTAGGCGTTGAGGTTGGCGTGTGCTTCGCGGTGGCAGATGGCCCGCCCTGGCCCTTCGCCCGTTGGGTCGGTTGCGCTTCGCCGGCGGCCTCCGTCGTCGGGGCGATGGCGACGATCACCGCGCCGCCTGCCGACCCTTGAGCTGGCGGCACGCCTTCGGCGGCGGAGCCGAGCGTCAGCGTTGCCAGCACGAGTGCAGCGGCGCCCCCGGCGACGACAGTGAGCACGGTGGCGGTGCGCGGTGTCGACCTCATGGCTGGCTCGCCCGGCGCCGCCGCTCCCGGAGCTCCCACACGGCCCAGCCGAGCAGGATGACCCCGAGCGCCGACGCGGACCAGACAACGAGGCCGGCCCCCAGGAAGGCGCCAACCTGCGGGATGGTCAACCAAAGCTCGCCCCGCAACTGCTCGGCGGTCACTTCGTCGCGGTCTGGGGCTGGGTTGTTGTCACCTTGGGTGACGAGCCGCTGCTCGCGTTGGACCGTGACCACGCCCGTCGCACGGTCGGTGATCCGGAGCTCTACTTCGTTCACCCCAGCCACCCGGTGGATGGTCGGGATGTTGTCGCCACCCTGGACGAAGAGCACGACATCGCCGCTCGAGACGTCGTTGATCGCCACCGGCCGGACGATGATCAGGTCGCCGGCGTCGATCGCGGGCCGCATCGAGTCGGTCGAAACGGTCAGCACCTGGTAGTCGAAGAACCGGGTCGCGACCAGGGCGAGCAGCAGGAGCCCGCCGAGAAGCCCGGCGGCGATGCCGGCGGCGGTCAACGCCGCCCCGCGGACGATCGGCCGTGCCTGTGTTCGAGGAAGTGCAATGGTCATCGTGGGCTCCCCTCGCGCGGGTGGTGTGCGAAACAGCAAAAGGGGCGAGCCCGGTGGACGGTGCGCCCCGACCGTCCACCGGGTGCCGGGTGTGCGCGGCGGCCTTGGGCGAGGCCGCCGCGCGATTGGGGCGGTGGCTAGGGCGCCACGGCGAGGGTCGGGTCGGTCGCGGCGTTCGGGTTCTCCGCCTCGATGGTGACGCGGTAGTACACGATTTGGCCCTGGCATTCGGCCGGTGCATCCGAGAGCACCTTGATGTAGGCCGCGAACGGCCCGCCCGAACCGCCCGGCGGGATGATCTCGCCCGGCGAGAGGATCCGGACATCACCGGCGAAGTGCTCTGGCTTGCAGCCGGCGTCAGGCCGGTGCACGGCCCGGACCTTGAGGCTGCCATCGACGACGGCGAGCTTGAAGTCGCCCTCGTTCACGCCGATGCCCTTGCCGACAATGTTCACGGAGCCGTTCGGCCCGATGAGCGTGAGGCACGGGATCGCGTCCACGCCCTCATCGGGGTGGGCGAGGGCCTCGTCGATCGTGGCCGTGCAGTTGGGCTCGTACTTGATTTGGAACACGTTCGAGCCGACGAGAGCGGCGCCACGGGCGGAATCGGACGTCCGCCAGGCGAACACGCCGCCGAACAGAAGGATGCCGGCCGCCGCAACAGCGGCGCCACCGGCGAAGAACTTACGCATCGGGGTCTCTCCTTATGCGAATACAGTGCGCCCCGGGCGGATGCCCGGCCGGTCGTCCCCGGAGGGCGCGCTGCCCAGGCGCGCCGGTCGCAAGTCGCAAAGGAAAGGCAAAGCTCGCGCATGGCATGTGCGGACGCTGGCATGCCGCCGTGAAGCCGGTGCTACACTGGCTTGCGCAAGGCTCCCGTCAAGGCATCCCTTGCGACTCGCGCTGGTGTGGTGTTTGCCGCACCGCACCGGCGCTTCGAGGATCACCAGGCATATCCCCCGGCCGGCCCAAAAGGTTACGCAGGCGCGAAATTCGCGGCGTACCGGGCGAAGGCGGCGAGCAATGACTTCCACGATCGCCCGCCAAAGGCGCGCGCCTCGCCCGGACTGAGCCCGTCGACGGTGTGCGTGAGCGTCACCCTAGCCCCGCCCGGCGCGGCTTCGAACCGGACGGTGAGCTCGCTTTCTGGCCCCGGCAGCCCAGGAAAGCGGTAGAGCAGCCCAATCCGCGCCCCAGGCTCCCAGGCGACAACCCGACCCAGGTCATACCCTTCGCCCGTCGCCGCGTCCCAAATTTCGACCAGCCGGCCACCGACGCCAGGCTCGAAACGGATGCCACGGGCGCGCTGCGGGTCGGCCCAGCTATACGGTCCGCGCACGAACCAGCGGTCGATCTCGTCGGTGAAGAGGCGGAACGCCTCGGCTGGGCCGAGTGGCACGTCGATGGACCGAGTCACCGTGAGGCTCGACATCAGGGCTTCAACAGCCGTTTCGGCGCCGCCAGCCGCCAGGCGTCGCGGATCAACTCGCCCGAACGCTCCAACCCGGCGTGGTCGACGCGGACGGCGACCCAGCCGCGCGTGCCCTCGTAGGGCGGCACGAAGTAGGCGTCCGCGGCCTGATCCACGAGCAAGGCCGTCGCCTCGTGCGTTGACCGGAGCCAGAGTTCGCAGCCCTTTCCAGCCTCGCGGTCGTGCAGGTAGCCGAACATCTTGCCGGCGACCCGGAACGTCGGCCGCCCCCAGGCTTCCTTCTCCTCGACTTCTGGGTGGGCGAGAAACAGCCCCCTCAGCGCCTGGGCTTCGTCGCTGAGGTTCCAGATGCTCGGGTCGACGGGCCGCATCGGCGGGAGGCGGTCGATTGCGTCCAAGGCCGCGCCGATCGCCATCCGGTCGATGGCCGCCGCGACCTTCTTCGGCGCCGTCAGCCGGTAGCTCTCCTCCACGAGGCTTGCGACCTGGTCCCAATCGATCGGCAGGAGGTCCAAGCGGCAGCTCACCCAGCCGAGGTGGCCCATGAACTGCGGCGAGAGAAACCGGCGCGGGTCCGATTCGATCAGCCCGCCTTGCACCCCCGGTCCGGCCTTGACGACGAGCGTCACCATCCGGTCGCCGTGGTGGTTGACCTGGTGGTAGGCGAAGACCTTGCCGCGCACCTTGAACGCGGCATGCGGGCCCGGCGTCTCCTCGTGTTCGGGGAGCGCGCCGCAGATCAGGCGCAAGCGTTCGAGCGACTCCATCGTGATCCAGTCTACGCGGGCTTCGAGACGATGTAGCCCGGCATGTTCGCGTTGATCTCCTCGTCCGTAGGCTCCGCGAACGTCGTCGCGACCATCCAGCGGTGGCCGAACGGGTCGATCAGCGTCGCGGTCCGCTTGCCATAAGCTTGGTCTTCGGGCTCCCGGACCACCGTCGCTCCGTGTGAGCGGGCCCGCGCCGCGAAAGCATCGACGTCGGGCACGTCGAGGAACAGCGCGACCGTCGTCCCGCCGTAGTGCTTCGGACTGAAGACCGCGCCCTGTGGCCACTCATCCGAGATCATCACCACGCCGCTCCCAACTTCGAACTCGGCGTGGCCGATGCTCCCGTCGTCATCGGTGTAGCGGACCGTCTCGACTGCGCCGAATGCGTCCCGGTAGAAGGCGAGCGCTGCTTTCGCGTCATGCACACAGAGGTAGGGCGTGATCGTGGTCGTTGAGTCCATGGCTGCCTCCTTAGGGGCGGTAGTCGCCGAAGCTCCAGACGTTGCCTTCGAGGTCCAGGACGCCGAAGCCGCGCGAGTTGTTGTAATCCTTCTGTTCGAGCGGCGTCACGACGGTCGCCCCAGCAGCCTGGGCGGAGGCCCAAATGGCGTCGAGACGATCGGTGGCGACGTATATCTCACCCGTGCCCACACCGCCGGCCGCCTTCCGTTGCACCTCGCGGCGCGCGCTCCCCAACATGATCCCGGCGCCGTCAAGCAAGAGTTCGGCATGGCCGACCGTGCCATCTTCGTTCGCCACAACGAGCTTTGCTTCAAACCCGAACGCCTGGCCGAGCCAAGCGATCGCGGCCGGAGCATCGTCATACGTGAGACAGGGCCACATGGACTGCATGGAATCACTCCTTTGTTTTGCGTCGCCGGTGGCTGCGCTGGCGAACCAGCCCAGCATGGTGTGGTAGCCCGGCCCTTCGCGGCGCGCCGCGGCCTGGTCCGGTGGCAGGTTGTTGAGGCCGCGGTGTTCGAGCGTCACGCGCGTCCCGGTCGCCGAGGGCTCGAAGCGGACCTCGACTTCGCTCCCCGGTGAGAGCGTGACCGTTTGGACATCCATCACGAGCCGCTGCCCGGGTTCCCAGACCTTAACCCGGCCGCACTCGAATCCCTCGCCGGTCGCCGCGTCCCAAACCTCGATCCAGCGCCCGCCGATCCACGGTTCGAGGCGGATGCCACACGCCCGCTCCGGGTCGTTCCAGCTGTATGGCCCTCGCACGTACCAGCGGTCCATTTGCGCCGTGAACAGGTCGAACGCCGACTCTGGCGGGAGTCCCACCTCGACGCTCGACGAGACCGCATCGACGCCGATCATCGTTGCTGCTCCTCGGCGAAGGCCTTGAAACTCGCCAGTTGGTCCGCCCAGAAGCCCTCGACTTGGTCCAGCCAGCCGCGCAGTGCGAGGAACTGGGCGCGTTCGAGGTGGTAAATGCGGAGCCGTGCGTCCTCGGGCGGGGATTCCTCGCTGACGAGCCCACTCAGCCGCAGGACCCGGAGGTGACGGCTCAGCGCGGGCCCGCTGGTCGCGGTCGCCTCGGCGAGCTCGCCGGCACGCCTCGGCCGTTCGCGGAGCAACTCGATCACCTTGCGGCGCGTGGGGTCGGCGAGTGCGGCGAAGGTGCCGTCGATGCTGGGCGTCATGGAGATAATGATTCACGAATTGGTGAATAGTTGTCAAGTCGGGACTCGGGTCGCGTTCATGGGTCTTGGCCCCGTTGGCTCGCTGCCTTCGACCACAGCTTCGCCCACGCGAGGCTCAGGACGCTCCCCCTCGCCCGCGAAGTCGGGAGCAGGGGGCTGGGGGGTGAGGGCCCCACGGCCGATCATGAACGTATGGAGAAGCAGCCGCCCGGTTGGTTCGCGCCCGTCGCCGTCGCCGTGATGGCCTTCGTCGGCGTCGCCGTCGTCTGGGGCGCCTACCTCTTCGCGACCAGCAACCGGGACGAGCCGCCCGCCCGGGCATCGCTGCCAACAACCGCCTCCGCCACCCGCACCCCCACGACGGTCTCCCCCACCGCAACTGCCACTCCTCGCCCCCGCGGCACGGCGACACCGAGCGCGACGCCGGGCCCGACGGTCGCTTGCCAGCTCCTCCCGCAGGCCGAGGTCGAAGCAGCCTTTGGCACAAAGCTCCGCGCCGACCGGGACAACCAGACCGCCGGCGAGCCCTGCACCTACCGGGCCACCGGCGTCGACAGGGCGGTCGGCGCGAGCCTCCGCGTCTTTGGCACGGCCCAAGACGCGCGCAACCTCCTCGCCCTCAAGGATTGGGAGCTGCGCGAGATCGCCGTCCGAGGGGCCGAGGCCTACGCCATCATCGACAAGCCCGGCAGCTTCACGGTGCTGATCATCAAGGGCGAGGCGGCCGTCCAGCTCGATGTCTTCGACGCCCGCCACCCCTCGCTCTGGGAGCTGACGGCGACGCTCGCCGCCGGCGTCGCCCGCCGGATGGAGTAGCGGCCCCAAGCAGTCCGCGCCTCTGGCATACTGGCCCGCGCGATGGAGCCACAGCCAGCAACCCCGCCCCCACGCCCGAAGGCGGTCTCCGGCTGGCTCAACGCGCTGATCGACCTCACGCCCCGCAACCGGCTCCTCTTCTATAAGCCCAGCGCCCACGCCGTGCAGCTCATCGCCGAGCCCGCCGCCGCCTGGGCGAGCCTCGCCGAAGGCGGCGCTTTCCGCCTCGACGACCGCGCCGGCGCAGCTCCGGATTTCGAGCGCATGCGCAAGCCTGTCCGCGCCGTCGCCGGGCGCCCCATGAAGGCGCTCCCGGTCCCCGCGCGCGCCGAGGCCCTCCGTCGCACCGCCCGTTCCTTCGCCGACGAACAGGGCATCCACGTCCTCTATGCCGCCTTTGGCTGGCTGAGCTGGCCCGAGACGACGCTCGATGTCTCCGGCACCGCCAAGGTCACCCTCGCCGACGGCCGCCCAGCCTCGCTCGTCACCGCCCCGGCCCTCCTCCTGCCGGTCGCGATCACGCGCCTCGGGACGGGCTGGGTCTGCCGCCGCGCCGAGAACGTCCCGGTCGAAGTCAACCAGGCCGTCATCCAACACCTCCGGGGGGCTTTCCAAGCGCCGGACTTCGACGAAGAAGAGGCGACGCCTGAGGAAATCCTCGCCGCTTGGCAGGCCGCGCTCCCCCAGGAGCCCCACTGGGAGGCCGGCTGGGGCCCGGGCGCGGTGATCGATACGTTTTCCTTCAAGAAAGTCGCGCTCTTCCGCGACCTCGAGGCGAACGCGTCGCTGGTCGCGACCCACCCCGTACTCGGCATCCTTGCGGGCGGGCAGAGCGAAGCCCCGCCGCCCGCCCCCCTCTCCGCCGTCGACCTCGACGAGGCGGTCCACCCCTCGGAGGTCGCGCTCTCAGTCGCCGCCGATTCGTCACAACTTGAGGCCGTCCACGCCGTCTTGCAGGGCGGGAGCATGGTCATCCAGGGCCCACCTGGCACCGGCAAGAGCCAGACGATCACCAACCTGATCACGGCGCTGGTCGCGCGTGGCAAGTCCGTGCTCTTCGTGGCGGAGAAGCGCGCCGCCCGCGACGTCGTCGTCGCGAACCTGGAGCGTGCTGGCCTCGGTGAGGTCCTCTTGCACATCACCGACGATCTCGCGTCTGCCCGCTCCACGGCCACCGCCAAGGCGAACGTCCTCGACCAACTCAAGGCGAGCCTCGACGCCGGCCCGCACGCCACCCCGTTCGAGCCAGAAGCGACGGTCACGCTCGCCGAGCTCCGCCAAGAGGTCAACGCCTACCCGCGCGCGCTCCACGCGCTGCTCGGGCCGCTCGGGGACTCGTCTCCCGCGGCGGCCGTCGGGCGCTGGGCGGAGACGTCTGGCGTGGACGCGGTCGCGCTGCCCGCCCTGCCCTCGTTGCGCCAGGTCGACCGGCGCTGGGTCGATGCCGCCGCCGAGGCCGCCCACGGCCTGGAGGACCTCGGCGCCGACACGCTTTCCCAGGCGGCGGCGCTCCCTTGGCTGCGGACGCTCCCCGCGAATTGGGGCGACGCGGATTCGCGTGCGCTCGCCGAAGCTCTTCGCACCCTTCAAGGTGCGCCCGCCGCCGTCGCCGCCGCGGCCGGCGCCCATGCTGCCCCGCTTTCGCTCGGCCCCCCATGGCCGCGCACCAAGCTTGCCGAGGCCGTGGAGGCCCTGCGCACGCTCGACACCTTCGGCCGCGTCCGAGGGAAGTGGTGGAAGCTCGCTTCGCCGGACTATTGGCGCGCCAAGGGGCCGGGCGCCGCGTTTCTCGCGGCTGGCGGCGCGCTCTCCGGCGAGGAGGGGACGAAGGCAGAGGCGCTCGCGGCCGCCGGCGAGGCCGTAGCCAAAGCGGAAACGCTCGTCGTCGCCTCGGGCGCGCCGTGGGCCGCGCCGGCCACGCTCGACCAAGCCGCGACCGGCGCAGCCGAGCTCGAGCCGTCGCTCGCCGTCCTTCCGGCGGCGGCCCGCGTCCGCCGTGTCGCGGCGACAGCGCCCGACGTCCCCGCCACGGCGGCGCTGACGGAGGTCGTCGCGACCGGCGCGCGGCCCGTGACAGCCGCGTTCGCGGCGTCGGCTTGGGCGCAATGGGCGAGCGAAGCGCTCTCCGCCGACGCTTCCTTCGAAAAGGCCGCGCCCGCCCGCGAACGGCTCCGCGAGCGCTTCGTCATCGCCGACCAGGCCGTGCTCCAGGCGGGCGCCGCGCGCGCCCTCAACGCGGTCACGAGCCGGCGGCCGGGTGTGGACACCGCCGCGGCGAAAGACAGCCCGCTCGGCAAGCTGCGGGCCCAGATCGCCGCCAAGCGCCGCCGCCCCCTCCGCTGGCTCTTTAGCAACGCCGCCGAGCCGATTCGCGCCTTGCGGCCGTGCATCGTCAGCTCGCCGCTCGGCGTCGCCCAATTCCTCCCGGCCGACCGCTATCAGTTCGACGTCGTCGTCTTCGACGAGGCCTCCCAAATCCCGACGGCCGACGCGGTGGTGCCGATCCTTCGAGCGCGCCAAGCGGTGGTCGTCGGCGACTCCAAGCAGATGCCGCCAACCGCCTTCTTCGACCGCGTGCTCGGCGCTTCGCTGGAGGACGACGACGATGACGGCGAGGACGAAGGCATCGGCGCCTTCGAAAGCGTGCTCGCTGAGTGCGAGGCGCGGCTCCCCGCCCGCTCCCTTCGCTGGCACTACCGCTCGGAGGACGAGCGGCTGATCGCGTTCTCGAACGTCCACTTCTACGGCGACCTTGTGACCTTGCCCGCCGCCTGGGCCGACCACCCCCAGCGTGGCGTCCGCTTTGTGTTTGTCGAGGGCGCCGTTTACGGCAAGGGGGCCTCGCGGACGAACCCCGCCGAGGCCGCCCGTGTCGCGGACCTCCTCGCTGCCCAACTCCGCGATGACCCCGCGGCCGAAGTCGCCGTCACCGCGATGTCCGTCGAGCAAGCGAAGGCGATCGCCGAAGAGATCGAGGCTCGCGCGGCCTCCAGCCCCGAGCTCCGCGCCTGGCTCGACGACGACAACGACGTCAAGAACCTCGAGACCGTCCAAGGCGACGAATGCGACGTGATGATCCTCTCGCTCGGCTATGGGCGTGATGCCGAGGGCAAGCTCGCGGCGAACTTCGGGCCGCTCTCCCAGGAGGGCGGGGGCCGCCGGCTCAACGTCGCGATTACCCGCGCCCGGCGCCAGACGGTGCTCGTCGCCAGCATCCGCGCCGCCGATATCCCCACGACCGTCGGGAAAGGCGGCCAGCTCGTCCGCGCCTACCTCGACTACGCCGAACGCGGCCCGGCCGCGCTCGAAGCTTCAGGCGCGACCGCGGCCAGCGTCGCGGGCGGCGTGGAACGGGACATCGTGACGCGGCTCCGCGAGCGTGGTTGGCAGGTGGAGACGGGCGTCGGCGTCAGCCGCGACCAGCGCCACCGGGTCGAGATTGCCGTCCGCGATCCTTCCGCGGAGGGACGCTACCTCGCCGCCATCGCGACCGACGGAGTCGTCTACGCCGGCGCTGCGACCGCGCGCGACCGGGAAATCGTTCGTCCCGCCGTGTTGAAGAAGCTGGGCTGGGACGTCCTTCGCGTCTGGACGCCGGACTGGTTCCGCGACCGCGAGGCGGTGACGGAGGCGCTCGACCGCGACCTCCGCGCGCTGGCGGCGCAGCGTCCTACCGAGGCGTGAGCTGGAGGCGTTCCGCGATTTCGCGGAGCTCCGGTTCCGTCAGCGTCTCGCTGCTGAGCCTGACAACGACCCCGCCGCCCGTGAACGTGAGCGTCCGGACCGGCGAACCGTCGTCCCACCAGGTCGCCCGCCCGTCGCTGAGCGGCTGGGCCGGGGCCCCTTCGATTGGGGCTGCGTCGGCGTCGAGCCGTTGCGTGACGATCACATCGGGCTTGGGGCTGCTTAGCGGGGGCCGGCGTGGGTCCCAAAGATTGAAGTCATGACTCGGGGTTGGCTGGAACGCGCCGCGGAGGAAACCGATGGGATGGAGCCGCGGGTGCGCCACCGCGAAGCCGTAGAAGCCGGGTTTCACCGGCACGCCGGCTGCGTCCAGGGCTGGTCGCCTGTCGGGCGGCGCGGCGCTAGGCGTTGTCGGAGTCACGCCGGCCGGGGCCGCGACCCGGAACGCTGCGGCGTCGAACCGTGGTTGATATTCGATCGATGTGACCACCCTCCGTTCGAGCCGAGGCGACGTCTGCTCCATCGCGAGGAGGAAGAAC
>JBJXFX010000087.1:0-16523 GCA_046152925.1 Dehalococcoidia bacterium
CAATACCACTGGATCACAGAGATAGTATTCGATGATCGGACGCGTAACCAAAAGGATGACCCGCTCCAAATCATTTTCCAGAAAAGGAGGGCTACCAATGACACGATCTAACACCCGAATCGCTCTAGCGTTGACCGGAGTTCTGGCCACGATCCTCACCACTGGCATGCCGCTCCAATCGGCATTCGGTGAAGGTGGGGCACGGCGTGATGTCGTGCGGCAAGAGCAGCAGAACGTCAAAGATGCCCTCATGCACGCGACGGAGGCAGTGGAACACGGCAAACAGGGTCATGTCGAGAAGCTTGTGACCCATGCCGAAGCCTCGCTGCAGCATGCAGTTAGAGGGGGGGAGGACCCGCATTTGGCAGAAGCGATGACCAATCTGAAAGCAGCTATTGAGCATGGCAAGGCCGGTCATGCTGACGTGGCCACGAAACATGCCCAAACTGCCGTCACACATCTCTCTCAAATATCTCAAATCAGGTAAAGAATGAATGCCTATCGCGAAGGGTGGTTTGAACGAGCGAAGCGGGACATGACCCTGACCTGCAAAGACATGAACTGCCACACAAGACTTAGATGGGGGGCGTTATGTTAACGGTAAAAATAACAAGTTTCGTCCTATTTGCTTTAGCCCTCTCACAATTCGGGTACGCCGAAGAGTATCGCGGACAGAAGCCTATTGCTGATAGGCAAACGATGTCGAACCAGTTCTGGTGGCCCGAAAGACTTGATCTCATGCCCCTTCGTCAGCATGCAGCTGAGTCCAACCCAATGGGCAAACAGTTTACATACGCTAAAGAGTTTAACAAGCTCGACCTGAAGGCTGTGAAGAACGACCTCAAGGAATTGATGACAGCCTCACAGGCCTGGTGGCCGGCAGACTACGGTCACTATGGCCCATTCTTCATCCGGATGGCCTGGCACAGTGCCGGCACCTACCGCGTGACTGACGGTCGAGGCGGAGCTGGCGGCGGTCAACAGCGCTTCGAGCCTCTGAACAGCTGGCCTGATAACGCAAACCTTGATAAGGCGCGGCGGTTGCTGTGGCCCATCAAAAAGAAATACGGGAGTAAACTTTCATGGGCCGACTTGATGGTCCTGACGGGAAATGTCGCCATGGAGTCGATGGGCTTCAAGACCTTCGGTTTTGGCGGCGGCCGCGCCGACGTCTGGGAGCCCGAGGACATCAACTGGGGCAAGGAGAAGACGTGGCTCGGCGATGAGCGCTACAGCGGCGACCGCCAGCTCGAAAAGCCGCTCGGCGCTGTCCAGATGGGCCTCATCTACGTCAATCCGCAAGGCCCGAATGGGCAGCCCAGCGTCCTCGCCTCCGGCCGTGACATCCGCGAGACGTTCAGCCGGATGGCGATGAACGACGAGGAGACCGTCGCGCTCGTCGCCGGCGGCCACACTTTCGGCAAGGCCCACGGCGCTGGCCTCGAATCGAACGTCGGCGCCGAGCCCGAGGCCGCCAGCATCGAACAGCAAGGCCTCGGCTGGCAGAACAAGCTCGGCTCTGGCAAGGGCGGCGACACCATCACCAGCGGCATCGAAGGCGCTTGGACGACCAACCCCGTGAAGTGGGACAACGGCTACTTCGAAGTCCTCTTCAAATACGACTGGGACCTCGTCAAGAGCCCGGCCGGCGCCTGGCAGTGGCAGCCAACCGACCCGGCCGCAGCGACCACCGTGCCCGATGCGCACGATCCCAACAAGCGCCACGCCCCGATGATGACCACCGCGGACATGGCGATGCGCATGGACCCGATCTATGGGCCCATCTCGCGCCGGTTCTATGAACACCCAGACCAGTTCGCCGAAGCTTTCGCCCGCGCCTGGTTCAAGCTCACCCATCGCGACATGGGCCCTCGCTCGCGCTACCTCGGCAAGGAAGTCCCGTCGGAAGAGCTCGTCTGGCAGGACCCCGTCCCAGCTGTCGACCATGCGCTCATCGGCGATGCCGAAATCGCGGACCTGAAGGCCAAGCTCCTCGCCTCCGGGCTCTCCGTTTCTGAGCTTGTCTCGGCCGCCTGGGCTTCGGCCGCCTCGTTCCGGGGCACTGACCGCCGCGGCGGGGCGAACGGCGCGCGCGTCCGGCTCTCCCCCCAGAAGGACTGGCAGGTCAACAGCCCCGCACAACTCGCCAAGGCGCTCGCGGCCATCGAAAAGGTGCAGCAGGCGTTCAACGGCTCGGCCACCGGCGGCAAGCGCGTCTCGCTCGCCGACCTCATCGTCCTCGGGGGCTGCGCAGCCGTCGAAAAGGCAGCCAAAGACGCCGGCCACAACGTCACCGTCCCCTTCACGCCGGGCCGGACCGACGCCAGCGCCGCGCAAACGGACGCCGAGTCGTTCGCCGTCCTCGAGCCGACCTTCGACGGCTTCCGTAACTCCGTCCAGGCGGGCCCGCCTGGACGCCCAGAAGCGCTCCTGGTCGAGCGCGCCTGCCTGCTCAACCTGACCGCGCCGGAAATGACCGTCCTCGTCGGCGGCCTCCGGGCGCTCGGGGCGAACACGGGCGGTAGCGACCTCGGCGTGCTCACCAACCGGCGAGGCACGCTGAGCAACGACTTCTTCCTCAACCTGCTCGACATGGGCACCACCTGGCAGTCCACCGGCGGCGACGTCTACGAAGGCCGCGATGCCGGCGGAGCGGTGAAGTGGCGCGGCACCTCTGTTGACCTCATCTTCGGGTCGAACTCCCAACTGCGCGCCTACGCCGAGGTCTACGCCTGCGCAGACTCTGGCGCGGCCTTCGTCCGCGACTTCGTCGCGGCCTGGGACAAGGTCATGAACAACGACCGGTTCGACCTCGCCTAACCGCGACGCGTCCACCCATCCACAAAGAAAGGGGCTGCCCCATTGGGCAGCCCCTTCTTGCTTGCTTGCTGTGACCGCTGTGACGGCGAAACCCCAGCGGACGTTGACGAAGCTCGCCCCGCGTGGGTGAATGGCTCGGATGAATCCGATCCCGCTTCAACGGTGCCCGCGCTGCGGCGCCGAAATGGCCAACATCAAGGGCTCGCGGCTCGCCGTTTGCAGCCGCTGTGGCTACAAGGACGACTGCTGTTAACAGTCCCGCCGCTGCGACCCGGGGTTAGGAGCCGATCCGTTCGATGCGGTAGCGCTTCTCGCCGCGAGGCGTCGCGACCACCACTTCTTCGCCCACACGCCGATTCAGAAGTTGCTTGCCCACTGGCGATTCGACGGAGATCTTCCGTTCGGCGGCGTTCGCTTCGCGTGCGCTGACGAGGATGTATTTCTGCTCCCGCTCGTCGTCCAGATCGAGCACCGTGACCGTCGAGCCGACCGACGTGCGGTCTTCGTTGTCCCGTTCCACGATGATCGCGCGCTTGAGCGCGTTGTCGACCTGGCGGGCGCGCTGCTCGGCGAAGGCCAAGGCCTCTCGCGCAGCGTGGTAGGGGGCATTCTCGCGCAAGTCACCATCTGACCGCGCGATTTCGATCGCCTGGACGAGGGCGGGCCGCTGTTCGGTGAGGACTTCTCGCTCGCGCTTCAACGTCTCGAGGCCTTCGGCGGTCATCTCGATTGGCGCCTCTTCCGGGCGCAGCCCAAGCGACCCCGCTCGCATGCCCGACTTCCTCACGCGGATGTGGACGCCGAGGTTCGCCGGCGTGTACTCCCGCTTCTTGAGGAACTGGAACCAGGCCTTGAGAGCGGCGACGCGCTCCGGCGCATTCGGGTCGGAGGAGCGAATTTGCGCCTCCGCGTAGCTTTCGACGCGGCTGCTCGTGATCATCATCACGAGGTGACCATCGCCATGGTGTTCCACGTATTTGCGTACGTAGAACTCGTGAGTGCGCCGTTGTTCGGCTTTGAGAGTGTTGATGTATTCAGCGAGGGCCTCGCCGAGCGTCACTGGCGACGCTGGGGCCACTTCCTGGGATTCAGACGCCATTCCCTAAGGGTATCATTGTTTGCGTGGCTGTGTCTGTCATAACGGCCCAGTTAAGCTGGGAAGATTTGCCGGGGCTCTTCCCGGGGCTCCCGGAGCCGGGGCGGTGGCTCCCGCTGCTCCAAGGGCACGCCGCCGCGCTCGACGGTGCCGCCGATCGCGTCCGGGTCATGTCGGTCCCGCCGGCCGAGGCCGTCCAGCGCCAATGGGCCGAATCGCTCGAAGTCGTCCGGCTCGCGGGCGCCGTCGCCCCGGGCGCCGTCTGGGTCGATGTCGGCAGTGGCGGTGGGTTTCCGGGGCTTGTGGCCGCGATCGTCCTGCCGGCCGTCACTATGCACCTCGTCGAGCCTCTTCAGAAACGCGCACGACTGCTGGAGGAGATCAGCGCGTCGCTCGGGCTCGGGAACGTCACCGTCCACGCCCAGCGCGGCGAGGAGGCCTGCCACGGCAGCCTGCGCGGCGCGGCGGACATCGTCACGGCGCGGGCCGTGGCCGAATTGCGCGAGCTGTTGGAGTACACGGCCCCGTTCGCAGCCGAGGGCGGCCGCCTCCTGTTCCCAAAGGGCAGCGCCTTCGATGGCGAGCTCGCTGCCGCCGGGCGAGCGCGGGACCTGCTCGGCTGCGAGCTGATCGCCGTCGAGGACTTCCGCCCCGAGGTCAGCAGCCACCTCCGCCTGGCGACCTTCCGGCGGCACGGGCCCATCCCCGCTGCCTATCCACGGCGGGCCGGGGTGCCCGCCAAACGGCCGCTGTAGGCGCTGGAGGCTGTGGTACACTCCGGCCCGTCGTTGGTGGGGCGCCTTGCCCGGCGCCGCGACGTACTTCACGTGAGGTTGTCAGCGTATGGATCCCAATGTCGTGGTGAGCAGGCTCGTCCGCCTCATTCGGCTCGATACGAGCGTGTTCGACGAGGTGCGGGACGACGACCGGGAGCTCCTTCCAGCACTCGTCGTCGCGGCAGCCGCCTGCCTGCTCGCGGGCATCGGCGCTTGGCTCTACTGGCAGCTCATCCCTTCCTCGACGCCCGACGACGCGTTCCTCAACACGGTCATCTTCGGCACGATTTTCCTGGTCGCCCTATACGCCGTCGCGATCCTGGTGACCTACGTCGTCATGGTCCAACTCTTCCGAATCCAGGCCGACCTCATGGCGCTGATCCGGGTGCTCGGGTATGCAGCGTGGCCACTCGGACTATCAGTGCTGATGTTCATCCCGGTCATCTACCCGGTCTTCGCGCTCATCCCGCTCTGCCTGCTGCTCGTGACGATGATCTTCGGCGCACAGTCCGTCGCCGGCGGCGGCGATTCACGCGAAAGCGTCCTCGCGAGTCTTGCGGGCCTGGCCGTCATGGTCCTCGTCCTCGGCCTGATCGGCCAGTCGTCCGACGGCTTCATCCCGATGGGCGCTGGCGTCTTCGGCGTCCTCATCGACCTCAGTTGATGGCTCCCGGTCCCAACTTGGTGCGCCGAGCCCCGGCCATCCGGTGAGCGAGGGCTCCTCGTGCTCTGGCGCCGGGCGCACGGCTCCGGCCTGGCGCCACCCGAAGGTGGGCGGACGCAGAGCCCCGTCCCGTTGGAGCCTCAGCCCTTTGGGTAAAGCTGGACGGTGGCGAAGCCGCGACACGACGGCTGGCCGTCCCCATTGACGACGGCCAACTCGAGGTCAACCCGGACGGCGCCGTCTTCTTCATAGACGCGCGCCACTTCGCCCGCCAACGTGAGCGGGCGATTCGTGATGTCCGGCCGGCGATGGGCGGCGCGGACATGCCGGACGAACCCCCACCCGCCGAGCCAATCCTCCACGTAGTGGGCGAGGAACCCGAGCTTGAGCGGCCCCGGGACGAGCGTGCCAGGCATCCCGCCCGCCCGCGCCGCCTCCACGTCGTAGAAGAACGGTGGGAAGTTCCAGATCAGCCCGCAGTAGCGGATCACGCGGCCCAAGTCGGGCGTCACCTGGGCCGGCGGCAGCGCATCGCCGTCGCGGATGGACGGGGCCTCGCTCATTCCAGGCCTCCCGAGGCGTTGCGCGCGTCGTACTGCATCATCGTCCGCACGCTGCGGGCCACAACCGCGCCGCTCGCGTCGGTTAGTTCGACATCGCTCCGCAGGTAGAGGCTCTGACCGAAGCGCCCGCCAAAGCGCTCGCTGATGTCCGCCACCCGCGTCTGGAGCGTCAGTTCTTCTCCGAGCCGGAGCGGCCGCTCCAAGAGGATCTCGTTGCTGATCAGCAAGTCGTTCGGCATGAGCGATGGGAGCGCCAAGCCCTCGGCCTCGGAGCCCAGCGCCTCGACGACGTAGGAAGGGACGGCTTCGCCTTCGCTGGGTAGTGCCTCGCCCGCCTGGCCCCAAACATCCAGCGCCTTGCGCACGACCCGCGCGCTCACGACGACCTTCGAGGCCGGGCCACGGCGCCCGGCCAAGGCAAGCACTTCGGGCGTGAGCTTCGACCCCTCATCCATCCGAGGGAGCGTACGCACCGCGGGTGGTGCGCTCAACGGCCAGCGGAACGCGCTATGATCTCCGGGTGATCTACCTCGACCACGCGGCCACCACGCCAGTGCATCCTCGCGTCCGGGAGACGATGCTGCCGTTCCTCGATGGCGCGTTCGGCAACCCGAGCGGCCTCTATGCCATCGGGGCGGAAGCCCAAGCAGCCGTGGACGCCGCCCGCAAGCAGGTCGCCGGGGCGCTTGGGGCCAGGCCCAGCGAGGTCCTCTTCACCAGTGGCGGCACGGAGAGCATCAACACGGCCATGCTGGGCATCGCCTACGCCATGCGCCGGGCCGGCGCCGGGACGCATGTGATCACGACGGCGATCGAACACCACGCCGGCCTCCACGCCGCCCAATTCCTCGAAGAGCTCGGCTTCGAAGTCACCTACCTCGGTTGCGATGCGCAAGGCCGCACCGACCTCGCGGAGTTGGAAGCGAGCCTCCGCCCGGAAACCGCCCTCGTCTCGATGATGCTTGTCAACAACGAGGTCGGCACCGTGCAGCCGGTCGCCGAGGCCGCCCGGCTGCTGAAGGATTTCAGCCGCTCGCGTGGCCACCGCGCCCTGCTCCACACCGACGCGGTCCAGGCGCCAGGCTGGCTCGACCTCGACATCGACGCCCTTGGCGTCGATGCGTTGAGCCTCTCTTCGCACAAGTTTGGCGGGCCCAAGGGGAGCGGCGTCCTCTTCCTCCGGCGCGCGACGCCGTTTCGCCAACTGCTGCATGGCGGCGGCCAAGAATCACAGAAGCGCGCCGGCACCGAAAACGTCCCAGGCATCGCCGGGACCGGCCTCGCGATCGAGCTCGCCCAGGCCGGAATCGCCGGGCGGACCGCGCGCGTCCGCGGCCTCCGCGACGAACTCCGCGACCGCATCCTCGCTGCTATCCCAGAGGTCACGGTGAATGGCTGCCAGGTGCACTGCACCCCAAACAACCTCAACGTCGCCTTCCGCGGCATCGAAAGCGAACAACTCGTCGCCGCCCTCGACGGCCACGGCATCGCGGCGAGCTCGGGCAGCGCCTGCTCCAACTCCACCTGGGAGCCTTCGCATGTGCTGATGGCGATGGGCGTCCCGATCCGCACCGCGGTCGGCAGTGTGCGCTTCAGCCTCGGCGAGCAGACCTCCGCCGCGGACATTGCGCGGGTCGTCGAGGTACTGCCCGGCGAAGTCGCCACGCTTCGGCACATGGCCGGCTAGTAGCAGGTCGGCCAGTAGGCCAGCGGCTTTCGCTCGCCCCAGCGCGGGACCTCGATGTGCATGCGGTCCACCTCCATGCGCAGCCACTTCCGGGTCTCCGCTGGGTCGATCACTTCGTCGATCCGCATGATCCCGGCCGCGCCGAATGGGTCGGTGTCCGTCGTCCACTCCGCGATCAGGCGGCGCCGTTCGGCCTCCGAATCAGCAGCGGCCCGCAGCTTCTCGCCGTGGACCACGTTCACGCCCACTTCGGGGTCCATGAACGAGATCTCCGCGCTCGGCCAGGCGAGCACGCGGTCGCCGCCCATCTCATTCCCACTCAGCGAAAAATAGGCGAGCCCGAACGCCTTGCGGAGCACGACCGTCAACCGCGGCACGGAGACCATCGCGAGCGCCTCGAGGAACATGATCGCCTTGCTCAGCAGCTTGTCGTGCTCGACGCGTTTGCCGACCAAGAAGCCAGGCTGATCCTGGAGGAAGATCAGCGGGATATTGAACGAGTCGCAGAGCGCCAAGAAGCTGGTCGCCTTGTCGCAGGCCTCGGGCGTGAGCGCGCCCGCGTTGTGCATCGGTTGGCTCGCGACAAACCCAACGACGCGCCCGGCCACGCGGCCCAGGGCCGTGATCAGGCTCCGGGCGAAGTCGGGCTTCAACTCAAAGTGGGCGCCGTCGTCCGTGAGGTGCGCCAGCACCTTGCGCATGTCGTAGGCGCGCTGGCGGCGCAGTGGCACGAGGTCATAAATCCGTTCATCACGCTCCAGGCGGCCGTCCCAGGGGAGCCGCGCCGGCGCCTCCCAGGCGTGCTGCGGCAGGTAGGCAAGTGACTCTCGAATCAGCCGCGTCACGTCGTCGTTGTCCTCGGCGATGTGGTCGAGTTGGCCCGTGTGGCGCGCGTGGACATCGACGCCGCCAAGCTCCTCGAACGAGACCCTCTCCGTGGTCGCGATCTCGATGACACGCGGGCTGCTGACCGCGAGACACGTCCCGCGTTGCTGGATGACGACGTCGCTGAACGCCGAGACGAACGACGACCGTCCGAACGACTCGCCGACAATCGCCGTGATCAGCGGCACGCCGCGGCGACGCTTGCCAAGTTCGAACGACGGGTACGTCTTCGAGAACCCCTCGGAGCCGAGCGCGTCGGGCAGCCGTGCCCCACCGGTCTCGCCGAAGTAGATAAACGGCTGACCGTGGCTCAGCGCATGCTCCCAGAGCCGCGCCATCTTGCGGGCGCCGATGAACGCGGTCGTCCCGTGGAGGACGGTGTGGTCGTCGCCCATCACGCAGACCGGACGCCCAGCCACGGTCGCGAAGCCGCCGACCTTGCCGTCGCCCGGCGTCGTGGCGAGGTCCTCGGGGCGTTCCGAGCGCGCAAAGGTCCCCATCTCCACAAACGAGCCGGGGTCCGCGAGCCGGTCGATCCGCTCGCGAATGGTCAGCCGTCCACGCGCGTGGACGCGGTCGATCCGGGAGGGGCCGCCCATCTCCGCCTGGAGCTTTTCGCGCCGGGCCCGAAATCGTGCGCTCAGGCCCGCCAACGTCTCTGTTTTCGTCTGTTCATCCATGCCGGGCACGCTACAACCATGTGCCGATTCGATGAAGTATCGGTGGCCAGTGTTTCAGACTAGAAGCCAGTTTCCTGAACGGTCATCCAATATCGAAAGAATCTGGCCTCCCTTGTCCCGAAAGCAGGTTGCGTTAGTCGGATCCAGTAGTACATTACGGCCGGGCGGGACGTTTTCGACCCCAAACGCCCAGTACTGCGTGCGTGAGGCGAAGATATGACCAGAGCTGTAACACGGTCGTTGAGTGTGCTTGAGCTTCTGGCGGCGAGCCCGGAGCCGCTCGACCTGCCGGAGATCATCGAACGCACCGGGATTGCGCGCGCTTCGGCCCACCGCCTGATGAAGCACCTCGCCGACGACGGCTACGTCACGCGTGAAGTCGCCCCGCCCGGCTTCCGGATCAGCTTCCGCCTGTGGCAGATCGCGGCCTCCATGCTCTCGTCGCGCGAAGTCCGCGATGTCGCCCTCCCGGGCATGATCGACCTCGCAGGCGCGCTCCAGCACCCCGTGATGCTCTCCTTCCTTGAGGGTACCGACGTCTGCTACACCGACCGCATCGACGTGATCGGCGACCGCGTGAGCCCCACGCTGTTGAGCGCCCGGCTGCCAGCGGCGACTTGCGCCTCTGGCCGGGTGTGGCTCGCCTGGGCGGACGAGGCAACGGTCGATGCCGCCCTCATGGCGATCGAAGCGGAAACTGCCCGGACCATCACCGACCCCGCCGCATCCCGCAACCTTCTGGGCGTAGTCCGGGAGCAAGGCTACGCGACGGTCGACCGCGAGAACCGCCCGGACGGGAGCGGTATCGCCGCCCCGGTCTTCGGGCGCGATGGCCGGGTTTGCGGCGCCGTCGCCGTCCCGATTTTCGGCGCCTTGAGCGAAGAGGCGCTCCGCACCATCCTCCCGGCGCTCCTCCAGACGACCCGCCGCATCTCCCTGGAACTCGGCCACCGGGCCACGGCAAGGGTCATGGTGGCGTAGGGTCGGGGTTCCGCCGGATCTTGGCCTCTTCGCGAAGCTTCGCAAGTCCAGCCTCCAGGACTTCATCGTAGGTGCCTGGCACGGGCTGGTTAACGATGACCTGCCGGGCCCTGTCGATCGTGATGGAGCGCCGGTAGCTCTTGAACAGGTTCGGATCGTTCCAGTAGGCATCTTCCGTGGCCGGACCGCCGTGTGCGGCGGTTGCCTCCAGCCTTTTGCGGAGATCCTCAGGATCTATCTGAGTGCGAACCTCCGCTAACGCCCTCCGGACCTCGTCGTCTGACGGGGCCAGGCGCCGCCGTTCGCCGTAGTGATTCAGAAGGCGATCGTCGATCCAGTCCTCGATGTACTCGTCCCGGGAAACGTGGGGCGCAAGCGTCGCCAGAAAATCGAGGTTCTTCCAGAGAAGCCTCTCTCCGTGGACCTCGACGGCCACCTCGGGCGGCAACGGGTCCTCGGCCGACCGGAAGCCAAGCCACCAAACAGCGGCCCCGAGCACGAGCACCGCCAAGGTGCTTACGGCCACTCCGGTGGGACGCTTCACGCCTCCAACTCTAACTGAGCGGCTCTGGGGACGTCGCAGCCGCGTCTCACTTTTGGCCCGCCTGGCCACGCGTCTTGCGAAACGCGAGCCAAAGGCCTAGCGTTCCCGCATCGCACGACGGAGGCCTCCCCACGTGGTTGTCGAAACCAAACAAACCTTCTGCCGCTTCTGCCACGCCTTCTGTGGCATCGAAGTCGAACTCGAAAACGGCCGCGCCCTCAAGGTCAAAGGCGATCCGCTGAACCCGATGTATCAGGGCTTCACCTGCATCAAGGGCCGCCAACTCCCCGAACAGCACTATCACCCCGACCGGCTCCTCTGGAGCCAGAAGCGCCAAACCGACGGCTCCTTTGCGCCGATCCCGCACCAGCAGGCGATCGACGAGGTCGCCGCCAAGCTCTCGCAGCTCCTCCGCGACCACGGCCCGCGCTCGATCGCGACCTATAGCGGCACCTACGGCTTCTCCTTCCCGTCGTCGGGGGCCTTCGGCGGCGCGTTCATGGCCGGCATTGGCTCGGGCATGCGCTTCTCGGGCGGCACCATCGACCAGCCCGGAAAGCCGATCGCCCGCGCCTACCACGGCAACTGGACGGCCGGCCCCCAGATGTTCGACGACGCCGACACCTGGATGCTGATTGGCGCCAATCCAACCATCTCGATGTGGGGCGGCATCCCGCAATACAACCCCGCCAAGCGCCTTCACGAGGCGAAAAAGCGCGGCATGAAGTTCATCGTCATCGACCCGCGCGTCACCGAGGCCGCCGAAAAGGCCGACATCCACCTCCAGGTGAAACCCGGCGAAGACAGCACCCTCCTCGCAGGCATCCTCCGCGTGATCATCAGCGAAGGGCTCTACGACGGCGACTTCATCCAAGCCAACGTGAAGGGCTTCGAAGAGCTCCGCGAGGCCGTCGACTCGTTCACGCTCGACTACGTCGAGGAGCGCGCTGGCGTCCCCGCCACGCTTGTCGCTGAAGCGGCGCGCACGTTCGCCGGCGGCCAGCGCGGCTCCGTGACGTCGGGCACAGGCCCTGACTTCACGGCGCGCGGCAACCTGATCGAATACCTGATCAACTGCATCAATACGGTGACGGGGCGCTGGCTGCGCGAAGGCGAGCGCGTCCCCAACCCGCCCGTCCTCCGCGCCCCCAAGGAGTACCGCGCGCAGGTTGTCGAAGAGCGTACTGACTTCGAGAACATGCCGAAGATGCGCGTCCGCGACTTGCCGATCACCCAGATCGGCCCGCCGACCAGCGCCCTCGCGGACGAGATCCTCCTCCCCGGCGAAGGTCAGATCAAAGCGCTGATCTGCATCGGGGCCAACCCGATGGCCGCGTGGCCGGACCAACTCAAGACCATCGCCGCGCTCAAGAACCTCGAACTGCTTGTCACGCTCGACATCAAGATGTCGGCCACCGCGAAGCTCGCCCACTACGTGATCGCGCCGAAGCTCTCGTTCGAACGAGAGGACACGACGCTTCCGAACGAGGCGCTCTCGGGCACGTTCGGCTTCGCCCAGGGCTACCCGGCACCCTACGCCCAATACGGCCCCAAGCTGATCGAAGCGCCGGAAGGCTCTGACGTAATCGAGGAGTGGGAGTTCTTCTGGGGCCTCGCGAACAAGATGCGCACGTCGCTGCCCTGTGGCTGGGGCCCCGTCTCCATCGACGAGAAGCCCACTACCTCGCAGATCCTCGAGTGGATGACCGCGACCTCACGCATTTCGCTCGACGAGGTGAAGAAGTACCCGCACGGCCACATCTTTGAAGATGAGGCGATCCGCGTGCTCCCGCGCGAGCCCGGCAAGAGCGCAAAGCTCAACGTCGGCCACGCTGTGCCACTCACCGAACTGGCCGAGGTCCGCGGCGAGCCGATCATGGACGGCGGCTACCGCGAAGGCGAGGAGTTCAGCCACCGGCTCGTCTCGCGCCGCATGGTCCATGTCTACAACTCGTCGGGCCGCGACCTGCCGAAGCTCATGAAAAAAGGAACGACCAACCCCGCCTTCATGCACCCGCGGGACCTCGAAGAGTTCGGCCTGAATCCGGGCGACGTCATCGAGATCAGCTCCGCCCGCGCGAGCATCCTGGCGGTCGCCGAGCCCGCGCCGGATGTCCGCCCCGGCGTCATTTCCATGGCCCACGCCTGGGGCGACGTCACCGAAGAGGACCACAAGGTGCGCACCATCGGCAGCAACGTCGGACGCCTCAGCGACGTAGAGAACGGCTTCGACAAGATCACCGGCCTTCCACTGATGAGCGCCATCCCGGTGAACATCCGGAGGGTCGCAGAACCCGTACACGCCTAGCTTGCGAAACCGCTTTCCTCTTTCACCTTCACCTTTCCCCTGGAGAGATCATGGACCCGATGCAAGAGCTCCTCGAAATCCATCAGATCACGCAACTGCGGATCAAGTACTCGCACTACTTCGACGCGAAGGAGGTCGACAAGCTCGGCGAACTCTTCGCTGAAGACGCCGTCTGCGAATTCGGCGAGGCCTACGGCGGAGATTGGGTCGGCCGCGAACAGATCAAGGCTGGTTACGCGCGCTACGCGGTCAACCCCGAGGTGCCCTTCACCTTCATGCACGCCAGCACCAACCCACTGATCACGCTCGTCGACGACACGACGGCGAAGGGGCGCTGGTACCTGCTCGACCTGACGACCGCGGTCGATGCGCCGAACCCGCTGATGCTGCTCGGCATCTATGACGACCTCTACAAGAAGACCGGCGGCCAGTGGTACATCTCGCGGACGCGGATCGACTTCGTTTACCCGCGCCGCGACTACAAGGGCCCGCGCTAAGCCATGCCCGCTGAGCCGTTCACGATCGCCATCCCCGAGGCAAAGCTGCAAGACTTGCGGCGACGCCTGGAGGCGACCAATTGGGCGCCCGACTTCGCCAACGACGATTGGCGCTACGGGACTGATGGCCGCTACCTGCGCGAGCTGGTCGACTACTGGCTCACGGAATACGACTGGCGTCGTGTCGAGGCGGAGATGAACCGCTCCGCGAACTTCCGCACGACCGTGGACGGCATCCCCATCCACTTCATCCACGAGCGGGGCAAGGGCCCACGCCCATACCCGCTCATCCTTTCACACGGATGGCCCTGGACCTTCTGGGACCTCTCGAAGGTCATTGGGCCGCTCACGGACCCCGCCGCTCACGGGCTCGACCCGGCGATTTCGTTCGACGTCGTCGTCCCGTCGTTGCCGGGGTTCGCTTTTTCGACGCCGTTGACCACGCCGGGCGTCAACTTCTGGGTGACCGCCGACCTCTGGGCGAAGCTGATGACGGACGTGCTCGGCTATGCCAGGTTCGGCGCACAAGGCGGCGATTGGGGCGCGCTCGTTTCGGCCCAACTTGGCCACAAATACGCCGACCGCGTCTCGTTCGTGCATCTGACCAACGGGATCAACCTTGGGCTCTTCAGCCACGAGACGCCCTGGAGTATCAGCGGTGGCGCGCCCCCGGCGGACCTCGCGCCTGACGTGCGCGAGCGGCTGATCGCGCGGCAAGCGCGCGTCGCGAGCCACGTCGCCGTCCAAGTGCTCGACCCGCAAACGCTCGCCTTCGCGCTCCATGATTCGCCGGCCGGCCTCGCAGCCTGGCTGATCGAACGGCGCCGCGCTTGGGGCGATTGCCGCGGCGACATCGAGTCGCGCTTTTCGAAAGACCACCTGATCACGACGGTCGCGCTCTACTGGTTGAACGATGCGTTCGTCACGAGCGCGCGGTACTACGCCGAGGCGGCGAAGAACCCGTGGCGTCCGAGCCACGGCCGCACTCCGGTGGTCGAAGCCCCGACAGGCATCACCTTCCTGGAGCCCGATTCCGGCCCCGGCCCGCGCGATTGGCACCGCGAGTACTTCAACCTCGTCTATTGGGATCACCACGAACGCGGCGGCCATTTCGCGACCTGGGAAGAGCCCGAAGCGGTCGTTGCCGGCATCCGCGCGACGTACGCTGCGGTACTGGGGCGCTGAACGGTGCCGCGAAGTCCCCACAAACCGCATCCCTCGTGCCTCTTTCGCCTTCGATCTTTCCTCTGGTTTGCTACGATGCCCGCGCCCCCGCATCTCCCCCTGGAGCCGTTGCATGGCGCGCCTCTCCTTCGTGACCCTCTGCCAGCCGATGTCCCGGAAGCACAACGCCGAATTCGAGGTCCACACCTACCTCGACCAGCGCGCCGGGCTGCACCCCGGAGACGTGAACTGGTCCGGGTTCGACGACGCGGACACCGATATCGTCTTCGAGATTGGCAACCTCCCGGAAGGCAGCGAGGTCCGGATCCAGCCCGCACTCGCCGACTCCAGCCCCTGCTCGGACCCGAACCAGCGTCCCGGCGACAACGGCCACCGCTTAGTCGTCGACATCTGGGTGACGCCGCGGCTTAACGGCGCGCTGCGGAGGGAGAGATACCTCGGCTACGCCATGTACCAGCACGTCGACCATGCGGCGCGCGAAGAGCTTTTCCTCGCCGTTGGTCCAAAGGGGCTGGCGTCGGCGCTGGTTGGCAAGGTCTGGGGCACGGCCGAGACGCCGCACGTCGAAGGCTGTTGGTTCGGGCCGCACATCCACACGGTCGCCATTCGCGACCGGAACCTTGAACAGCGCGACGGCACCTACACAATCGATGTCCAGGAGCGTTGGTCAGACGGGATGCACCCGGACCTGCACCGTGGCAGCGAACTGTACCGCTGGGTCGTCGACTGGGACCGCTAACCGATCCGTTCCTCTTTCGTCTTCGCTCTTGCCTCTCGGTTCAGACCCCCCGCTCATCGCTCCAGATGAGGACGTGGAGGCGTGTCGAGAACCGGTACCCCTCGCGCACGCAGACGTCGGCCAGCCAGCCGCTCTTGGCGCGCAACTCTTCCGCCGAGCGGCCTTCCGGCATCAGGATCACGCGGTCCGGGGCGGCGCCGGCGAGCGCGACGACCTCGCGGACCTCGACGAGGTCGTCCGGGTCTCGCATCACGAACTTGAAGAACGCCTTGCCCGTATCCGCCAGCGCGACGAGCGCCTCGGGCCGCAGCCTTCGCAAGCCATGGTTCCCCGCATGCGCGAGCTTCGGCGAGACGTTGAACTGGTCGACCAGTTCAACGAGCTCGCCAGGTGCGATCGTTCCGTTCGTCTCGACTTCGAGCCGGTAGCCGGAGGCCTTCAACCTTGCCGCGAGCGGGGCCAGCTGCCGCCGCTGGATGAGCGGTTCGCCACCGGTGATGACCACGTTGCGCGGGGGAAGCGCCGAGACCGCGGCGAAGACCTCGCCGGTCGTCATCGTCATCACTTGCTCGGCGCGGTCGAAGCGCTCCCAGTCCCAGGTGTAGGCCGTGTCACACCAAGAGCAGCGCAGGTTGCAGACCGCGAGCCGGACAAACGTGCTCGGCGCGCCCATCGAGGCGCCCTCTCCCTGGACGGAGGCGAAGATCTCGGGCCCGCCAGGCGACAGCTGCGAGACCAGCAGCGTGCTCACGACGTGGCGAGCGCGGGGTCGACGAGTCCGGCGTCGTGAAAGCCGTTCGCGCGAAGGACGCAGCTATCGCAGACGCCACAGGGCCGCTCCTGGCCCGCGTAACACGACCAGGTGAGCTCGACGGGCGCGCCAAGCTCCGCGGCGTAACGGGCAATCTCCGCCTTCGACATGGTGATAATCGGCGCTTCGATCGCGATTCGGACGCCGTACTGGGAGCCGAGCTTCGAGCCCAGCCGGAGCACCTCGGAAAGCGCGTCGTAGAACTCGGGGCGGCAGTCCGGGTAGCCGGAGTAGTCGATTGCGTTCGCGCCAACGAAGACCGCGGGCCGGAGCTCTGCCGGGTCGGC
>JBJXFX010000116.1:0-36016 GCA_046152925.1 Dehalococcoidia bacterium
CTTGGGTACCGGCAGCGGCCTATTTTCCCACTGGGTTGCCCCGGTAGTATCGTGAGCGCTGAAGCGTTTCACTTCCGTGTTCGGGATGGGAACGGGTGGGACCACCTCGCTCTAGCCACCAGTGAGATGAAGTATGCGGGTGCCCCCCGCCAAGGTCAACTCATCAGGCCCTCACTCCACGGAAACCCCGACAACCTTCCCCACCCCGAACGTGATCGCCGCCGCCGCCAACCCGAGCGCGAGCATCCGCGCTCCCGAATACCAGGCGTTCCGCCCCGTCGCCAGCGTGATCGCCGCCCCCGCCCCGAACAGCCCGAGCCCAGACAACGCCGCGCTCGCCACCACTGCATTCGTCCCGCCACCAAATGCCCAGGGCGCGACCGGCACGACGGCCCCAGCGATAAACAGTACGAACGATGTCCCAGCGGCCACCCAAGGCGACCCGATATCATCCAGGGACATCCCCAACTCCTCCTGGGCCAACGTCTTCAGCGCCCGTTCCGGGTCGCGCACCAGTCGCTCCGCCGTCTCGCGCGCCACGGCGGGGCTCAACCCCTTCGCCTGGTAAATCAGCGAGAGCTCTTCGATCTCCTCCTCGGGCATCAGCGCCAACTCTTCCGCTTCGATGGCAATCTGCCGTTCCATCGCTTCGGCGCTCGAACGCACGCTGATCCACTCGCCCAGCGCCATCGAGAACGCCCCCGCCAACAGGCCGCCCACACCCGCGAGAAATACGATGTCCCGGCCGGGGTCGGCGCCAGCAACGCCCGAGACGAGGCTGAAGTTCGACACCAGCCCGTCGTTGAAGCCCAGGATCCCAGCTCGCAACGCGTTGCCCGAAGCCGACCGGTGCCGCCCCTCGAGTTGCGCGATCTGCGCGCCGGCCGAGCCACCCCGCGAGCGCCCCAACTGGCGGATGGCCGCCGCATGCGAGCGCTCGTCCGCCGGCAACCCATCCGCAACCGCCTCAGGCTGCTGCGTGTACTTCCCGCTCGCCGACATCTCCATCCGCGAAACGATCGGCGTCACCACACGCGTCCCGAACCGCCCCGCGAGCCAACCCAGGATTTTCACGCGCGTCGAGGGCTTCCGCGGCGGCGGCTCGATGCCCACTTCGCGGAGTTTTCGCTCCCAAAGCGCCAGGTGCCGTTCTTCCGTCTGCGCCATGCTTTCGAACAGGTCGCGGAGCTTCTCGTCGCGCTCCGCGGCCGCGAGCAGCCGGTAGAGCGCGACGCCGTCGGCTTCGTCCTTGTAGTTCGCAAGAAACCGGGCGGTGTCCGCCTTGGACACGCCCCCTGGAGTACGCGGCGGTTGGGCCATGTCTCGAGTGTACGGCGGACGCCGCTCCCGCCCCATTACGCTGGCCACGCGCCACAGATCAAGCGCTTGGTGAACATCCGCCGAACTTTGCCCCCACCTCTCAACCGATCCACCCGTTGGACGCCCGCTTGCCCTGCCGAACTTGAATAGGTCGCGACGGCCCATGGGCGCGGGCCGTGGCAACAGAAGGGGCGCTTTCCGCGTATGGCTCGGTGGCTCGTCTGGCTTGGCGCGGCGCTCATCGTCGCAGGGACCCTTGTCCCCCGCCCCAGCGTCCCGGCTCGCGCAGCGGGCGACTGCTCCATCGGCGACGCTGCGGTCGATGAACAAGAGCGCGCCTTCCTCGTCCTCATTAACGACTACCGCGCGGGCCGCGGCCTCCGTGCGCTCAGCCTCGCCCCGTCGCTCAATCGCTCCGCCGCCTGGCTCGCCAAGGACATGGCCGACCGCGGCTACTTCAGCCATACCGACCTGCTCGGCCGCGATCCTTCCAAGCGCGCAGGCGATTGCGGATATCCCGGGCCCGCCGGCGAAAACAACGCCGCCGGCACCTTCTGGTCCGATGCCCAGCACGTCTTCGAGGCTTGGAAGGCCTCCCCCGGCCACAACGAGAACATGCTCAACAGCAGCTACGTCGCGATCGGCATCGGGCGCGCCTACAACGCGAGTTCGGCCTATGGCTGGTACTGGGTCACTGACTTTGGCTTCGACCTCGAAGCAGGTTCGCCTAAGCCTCCCCCACCAACGCCAACGCCCGCCCTGCCAACACCGGCGCCGCAACCGCAGCCGCAGCCCAACGTGGTGCTCTACGCCGGCGCGAACCTGGTCACCTGGGTCGGCAACACCGTGCCGGCCGCGACCGGCCTTCAGCCGGCCGCCGCGTCCGTCACCGCCGTCTACTCCTACGAGGCCGCCACCGGGACGTGGAGCCGTTTCGGCCCCGCGCTGCCGTCCTATGTGAACTCAATCCAAACCCTCGAACGCGGGCGCGCCTACTGGATGCTCGCGACGAACCAGGCCGTCCTCAAGCCTTAGTCGCCCGAAACGGTCATCTCCGCGACCCGGACCGTCGGCACCGCGATCCCCCCGAACCAGCTCAGGTCGTCGCCAACGGCGTCCACCCCGGCCAACATCGCCCCGAAGTGGGCCGAGATGTTCACCTCGGTCACCGGAAACGCGATCTCACCGCCTTCGACCCAGAAGCCAGCTGCTCCCCGCGAATAGTCGCCGGTCGTCGGGTTGAAGCCGTTGCCCATCAACGCCGTGATATAAAGGCCGCGGTCCAACTCTTTCAGGATCTCCGCCACCGGCCGCCCCTCCGCCTCCCAAATCAAGTTCGAGGCCCCAGGACTCGGCAGTCCTGCGACACCGCGAGAGGCGCTCCCCGTCGTCCGTGCCTGCGAGCGCCGCGCCGAATAGCTGTCGAACAAGAACCCCTCGAACCGGCCGGCGGTCATCAGCGGTGTCCGGCGGGTCGTGACTCCTTCCCCGTCGAAGGGCCGCGACCCCGGGCGCCCCGCCAGAAGCGGGTCGTCGACCAACGTCACCAGCGCTGAGCCGACCAGTTCACCCTGCTTGCCCTTCAGGAACGTCGACCCTCGATAGAGCGCGGAGCCCGAGGCGCAGCCCGCAACGGCTCCCGCCAGCGAGGCCGCCATCATCGGTTCGAACACCACCGGCACGCGCGTCGTCGCGACCTTCTTCGCCCCGAGTTGGTCCACCGCGCGCCGCGCCGCAATCCGGCCGATCTCCTCTGGAGACTGCATCCGGTGCAACGCCCGCTCCGATGAATACCAGTACGCGTTGCGCTTCTTCCCCTCAGCGTCGTCGGCCATCACCTCGACCATCAACGAAATCGACGTCAGCGGGTAGCTACCGGAAAAGCCGAGCGAGTTCGCGAGCGCCACATCGCCGACCCGCGTATCGAGCCGCGCGCCGTCGCTGTTGCTGATCCGGTGGTCGGCCGACAAGCCTGCGGACTCGCAGGCGCGCGCCATCGCGATCTTCTCGTCCGTGCTCAGCGCGTCGACCGCTTCATCGAACAGCTGGAGCTGTGCCGCCGAAGGCCGGGCGGCCAACTCGGCCACGTCGGGCAGGCCGGCGTGCTCGTCGGCCGCCGAAATACGGGCGAGGTCGACCGTATCAGCGGCGAGCTGCCGCAGCGCTTCGTCCGAAAGGTCCGCCGTCGAGCATACCGCCGTCCGCCCGCCCGAAACGACCCGCAGCCCGATCGACCGCGAACCCGCTTCAAAGAGCCGCTCAATCTCGCCCATCCGCACCGAAACCTCGGACTCGACGAACGCGGCGGCGAACGCATCGGCTTGGCCAGCGCCCGCCTTAATCGCCAGTTCGACGGCCATCTCTGCCGCTTCCTGCGGCGTCCGTTCCTTAGCCAACCTTCGTCCCACCTACGGTGATCCCCGAAACAAGGACGGTCGGCATCCCCACGCCGACGGGCACAGACTGTCCGTCTTTCCCGCACATCCAGCGGCCGTCCGAAAGCTTGAAGTCGTGCCCTGCCATCGTCACCTTCGTCATCACGTCCGGCCCGTTGCCGATAAGCATCGCGTTCTTCACTGGCGCAGTGATCTTGCCGCCCTCGATGAGGTAGGCCTCCGTCACCGAAAAGACGAAGTCACCGTTCGAGATGTTCACCTGCCCCCCGCTATACGACACGCAATAGAGGCCGCGGTCCACCGAGCGGATGATGTCCTCGGGCGCGTCCTGCCCCGGCAACATGAACGTGTTCGTCATCCTCGGCATGATGTAGTGCTTGAACGACTGGCGCCGCGCCGATCCGCTCGGCCCCACGCCAAAATGCCGCGCACTGATCTGGTCCTGCAGGTAACTCCGCAACACCCCGTCCTCGATCAGCACGTTCCGGCCCGTGGGGTTGCCTTCGTCGTCGACGTTGAGCGAGCCGCGCGAATCCCGGATCGTCCCGTCGTCAACCACCGTCACGAGCGGGCTCGCGACCTGCCCGCCGATCCGTCCGGCGTAGTTGCTCGTCCCTTTCCGGTTGAAGTCGGCCTCCAGCCCGTGCCCCACCGCCTCGTGGAGCAGGACGCCCGAGTCGCCAGCAGCCCGCACCACGGGCAGCATCCCCGCCGGCGCGTCGACGGCGTCGAGTTGAAGGATGGCCTGGCGCGCCGCGTCGTTCGCGATCGCCTCCGGCGACACTTGCCGGAAATACTCCGTGCCCAAGCGCCCACCGCCGCCCGTACCCGCGTTCTGCCGTGCGCCATCCCGCTCCACGAGCACATTCACGCGAAATTGCATCAGCGGCTGCACGTCACCGACATACCGCCCGTCCGACCGCGCGATCAACACATGCTTGAGCTCGTCGCTGACCGAGCAGTCCACCCGGCTCACGCTCGAGTGGTAGGCGCGCGCCGCCCGGTCGGCCCGCACCAAGTAGTCGACCTTCTCCGCCGCTGGCGCGTCGACCATCGGCGCGCCGAAGGCGTAGAGCTCGTGTTCTGGCAGCGCGGGCGTGGCGTTCACCGGGGCCGGGGTCGCGTCGCTCGTCCCAACACGCGCGGCCGTCTCGGCCGCGCGCCGCATCGCCGCCAAGTCCAGCGCCTCTGTATAGGCGTAGCCGACCGTGTCGCCCCGCACCACCCGGATGCCGACGCCCTGCACCGCATGGCGCGAGGCCGACTTCACCTGCTGGTCCTCGAACGCGATCGAGCTGTTCATCCGGTGTTCGAAAAAGAGCTCCGCGAAGTCGCCGCCTTTGCTCAGCGCCGTCCCCAGCAACAGGGACATCACTGCGGGGTCGATCGCGTAGCGGTCATTGAAAAAGCGAAGGGCTGTGCCGGTCGTGTCGGACAACAAGAGCCTCACTCAGAGCCTGAATGCGACGATCGTACCGGAAACGTGCACCTCTGGCCCGAGCGCACGCGGCGGCGTTCCCGCAGGAGGGCAGCGTTTGGTAGGGTGGGCCTGGCGCCCCCTCGCCCAGGACTCGCGTTGCCCGCCCGATCCCTCGAGCCCAACCGCGCCGGAGAGTCGGCCGGCCTCACGGCGCCGGGACGCCCCCTCGCCGCCTTTCGCCATCGCCAGTTTCGCGTCCTCCTGATCAGCACGATGGCCCTCCAGATCGGCTCCTGGGTCCAGACGATCGGCCAGGGCTGGCTCGTCCTCAACGACCTCGGCGGCTCCGCGACCGACCTCGGGCTCGTCGCCCTCATCCGCGGCGGCGCGCTCGTGCTCGTCTCCCCCTTCGGCGGCTACTTCGCGGGCCGCTTCGAACGCAAGGCCCAGCTCATGGCCTACACGTCGGTCAGCGCCACGATCGCGATCCTCCTCGCCATCCTCATCACCACTGGCCACATCGAAATCTGGATGGTCTATGTCACCGCGCTCGTCGCCGGCGTCGTCGAGGCCGTCGCCGGCCCCATCCGCAGCCTGCTGGTCTTCGATGCGGTCAAGGGCGAAGACCTCACCGCCGCCGTCGCGATCAACGCCCTTGGCGGCAACGCCATGCGCGTCATCGGTCCCGCCATCGGTGGCGCGCTGATCGGCAGCGTCGGGACGCAAGGCGCCTTCGAAGTCCAGGCGGCTTGCATCATCGCCTCACTCGTCCTCACCAGCTTCCTCGCGCGAAGCCACCCCGAGCCCCAAAAACCCGGCGAGAGCGTCCTCCGCAACATCGCGGAAGGCGTCCGCTACGTCGCCGCCAACCGGAGACTCCAGCTGATCGTCGGGATGGGCTTCCTCCCGAGTCTCCTCGTCTATCCGTACGTCACCTTCCTCCCGGTCTTCGCGCGCGACGTTCTGGGCTCCGACCAGTCGGGCTACGGGTACCTCGCGGCCTCCGTTGGCCTTGGCTCATTGGCGGGCGGCACGATCGTCGCCCTCCGCGCTGGCGAACGCCGGATGGGCGTCCCGATGCTCTGGACGTGCATGCTCTACTCGGCCGCCGTCGGCGCCTTCACCCTCACCCGTGACCTCTGGATCGCGGTCGGCGTCCTCGCCATCGCCGGCATCTTCCACAGCATGTACTCGGCCTACCAGGCCTCGCTCATGCAGCTTCAGGCCGCGCCCGAATTCCGCAGCCGCGTCCTTTCGCTCCAAACCACGATGTGGGGCTCGACGCCGTTCGCCGCGCTCCTCATGGGCCAACTGATAGACCGCTGGAGCGCGCCGCCGGTCGTTGGCGCCTTCATGCTCCTCGCCACGATCGCCAGCCTCGCCGTCCTCATCCGGAGCCGCGAGGCCCGCTCGATGTAGCCTGTGGTGGCGCACTCGCCACGGGTCGCGCAGCATGATGCGCATGACCGGCGTCGCCGCTTTCCTCGCTCCCGGCCTCCGCAAGCTCGACCCCGAGGGCCGCCTCACGAACGAGCCCGCGGACGCGGACGCCCTCGCGGGCCATGAACACCTCATCGTTTTCGACCTTGAGATGAGCGGCCCCAACGCCACCGTCCACGAGATCCTCGATATCGGTGCGGTGCACATCGGGCTCGCGCCTGGCTTCCCTGAACACGGTTCGGTCGCGAGCAAAGTGCGCCCCAAGCGCATCGGTAACGCCGAGCCCGGGGCCCTCAAAGTCGTCGGCTATTCATCCAAACTCTGGAAGGACGCGCCGGACCTGGAGCGCTCCTTCCCGCAACTCGTTGGCCTTGCCTCGGGCCGCGTGCTCGCCGGCTGGGGCATCGGCCAGGACATCGCGTTCCTCGTCGAAGCTTGCCGGCAGCTCGCCCTCCCGTGGCCGTTCGCCCTCATCGCCCTCGATATCCAGCCGATCGCGCGCGGCCTGCTCAAGAGCACCGGCCAAGTCGACCGCTTCAACCTCGGCCACGTCGCCGACCGCCTCGGCATCGGCCGCATGGGCGAGCACTCCGCCCTGGCGGACGCCTACGCGGCGTTCGACGTGTTGGTGAAGCTCGCCGAGCGCGCCGAGCCAGCTTAGGCGACCGCGCTGAACTCCACGCGCCGCGGGTGGGTCACCCGGCGAGACGCCTCTCCGGGTCGTATCTGATCTTCACAGTTGGCTCCCCCTAAACGAACGTCACCTGCGCCGATGGCTCCGCATATACCGTGTACGCCAACCAGGTTGGCTCACCCGCCTGACGTGACGCCTCCCGCGCCGCCCGCGTCGCCTGCGCAATCGTGTCCCCAGCCATTAACCGCGTGTAGAAGTGCTCGACGAACGTCCGCGCCACGTCATCGCCGACCGCCCAAAGCGCCCCGACGAACACCCCCGCCCCAGCCTGAAGGAACGCGTCGGCGAACCCGCCGATGCTCGTGAGGTTGACCCCAAGACGGCCGACTTGGCAGGCGTTGATCACCACGATCGGGCGGTTGCCCTCGCATCCCTGGACCAGCCGTGCTTGCGCCCGCACATCGCCAGCCTTGAACACCGGGCGGGGCGCCCACTTCCCCGTCGTGTCCTGCGCGACCCCTAGCACCAGCTCTTGGTCGCTCGCCGCGCCGGCATCGGCGTGCCCGTGGCCAGCAAAGTGGAGCAGGTCGAACGCGCCGGGCGTGGCCAACAGCGTGTTCACTTCCGACCACTTCGTGCCCGCGGCCGACGCCCCGAGGGTGTCAGAGAGCCACCCGCCCTCGGCCGCCGCGGCAGGAAGGGCCCAGTCCGGCGACTGATAGCTCGGGACCAGCATCTTCGTCTTCGCCCGGTCCACGGTGATCGCAACCGGCGAAGGGCACGTCACCGTCGTCAACCAGCGCGTCAGACCGAGCTGGCCCAAGAACAGCACGTCGGGGCCTAGCGGCTGGCCGGGCTCGCAGAGATGGACGATCTCCCACGGGATGAACGGTTCCTCGCCCACGATCTCGATCGCCTCGATCGCCGCCCGGTGCGTCCAGAGCGCGCGCTGCACGTTCTCCGGGAAGAGCTCCCGGAACAGCCCCACCCCTCGGTTCCGCAGCTGCTGGTCGAATGCCGCTTGGTCCTCCGCAACGTCCGACCAGAAGTCCTCGATCTGCTTGTAGAGCGCGTCCACGTACGCGCTCGGCTCGACCCGCAACGGCGGCGACACGCCGTCCGCGAACTGCGTCCCCGCCGGAGTCTCCAACTCCAGCCGGAACCTGAACGACGTTTGGCCATTCACCACCTGCGAGTAGATGTGCAGCTGGTGCCGCGCCGGCACCCTGCCAGCTGGCAGCGATGGCGTCCCGACGGCAGTCAACGCGCGGACCGCTCCCTGCCGCTGCGCGACGACCGCGGGGCGGAGCGAAACCGTCGCCACCACCCGTGGCCCTTGCCGAAGCAGGAGGTCGACCCGCCCCTCGCCGAGGTCCTTCGCCTGGACATCGAGGAAAAACTGATGCGGGCTTCCCGGCGCCGGCACCGGGAGTTGTATGCGCGTATCCCCAACCGCGACGAAGCCCACCTTCGGCTGAAGCACCACGATCAGGGCCTGCGTGGGGTCGACCCCCGCGCTCGCGACGCCACCGGCCACTCCGGCGGCCACCTCCAGCGCCTCCCGCGAAAGGACCACCTCGATCGCAACGACCTCGTCGACGAGGACTTCGCTCGGCATCTCCCCCTTGAAATGCACGGTCACCGGCTCCGGCTCCGTGGGCGCAGGCACGGCGGGTGGGGGCTGCGCTGCCTGGCCCCCGTCCGCCATCGCCTCCGAGCGGCGTCGCCGTGGCGGAAAATCCCCAGGGTCGCGGCGCGTCCGGCGTGGGGCCGGCTCGGTGCGCAACAAGTCCGCAGCCGAGGGCACAACGCCGACCGAGGCGCCCCCCTCGATCACGACCATGCGCATGGCGGAGGTGTGCGGCGATGTCATCGTCGGGAACCCCGCGACTCCGGCGGGCCCGGTCAGAATGGAACACTGGTCCTCGTGCAGGTTGAGCGCCTCAGCGATCGCGTGCGTCCCACCAGCGCCGGCCCGGACCACGATTTCGTCCGGAGTGAGCGCATACCGGTAGTTAGCCGTCCGCTCGACGATCACCCAGGCCGGTTTCGCCCGCTTTACGCGCGCCACCGCCTCGGCCGCGCCAAGTCCGCCTTCGAGGATGAGGATCCGCCGGTTCACCTCGGGCGGGAGCGCCGCCACAACCGCCGCGGTGGGCTTACCGCGCCCGCGCGGCCGCGCGACAAGCGCCGCGCCCATCAGCCACTCCCCGAGCGCCGTCGCCGTCGCCGCCTGGGCGAAGTAGTTCGTGTGATACACAACGCCGTTCGTCCCGTACGCCATCGTCCGCTGGAAAAACGTCGAACCCGCCCCGGGGTCGATCGCCGTCATCGAACGCACGTCCACCACGAGGTCGTTGTCCGCCCCCAGCAGTTGGTCGACTACCTGGTCTTTCAAGAGCCCCAGCAGCTTCGCGGGCAACTCCACTCCAGGCTGGGCCAGGTCGGCCTCGAAGTTGGAGGTCACGGCCAGGTACGGCGTCCCCGGCGCGGGCTGCCCCGCTTGCGACTGATTCAGCGCCGTAATGAATTTCCCCGAAGGCTCCATGGCCGCCAGCCCGGGGATCTCCTCCTCCGTCAGCGCCTTGGCGACCACGCTCTTCACCAGCGCCGCCACCCCCGTCATCACGCTGTCGACGACTTCCGATGCGATCGCCCCGGCAGGCCCGAGCGCCATCAGCCCCCGTCCCGCCGCCATCGCCAGGTTGCTGCTCACGTCGATCATCCGCGACCAGTTCGCCGCGCGCGCAAGCTCCGTCCCGGAATTCGCCGCCGCCACGAACACGGCACGGTCGAACTTCGGCGGCGCGCCAGAAGCCGGGAGCACCTGCTCGACTAGGCTCCGGTAGACAAGGCCGCCGCGGCTATGCATCACGCAGTCGAACGTCGGCGTCCGCCCTTCCCAGGCGATACCGCGAAGCCAGCGCAAGAGGTCGCGCGCGTTCTCCTCCGGGTCCACCGAAAGGGTGCGGTGGTCGAAGCCGATGACCGCGTCGTAACGCTTCACCGCCGCTTCGAGGAACGCCTGCCCGGGCGCCGTCGCCGTCAACGCGCCGAAGCCGCCGATCGTGCTGCTGAACGTCCCATGGATGAAGAGCAAGACGCGTGGCTCCTCGACCTCGCGGACGCGCACCTGGGACGGGTCATCCAACTCCACCCACTCGCCCCGCGTGGGGCCAACGATCTGGACGAACCCCGTACGCTTCGGCCCCTCCATGTGCTCCACCACCGCATCGATCACCGGCGAAACGGCGAACTTCAACACCCGAGCGACAACCTTGCCCGCGATTCGGCCGATCAGCCGGGTGCTTCGCGTCGCTGCCGGCCCACCGCCGTCGGCCCCCACTGGCAACGTGAAACTCACGGTCCGTGGGCCCGTGGGCACTGGCCCCCGCCGGCGACGGGTCGCGGCCGGCGCTTCCGCCTCCCCCAAATGCCAAGAAAGGACGCCGTCCTCATCGAGCAAGACGACCGCTTGCTCCTCCGCCCCAAGGTCCACGTCAATCGTCGCGGTTGCCGCCGGCCCCCGGCGTCGTCGTGCTCCGGCTGGCCCATCGGGCAGCGCCACCAACTCGAAGGCGTCGACCTGCTCGAACATGTGGTCGAGCCCCGGCAGTGGGGCCGCCGATGCCGCGGCCGCGGGGGCGGCTTCAGGGCCGCCCCTCCGCCGATGCCGCTTTGGCCCGCTCGGCGCCGAAATGTCGGCGACGGTCACGCCCTCCGGAAGGTTGAGCCGAATGCCCGTGCGACGCGCTATCTCCACCATGGTGGCAGTACCTCAAAAATTCGGATGCGGGGTGGGGGCAGGCGGAGTCTACGCCAGCCAGACTCCGGCCGCGCCCCCCCTCTGTGACGCGCGTCACACCCAACGAAAGCCGTCTCGCCCCGCAGCCCGCCACAGAGCCCGGAGCCGACGAGCGCCGGGGCCGTCGCCCATCGGTCGGCGAACGTCGCAACCACCCCTCGCGATCGCCCCTGCTACACTCACACCATGCGCATCCTCGCGATCGACATGGGCACCGGCACGCAGGACATCCTCCTATTCGACGCCAATAAACCCGTCGAAAACAACGTGAAGATGGTCCTCCCATCGGCCACCGAGATCGCTGCTCGCCGCATCCGCAGGGCCACCAGCGCCCGCCAGCCCGTCGTCCTCACCGGCGTCAACCAGGGCGGCGGGCCCTGCGCGTGGGCGCTCGAAGACCACATTCGCGCTGGCGGTCGCGCCTTTGCCACCCCCTCCGCCGCCGAAACCTTCGACGACGACCCCGCGCGCGTCCAGGCAATGGGCATCACCCTCATTTCCGAGGACGAAGCCGGCGCTATTGCTGGCGTCCACGTGCAGCTCCGCGACCTCGACCTCGACGCCATCCGCACCGCGCTCGCTGCGTTCGAAGAGCCAGCTTCCTTCGATGGCCTCGCGCTCGGCTGCCTCGACCACGGCAACGCGCCTCCTGGCGTCTCCGACCGCACCTTTCGATTCGACCACCTGCGCCGCTCCGTCGAGCGACGCAACGACTTGCTCACCTTCGCCTCCAGCGGCGACGGCCTCCCGGAGTACTTGACCCGTGCGCGGGCAATGGTCGCCTCAGCCGGCAGCGAAGCACCCGTCGCCTTCATGGACACGGGCCCCGCTGCGGCCCTCGGAGCCCTCCACGACCCCCAGGTCGCCGCGAGGGATGAACAGCTCGTCCTCAACCTCGGCAACATGCACCTGCTCGGCTTCCACCTTCGGGGCCGTCATATCGCCAGCGTCTTCGAGCATCACACCGGTGAAGTGAGCGTCGAGCAGATCGACGGCTTCAGCCGCGCCCTCACGGCCGGGACGCTGACCAACGAGGCGATCTTCACCACCAAGGGCCACGGCGCATTCCACGCCGACCGCGACGCCGTCCGCTCCGGGCTGCCGCCGGTCGTCGCCGTCACAGGCCCGCAGCGCCACCGCCTGCTGGGGCAGCCGTTAGACCCATACTTCGCCGCGCCGTTCGGCGACATGATGATCAGCGGCTGCTTCGGCCTTCTCCGCGCGTTTGGCGACGTCTACCCCGAAGCCCGGGATGCCATTGAGCACCAGCTCGGAGCCCTCCCCTAAGCCGCTTCTCGCCGGTGCAACGGGGCGACGCAGACGCGGTTCTTGCCTTCGCGCTTCGCCCGCAGGAGCTGCTTATCCGCCCGCTCGATGAGCGCTTCCGGCGGCTCCATGAATTCACGAAGCGCCACGCCGACCGACACCGTGACCAATCCGGCAGCCTCCACCGCGCTCCGCAAGCGCTCGGCAACGGCGAGCGACGCATGGAGGTCGGCTCGGGGGAGCACGATCAGGAACTCCTCGCCCCCGTAGCGTCCCACCAAGTCCTCCGATCGGACCGCACCCTGCAATAGCTGCCCCACTAAGACCAGCGCCTCATCGCCGGCGCCATGCCCGCGCAAATCGTTCACGCGCTTGAAGTCGTCGAGGTCAACCATGATTACTGCGAGTTCCATCCGTGGCCGCTCGCACAACGCCTCAAGGCGGGCAAGCGTGGCGCGGCGGTTCGGCAGGCCCGTCAGCGCATCCCGCGCGGCCTGGTCGCGCGCGATCTGCTCCGCCCGCCGCCAAGCGCTGCTCAGCATGTTCGCCAGCGCGCCCATCGCGAGCACGTAGATCACAACCTCAACGCCATGACCCGCGGTCGGCCCGCCATCGTCTCGAACCGCAAAATAGGCGACCCCCGCAGCGGCGTTCGCCAGCGTCCACCCCACGAGCACGGCCCAAGATCGCCCAAAGACGCGGCGCGAAAACGCCGTCAGCGCCAGCAGGTAACACGCCCAGGTCGGCGCGAACGAGTCCGCCGTCGCCGTCCAGGCCAGCGTAATCGTCGCCACCCCGATAAACGGGACGGACAGGTCGGGGATCGGCAACCGCCGGCCCCGCAGCCGGTACGTCAACACGTACCAACTCACCGGGACCTGGCTGACGACGACGATCCCCGCTGCGACGTGCCCATACGTCCCATCGAGCCGGACAAGGCCGGTGAAGCCCGCGATCCCGAAGCCGAACGCCAGAATCAGCTGCAACCCAAGGGCGCGCTGCTCGATCTTGCGCCGGTCGGCCACCCCAAGTGAGACATATGCCTCGGAGGATTCGCGCGGAGTCATTCACATCAAGAATCGGCAGCTGACGCCGGCGGCGGTAGGCTATACGCCCGGCCCAGAACGGTTCGCGGCGGCGGAGGCCCGGCCCAGCTCAGTCGATGGCGCCGCGCCGAAGGCGTACTCCGCGATGATCCCCCGCCACGGGCCCGTCACGTCGAGGCTCGCCAACAAGCCGGCCAGCCCAAAGTTGATCCGCGTGAGGAAGAACTGACCCGCCGGGATGTTCAACCTCCGGTTGATCGCCCCGCCCTGGCCCGTCCCCATCGTGTTGCGCCGCACCATTTCAGCGGCAGCCTCGGGTGTGAAATGGAACGTCTCGCTCAACACCGGCTTCCAAAACCAATGCATGTGGTCGTACAGCTCCTGCGTCGTGAACGGCGCTTTGCGCGTCAGGATTCCGACCTCCTCCGTCGCGGCCCGCCAGCCCTCAAAGTCCTCCGCATACAACGCGCCGAGTACAGCCTTGAACTTGTCGATCACCTCGGGACTGAACGAGGTCACACATCCGTAGTCCAAGAAGCCGACTCTCCCGTCATCCAGCAGCAAGTAGTTCCCGGGGTGCGGGTCGCCGTTGAATAAGCCGAATCGATAAAAACTCCCGAAGGCAAAGCGAAACACCGTCTCGGCCAAGCGATACCGTTCCGCGGCGCCCCACTTCAGCGCCTCGCGAAACGGCCGCCCGTTCAGGTACTCCTGGACCAGGATCCGGCTCGTCGTCAGCTCGTGGTGCACCTCCGGGACCCGGATGAACGGGTGCCCCCGGAACCGGTCCGCGAACGTCTGCTGCCACCGCGCTTCGCGAAGGTAGTCCAGTTCCCCGCGGATGCCCTCGTTCAGGTCGCGCACAATCGGGCCAGCGTCCAGGCCCTGCGAGCCCCGCCCCATCATGGAGATCATGATCCCGACGTTCGCCAGGTCGTGGTCGATCGCCTCCCGCACGCCCGGATACTGCACCTTCACGGCGACTTCGCGGCCGTCGTGCAGCTGCGCCCCGTGCACCTGCCCGATCGATGCGGCCGCGAACGGCTCGCGTTCGAACCGCCGAAACAGCTTCTGGGGCTGCGTCTGGTGCTCCTCCCGGAACACCTGCTCCACGAGTTGGAAGCTCATCGGCGGCGCCCCGGATTGGAGCGATGCCAGTTCGCCCGCCATCGCGTCCGGGACAACACCGCTCATCAACGAAAGCACCTGGCCCACTTTCATGACGGCGCCCTTCATCTCGCCAAGCGTCTTCGTCACGTCTTCGGCGGTGCGCATCACAAACTGCTCGCGCTTTCGCCGTCGGCGGTCGCCCCACGCCAGGTAGGTCCCCGCCCAACGCGTGCCTGCTCGCGCGGCCAACGCCGCTGGCCCCACTGAGCGGGCCCAGCGTCCGGTCTTCATCGCGCGTCGATTCGGCATGCCTGTCCTTCGGAGGCGGTGCAAAGCGCCGCCGGTTCTGCGACCATTGTGAGCATGATGGACAGCATTCGTGAAGCCCTTCACGAACTCCACGGCCGCCCGCACCACGGACTGCGGCGCTTCGATGCCGGCGGCCCGCTCCCGCCCCACATCGTCGTCCTCCCCTCCGCCTTCAATCCGCCGACTTGGGCGCACTTCCGCTTGCTCGCCCTCGCCCGCGCCACGCTCGGGTCCCACGGCACGGCGGCGCTCCTCACCACGAAGAACGTCGATAAGGGCCTCGACGGCGCGCCCCTCGAACACCGCGTTGGCATGCTCCTGGCTGCGGTCGAGGTTTCGCCCCACGCCATCCTGACGACCAACGCCGCCCGCTTCGTCGATCAAGCCGCTGCGCTCACTCGGGCCTTTCCCGAGGTCCAGTTCGACTTCGTCGCTGGTTATGACACGCTGATCCGGATCTTCGACCAGAAATACTACGCGGACATGGGCGCGGAACTTGAGCCGTTCTTCGCCCGCCATCGCCTGCTCGCCACCAACCGCGGCGCGGCCGAGCTTGACCATGCGAAGGCAGTGCTCGCCGGCACGGCTGCGGCGCCCTTCGCCGCCCGGGTCGTCCTCGCCGAGCTCGACGCCGAGGCTGCGAGCATGTCGTCCTCTCACGTCCGCAGCGGCCTCGGCGACCACATGGTCGCGCCCGCCGTCCACCGCTACATTCGTGAGCACGGGCTCTATCGTGAGGACGCTCCGCAAGGCGGTATAGTTCAGGGGCGAGGTGCCTGATGGCCGAGACCCTGATCCTCGATCGCCCGGAAGCTGACGACCTGGCCGCCGCCGCGCCCGCCGCGCCGGTCTTCGATGTCGTCGACGGCGTCTGCGTGGAGCGCGATATGTCCTTCGATACCAGTTGGGTTGGCGCCCGATTCGTCTTCCGCCTTTCCGCACTCGCCGAAGCCCACGGCGGTACCGTCGCCGGCTCCGACGGCGGCATCCAGATCTTCGGTGACCCCGCCAAGATCCGATTCCCCGATGCCAGCTACCTCGCTCCCGGCCGGATCCAGCCTGGGAACCAAGCCACGACCTGGCTCCAGATCCCACCCGACCTCGTCGTCGAAGTCATCTCCCCAAACGACATGGCCGAAGCCGTCGACCTCAAGCGCCGGGCCTGGCTCGATGCCGGCGTCCTTCGCGTCTGGCTTGCCTATCCCGCCGCCCACGCCGTTATGGCCTTCGGCCCCGACGGCCTCATCCGCGAGTTCGGCCCGCAGGATGTCCTGACCGACGAAGTCGTCCCAGGCTTCGCGGTGCCCGTGGCGAGCTTCTTCCCGACCACGTCAGCAGCCGAGACGGACGCGTGACCCTCGAGGTCATTCCCGCTGCCGAGCGCCGAGCGCACGGAGACCACCGGGCCATCGCTGAAGTCCTCGACCGATTCAGCCTCATGCCCGTGGCGCCGCCCGAGCCTGTCCCTGGCTCGAGCGTCAACCACAACTACCACGCCGTCACGCATGCCGGCCCGCGCTTCGTCCGCATCCACAGGGCGAACAAGTCGCGGACCGAGCTGGAGGCGGAGCTCCAGCTCCTCGCCTGGTGCCAGCAGGCCGGCCTGCCAGTCATCCAACCGCTTGCGGGACCGGGCGGCCGCATCATCTTTTCGGCGTCTGGCCAGCTCGTCACGGTCTGGCCGTGGCTGGACGCCCCGCCGTTTGGCCGCGCGAGAGCGAGCACGACGGCGGGCGCAGCGGCCCTCGGCGCGCTTCAGGGCTCGCTCGACGCCACGCTCTCCGGCTACGACGGCGCCGAGCTGCCACACACCCGCCAATCGTGGAGCACCGAAGACGCAGTGGCGCGGCTTTCGCGCGTCGATGACCTCATTCGCTACTACCCGGCGCCGGGCGACGAGCAGCTCCGTCTCCAGGCCCAACTCCGAGCACAGCTCGCCCTCCTCGAAGGCGGCGCTGCCGATGCGCCCGAGTCTTTCGCGGGCCTCCCCACAGGCCCTGCTCACGGCGATTTCCACGACCGCAACGTGCTCGTCGATGCGCACGGCCAGGTCGCCGCCGTCGTCGACTGGGATGCCGTCTGCATCCAGCCCGTCCTCTACGAACTCTGCCGCGTCCTCGCGCTCGTCTGCGACGTCGAGCCCGCGCTGGTCGACGCGTACGTAGGCGCGTACGCCGCGCGCCGGCCGATCGACCCGCACATCGTTGCCGCGAGCATCGAGCACTTCTGGCAGGTCACCCTCCACAGCACCTGGCTCTACGACCAGCGCTTCATCGAAGGCGATAGGCGCGTCGAGGTCTTCTTCGAAAGCCGCGCCCGGACGGTCACATGGTTCGCGGAGGCCACGAATCGGGCCTGGCTCGCCGCGCGCATCATCGCTGCTGCATCTTGAGCGTCGGCCCGCTAGGCTGGCGCCTATGCCCGAACCGCAAAGCAGCGCCCGCCCGACCACCCCCGCGGCCTACAACGAAGCCGGTGTTGGCCGGTTTCCCGGCCTCATCGGGATGCAGATCACGAGCATCGCCAAAGGCGCCGTCGAAGCCCGCATCGACGTCCAGCCCCACCACTGGGCGCCGAATGGCTTCCTCCATGCCGCGACCATCATCGGCCTCGCCGACACCTGCTGCGGCTATGGCTGCACCGTCAGCCTCCCCGATGGCGCCAACGGCTTCACCACCATCGAACTCAAGAGCAACCACCTCGGGACTGTCCGGGAAGGCGCAATCGGCTGCAAAGCCTGGCTCGTCCACGGCGGCCGCACCACCCAAGTCTGGGATGCCGAAGTCCGCGACGAAGCCAACGGCAAGCTCATCACCACCTTCCGGTGCACGCAGATGGTCCTCTACCCCCCGCGCCTGAACCCCGGAGGATAGCCATGGCGAACACGCTGCCACCGCTCCGCTCCTTCGACCGCGTCGCCCACCTCTACGACGCCACTCGCGGCTTCCCGCCTGAGGCAGAGGCGGCGATCGCCGCCGGCCTCCGCGCCCTCCTCCCCTCCGGGGCTCCCCACCTCCTCGAAGTCGGGATCGGCTCCGGCCGCGTCGCCGCACCCCTCGCCGCGACCGGCGTCCGCATCACGGGGATCGACATTTCCGCGAAGATGCTCGCCCTCCTCCGCGCCAAAGCGCCGCAGGTCGACGCCCTCTTCGCAGAGTCCGCCCACCTCCCCTTCCGTAACGCCAGTTTCGATGCCGCGCTCTTCGTCCACATCCTCCATCTCGTGCCCGACCCCGTCGCCACCGTGCGCGACACTTTGCGCTGCGTCCGGCCCGGCGGTGTCCTCTTCGCCTGCGAAACCAAAGTCCAGCCGAACACTATCACCCCGGCCCGCGAACACATCCGCGCCGTCGCCGCTGAGGTCACGGGCTCGGCGCTTCCACCACGCTCCCAGCACGACGGCCGCCATACAGGCGCCTTCCAAGACGTACTCGCCGAGCATGGCGTCACCATCGAGGACGTCACCCTCGCCCGCTGGCTCTCCCACGATTCCGGGCAGCTCCAACTCGATGAGACCCTCGGCAAGGTCCACTCCCACACCTGGGGCATCCCCGACGAGCTACTCCCGGTCATCGTCGAACGCGCCCGGCCGGAAGTTGAGCGCATCTGCGGCTCGCTCGACCGCGTCTACCAAGTCGAGTCGCGCTTCCGCGCGCTCATCGCCCGCCTCCCCTGATTCAAGCGCCCCGCACCCTCACCGACGAAGAACTCCTCCCAGGATTCGCCGTCCCGATCGCCAAGCTTTTTCCCGGCCCCCTCTGAACCGGACGTTCCCACTCCGTAGCCCGTTCCGCTAGGCTTCCCTCCGCCACGCATGCGTGCGGCCGGACACCGACCCGAAGGAGGCGACGCATGGCCACGATTCAGACCGCAACGGGGCCGCTCGACACCAGCCAGCTCGGCTTCACCCTCACGCACGAGCATGTCCGCGAAAGAACAGGATCTCGCCCGGGCGGGCCGCCATCACCCATATGACCTCCGGCACCCCCGCCGTCCCTTCGAGATGAACCAACCCCATTAGGAGTCACTCTTGGCTGATTTCGAATACACCGTCGAAGGCAACATCGGACTCATGCGGTTCAACCGCCCCGAGCGTCTGAACGCCATCACCTACGAGATGCTGGCGCTCATCGAAGACGCCGTGAAGTCCGCTGGCAGCGACGCGCGCGTCCGCAGCATCGTCCTCACCGGCGAAGGTCGCGCCTTCAGCGCCGGGACCGACCTCAACCAGCTCCAGAGCCAGGCACCCACGGCCGCCCGCAGCGGCCGCTACGCCGAAACCTACGACAAGGACCGCCCCGCACCCTGGACCTTTCTGGCCATCAAGAAGCCCGTCATCTGCGCGGTCAACGGTGCGGCCGTCGGCCTCGGCGTCGAGTTCACCAGCCAGTGCGACATCCGCATCGCCGGTGAATCCGCCCGCTTCGGCTGGGTCTTCGTCCATCGCGGCCTCATCCCCGATACCGGCGCCGGCACCTGGCTCCTTTCGAAGCTTGTTGGCCCCCAGGCCGCGGCCTACCTGCTCTATTCCGGCGAGATCATCAACGCCCAGCGCGCCAAAGAGCTCGGCTACGTCTTCGAAGTCGTCCCCGATGCCCAGCTCCGCGACCGCGCTATGGCGGTCGCCGCCCACGTCAGCAAGGGCGGCCCCTTCGCCACGGGCCACGTCAAGCGCCTCCTCTTCCAGGGCCTCACCCGCGACCCCATGGACCACCTCAAGGACCACGTTCCTACCCTGGAGGCCATGTTCGCTAGCGAAGACTTCAAGGAAGGCGTCGCCGCCTTCCTCGAAAAGCGCGACCCCGATTGGAAGGGCCGCTAGACTCCCGCCATCGCCCAAACTCGCCACCAGGAGCCGCCACCATGTCCGATGAAACCCTGCTTTACGACCTCACCGACCACGTCGCCACCATCACCCTCAACCGCCCCGAGGCGATGAACGCGCTCACTCGGGACCTCTACAAACGCCTCGAAGACGCCGTCCGCACCAGCCATTCCGACCCAGACGTCCGTTGTGTGATCATCACCGGGAACGGTCGCGCCTTCTGCTCCGGCGACGACGTCAAGCAGATCATGCTTGGCGAACAGCGCGATGCCAGCCTCCAGCGCCTGCGCGATGTCCGCCCGCGGCCGACGCCCGCCGCCGAAGCTATCCTCCTCTGCGATAAGCCCGTGATCGCCGCTGTGAACGGGCCTGCCGTCGGCTGGGGCATGGACCTCTCGCTCTTCGCCGACATCCGGGTCGCCTCGACCGCCGCGAAGTTCGGCGAGCTCTTCATCAAGCGCGGCCTCGTGCCCGACCTGGGCGGCCTCTGGCGCCTTCCCCTCGCTGTCGGCCCCTCGAAGGCAGCCGAGCTCTGCTTCACCGGCGACGTCATCTCCGCCGAAGAAGCCCTCCGTATTGGCCTCGTCTCTTACGTCGTCGAGCCCGACCAGCTCCTCACGAAGGCGCGCGAAATCGCGACGAAAATCGCCAACAACCCGCCAATCGCCATGCGCTACCTCAAAGAGGGCCTCCGCCAGTCGCGCCACAACTCCTTGGAGCAGATGGGCGCCTACGTCGGCTCGTCCCTCGCCTACCTCTTCACGACCGAGGACCATCGCGAAGGCGCCCTGAGCTTCGTCGAACGCCGCGAGCCCGTCTTCAAGGGGCGCTAACGCGGACGCACGAGGCACCGCAGCGGCTCCCCGCGCCGCCAAACCGGGTCCCGGCACAGCCAACCCGGATCGCGGCTCCGCACACGGTCAGAACCGCGACCGGAGGGAGCGGGCGTCGTCGCGCCTCAACGGCTTGCCACGAAGTCCAACACGACCCTTCCCAAAGGACACGTACGAGCCAACAACCCCCGCGTTTTCTCGCAAGTATTCAGATCCCGCCGCGCAAAGCCGAACTGTAACGGTGTAGCCACCATAAAGCGGGACCATGAACGTTACGGTCGACCTCGCCAAGCCTGAACAGAAGCCCGTCCTGCGCGGGCTTTTGGCGTGCTACCTCCACGACCTCAGCGAATTCGATGGCCGCGAATTCTCCGAGTTCGGTGAGTTCGTCTTCCCCGAGCTCGACCACTACTGGCTCGAACACGACGACCGCTTTCCCATCCTCATCCGCGCCGATGGCCAACTCGCTGGCTTCGCGCTCGTCAAAAAGTGCGACGCCGCCTGGTCCATGGCCGACTTCTTTGTCCTCCGCAAGTTCCGCCGGCAAAAGGTCGGCGCCGCCGCCGCGCTCAAAATCATCCCCGGCTTCGTCGGCCCCTGGGCGGTGACATCCGACAAGCTCAACGACCCAGCCCGCACCTTCTGGCAACGGATCATCCGCACCCAGACGCGCGACGCCTACACCGAGGTCGCCAACGGCACCCAGATCTCCTGGAGATTCGTCGTCGAGGAGTAGCGAAGGCTCAGCGCTTGATCTTGAAGTTGTCCCAGGTGACCGTCTTCTCGGGCGTCATCACCACCCACCGCCAGTGCCGCCCGCGCCCCCGCGACTCGTTTCGCTTGCGCTCCGGCGCCTCGCCGTGGCCGCCCGCGTACTTCGTCCCCATTTGCCAGCGGACCGCTTCCATGTCTGGGTCGGCGTCCTCGTCCTCCGGTGTCTCCAACACTTCGGCCGTCCCCTGGAACATCGCACCTTGGAGCTCCGGGAAGCGCTCGTTCCGGTCCACCAATACCGTGCAGGCCGCGTTCCGGCGCAGGTTCACGACCTTTTGGCCACGGCAGTAGAAGTAGATCTTCCCCCCGCCCCAGCCAAACCAGAGCGGCGTCAGGTTGATCCGCGTGCCTGGCCCAATCGTGGCGACGCGCATGTTCCAAGACGAGGTCATCAGCTCGTCGAGTTGATCGGGCGTGAGTGAAAGCTCCTTTGGGATCGGCACGGAAAACCTCTCGATTCTGGCGTCCCAGGATGATACGCTAAGTCTCTGCGCGGGCGGGTGTGGTTCAATGGCAGAACGCGACCTTCCCAAGGTTGAGACGAGGGTTCGATTCCCTTCGCCCGCTCCAAGTCTCCCCGCGCACGGCTACGGCGTCCTAGCCGGTTCGGCCGCTGGCACCCGGCCCGTCGCCTGGCTCCATGCTCCCATCAACGCTTCCGTTTCCCACTCGGCGACGCGTGCGTGCCCCGCTGCGTTTCTGTGGACGCGGTCGCCAAGACGGACGCTCCGGTCCGTTGGGTCCTCCCGGCCGGAGACCGAGACGTACGGCACGCGGAGCGCCGCACACAGCTGCCTCACCCGTTCGTCGAGTTGGCGCATACGCCGCTCCGCACGCGCAGCGCCTGCTCGCGTCCCGCTCGTGTTAAACGGCGTGAGAGGCCCCCGGACAACCAGGACAATCGACTCGTCGAGCAGGATCTGGCGGAAAGCGGTTTCGAGCCGTTCCACCACCTCGTCCACCGTGAACTCGGGGTCGCCGCCGATCGCCCGGAGCAGCCAACTCCGCCCGAAGTGGTAGAACCCGCGTTGGGAAAGCCACGACATCCGCGCCGTCGCTTTGCCGGCATCGGCCAGCCCCTGCCCGACCCGCCCAAGCCGTCTCCTCAGGCGAAGCGGCACCGATTCGTACGTCACCCAGTAGGAGGCCACGCGGACGAAGACGAGATCGGGCTCGACCTCGGAAACCCATCGCTTCACGGCCGCCGGCATCCGGTCGTTCGGCCAAAGCACCTTCGAGACCACGTCTACGGGCTCCCTGAACTCGGCCTCCATCGCGGTCGCACTCAGCCAGGCAGAACGCTGTTCCGGAGGGATATGGCCCTGCAAATCGTCGCTGTTCGTCAGCCGCAAAATGCGCATCGCTCCAACGCTACCCGCTGGGGACGCATCGGGCCATGCGGACGGCCGAGGCCCTACGCCGCGGCGACCTCGCCCGGCCGGGCCGCCAGCGGCGCGCCCCCTGGCACGCGTGAGCGCGCGCCCAAGAGGTCCCGCTGCGCCCTGCGCAAGAAGTCGCGGACCTCGAGTTCGCCCTGGTAGCCCGTCAGCGAGACAACGCCACTGATCGACCCGCGCTTCGCGGCCGGTACCAGCCCACCCAGGACGCCATGCAGCGCCTCGGCCTTTTCCGCGCCGGCGCGGTCATCATCGACCACGATCGCCGCGAACACTGGCCCCTCGAGATGGGCGACAAAGTCGCCTTCGCTGCACGTATGCCGGATGGCCCGGCCGATCGCCGGCAGGGCCTTCGTGTCCTCCTGAGGGTTCAGGCCGACCATGTCCGTCAGCACCAGCGAAAACCCGCGCCCGTTCCGCACGGACCGCATCATCTGCCGCCGCAGCTCGAACACGAAGTGCCGCGAATTGGGGAGGCCCGTGTTCTCGTCTTCGTAAATCCGGCCCCGGAGGCGCTCGACCATAAAGTGGAACCGCCGGCCCTGCTCCGACTGCTCGTACCAGAACTGGGTGTGCAACACCACGAAAGGCACCGTCGAGATGACGACCACCGGCCACGCGCTCAGGTCGCCCGTCGCAATCACCGTGATCGCCTGGACACAGACGATCACCAGCCACAGTCCGAAGCTCACGGGCCGCAAGACGCGGACAATCGGAGGGGTCCGCACAGAGCCCATCGCCTTCTCTGTGGTGGGAAAAAGGAAGCTGTTGAGGCCCGACGGACGGTTCAACCTGCGCTCCGGAGAGCGGGCGGCACAGCTGCGCCCCTCACGTTCTCCCTATTTCGTTCGGCCGTCTCCCCCCTTGCCAACAGACATAGGGTGACCACACGGTGAAAACCAGTTACTTCCGTTTCGGCGGCAGTGAACGGATGTAGTCGTTGATCGCCTCCGCGGCGCGCCGCCCATCGGCCAGGGCCGTGACCACTAGGTCCGCCCCGTTCACGTTGTCGCCACCAGCCCAGACGCCTGGCCGAGAGGTGCGCCCCTGCTGGTCGATTTGCACTAGCGACTTCCGGTCGGCCTTCAGGCCGGAGGTCGTCTTGGGCACGATCGGGTCCGCGCCGTAGCCGATCGCGATCGCCACGCAGTCCGCCGGCACGGTGTACTCGCTGCCCTTGATCGGCTTCGGCGCCCGCCGGCCCGAAGCATCCGGCGCACCAAGCTCCATCTTCTGCAGCTCGACCGCAACCACCTCGCCAGCCTCGTTCCCGATGATCCGCGTCGGAAGGGTCAGCATGGCGAATTCGACGCCTTCTTCGCGCGCGTTCTTCCGCTCCTCACCCCGCCCCAGCATCTCGGCCTCGGTCCGGCGGTAGACGCAGGTCACCTGCCCGGCGCCAAGCCGCACGGCCGTCCGCACGCAGTCCATCGCCGTGTCCCCGCCGCCGATTACGACGACGTTCGTGAGCTTGGGCAGCGGCTCGCGCAGGTCCTGCGGCAGCGACTCGCCCACCAGGTTCCCGCGCACGAGGAAGTCCGTCGCCTTGTGGACGCCCTTCAGTTCCTCGCCCTGGATCTCCATCGCGTTGCCGACGCCCGCGCCGGTGCCAAGAAACACCGCGTCCGTGCCCTGGGCGAACATCTCGTCGACCGTCACATCGCGGCCCACATACGTGTTGCAGACGAATTTCACGCCCAGCCGCTCGAGATAGACGAGGTATTCGTCCACGATCTGCTTGCGCATCTTGAAGTTCGGGATGCCATACACCAAGACCCCGCCCGGTTCGGGCCAGAACTCGTAGACCGTCACGGAGTGCCCAACCAGCGCGCATTGTTCCGCCACCGCCAGGCCCGCAGGCCCCGCCCCTACCACCGCGACGTGCCTCCCGGTCGGCTCGGGCAAGTACCGGGGCATGGGATACCCATCGAGCGTCGACCGTTGGGAGTCCGTGCAAAACGCCTCCAACTTGCCGATCGTCACAGGCGGTTCGTTGCGGCCGTCGGAGCGGATCGCGAACCCCACCACGCAGGCGCCCTCGCAGAGCTTCTCCTGTGGGCAGAGCCTCCCACACATCTCCGGCAGATTCGAAGTCTCCCGGAACTTGTTCGCCGCCGAGTCGATGTCGCCGATCTCCAAGAACGCGAACGCGCCCGGGATATCGTTGTGCACCGGGCAGGCCTCTTGGCACGGCGCCGAAGGGCATTGGATGCAGCGCGACGCCTCGATCTTCGCAGCGTTGAGGTCGAAGCCGATGTACGTCTCGTCGAAGTTTTTCACCCGTGCTGCAGCATCCTGCTTGGGGACGGGCTGAACGCCGACAGAAAGCCGCCGATGGACGTCGTGGATCGATTCAGGCACCAGGTCACCGTCCGTAAAGGCGGGCCGCTCACGAAGTCCGCCGGGTAAAGAGCGCGATTGTCCTTTCGATCCTAAGGAAGGGGCCGACGGTGTCAATCTATTGCTGTCGCCCGACCCGGCCCGCTTGCACCCGGCCCACAGACCTGGCTGACTACGCGTCATGACCACCACCATCCAGCGCCGCGAAATCGCCGGCCTCGAAGAGCTCCGCTTCCACCTCGAGGTCGAAGGCGAGGCCGTCCCCGCCCTCTTCTACCGCGCCGACCACGCCGAGGGCCCCCAGCCCCTCGTCATCGTCCAACACCCGGCAACCAGCTCGAAAGAGGACTACTTCGTCGCGGACGTGGCGCGGATGTGGGCCAAAGAAGGCTGGGTCGTCGGCGGGCTCGACGCCCCCATGCACGGCGAGCGCGCCGCCTTCGACCCCATGGGCATGCTCCGCGAGCCCGGCCGCTTCGCCGCTGCTTCGGCCCGCTTCGCGAACGAACTCTCCGCCATTATCGATTTCCTCGCGAGCGAGCTACCGCTCGACCTCGGCCGCCTCGGCTACGTCGGCTACTCCATGGGGAGCATGCTCGGCCTCCGCGCCGTCGCCAGCGACGGCCGCTTCAAGGCGGCCGCCTTTTGCCTGATCGGCGAAGGCGGCCTCGTCGGCGCCGCAACCGACCCAGCTTCGCCCGTCCAGCAGCTCGGCGGCGTCGCCGTCCGGATCGTCGCGAAGATGCAGGACGAGTTCTTCCCAAAACACGCCACGGAGAGCCTCCACGCCGCCCTCCCCGGCGAAAAAGACCTCGTCTGGCTGCCAGGCGGCCACTTCGAAATCGGCCAAGACGTGATCACCGCCGCCCACCAATGGATCAAGCGCAAGCTCTAACGGCCACGGGCCCGGCTCAGTGAAACAGCGCCCGATAGGCCGGGCTCCCGAAGAACGCCGCGAGGATCGTCCGCGTGTGCGGCGGGATGAGCAGCGCCCCCAGCTCGTGCTCGGCGAAGTAGCGCATCGCCTGCCCTTCGCGCACGTCGATCTGCTCCTCCGGAATGTCCGGGTCGGCGAAGTAGACATGCTGGATATCGACCAGCGCCTCCGGGAGGTCGACCGTCCGCCGGAACGCCCTGTAGAGCCGTACGTCGTCCAAGAGGATGCCCGTCTCCTCCTCGAACTCGCGCAGCGCCGCCAGGTCCGGGGCCTCTCCCGGCTCGATCAGCCCCCCCAACAGCGACCAATGGTCTGGGTACCGCTCCGGCGGCAGGTCGGCATCTCGAAGCTGCAACAACACACGGCCCCAGCGGTCGAGCGCCACCACGCAGGCGCCCTCTTTGTAGCGATCGTGGCCCCGCAGCGTCCCCCGGTAGTGGTCGCTGGCGAAGAAGCCCCGCAGCACCTCTCGTGGGAACGGGTTCATCAAGAGCCCCTCGACCTCGTCCGGCGCCCAGAAGCGGAAGTCCAACCCCTCGTTGACCTGGATCGTCGCCGGGTCCACAAGGTCGTCTGCAAAGAACACGTGTTGAGCGATGACCACCGAGTCCGGTCCGTCGTAGGTCAGCGTCTTGTGGAATCGCAGCCGCTCAAGCCGCACGCCCGTCTCCTCTTCGAACTCACGCAGTGCGGCATCGCGAGGGGTTTCCCCCGCGTCGATCCCCCCGCCAGGGATGGCCCAGCGGCCGTAGCCCGCGGGCGGCCGGATGTCGTCGCGCTGCTGCAACAAGACGCGGCCCGCGCGGTCCATCAACAGCACGGCCGCGCCGGGCCCCAATCGAGGACGGTTATCAGGCTCAGACACCTCCCGAGCGTACCATCCGCGAGCCTCACCGGGCTCCAGCCACACCACCGCCCGGTGCCCCCTCACCTCAGTCCTCCCCTGCTGGGGAGAGGCGGCCAAGGTTGCGGTTCGGGCAAGTGATCCCGCTCCGTGACGGCCCTTCGACGCGATCGGGCCGACTCTCGGCGGCAGTGCGTTTGCCGACGTGGGTGGCCTCCGCGCGCCGGCCCGATCGCGTCGATTCCCGCAACCCTTCCTCTCCCAGGGAAGAGGACCGAGGGGGCAGCGCTCGCCCGACGAACTCTCGCCAAGCTGGGGGGGCTCGCTGGACGAGCTTGACGCTCCGCTTCGCCAACCCCAGCTATCCTTACCCCGTGCCTTGGCCCATCCGCCCCGTCCCGCCCGACCCGCATGTGACGTACACGCGTTACCGGCCGGCGTCGTGGGCCCAAATCCTGATCGGCGCCGCAATCGCGGGCCTCAGCCTCGGGACGTTGGTCACGGCCTTCTGGAGCGGCAGCGTCGCTGGTGGCAACGAATATCGCCTCTGGCGCTGGCAAACCGACACCCTGCTCGACAACGTTTTCTCCCGGATCGGCATCGGCCCGGACCCCGACACCGAAGCCGCCGACCGCGCCGTGCGCAACTACTTCCGCCTCACCACCCAGATCCGCAACGAATCCGACAAGGACGCGCCGGACCTGAAGCTCCTCGAAACGCTCGCCGCCGAGCGCGCCCTCTTTGAAAACGACGTCGAACGCTACGTCGAAGGCCGGATCCACGAGACCGTCGAAGCAGCCGGCCTCACACGGAGCCTCCCGCTCTTCACAAGTGCCCGGATCGTCTGGCCACCGGTCGATTTCGAGCTCACGACGCCGCCACGCCTCCTCGTCCGCTCGCCTCGAGAGAAGATTGAGCGTGCTGGCGATACCCTGCTTAAGCCCGGCATCGACCTCGCCGAAATCGAACGCCTCGAAGAGAAGAGCAGTAACGACGACACCGCGACCCTCGTGGTCGCGATCGGCGGGCTGGCCGCCTACCCGGCGATGGTCACCGCCGACCGTTCCTACGGTTCGCTCGTCGACACGGCCTCCCACGAATGGGTCCATCACTACCTCGCCTTCTACCCGCTCGGCGAGCAGTGGGGCAAGGGCGGCGATGCCGAGACCTTGAACGAAACGACCGCGAACATCGCCGGCCGCGAAATCGCCGCCCTCATCCTCCGCGCCCACCCGATCGAGCTCTCCAGCGGCGAAGACGGCCGCCGCAGCCAAGTCCGCCCCGTCACGGTCGATTTCAACAAAGAGATGCGCGCCCTCCGCCTCGAAGTCGACCGCCTCCTCGCCGCGGGCCAAGTCGACCAAGCCGAAGCTTTGATGGAGGAGAAACGCCGCTTCCTCGAAGACGGCGGCATTTTCATCCGGAAGATCAACCAAGCTTACTTCGCCTTTTATGGCACCTATGCCGACGGCGCGGCCTCCTCCAACCCCGTCGGGCCCAAGATCGAGCGCGTCTGGGAGCTCACCAAGGACGTGGGACGCTTCCTCGCCGTGATGCGCGAAGTGACCAACGTCCGCGACCTCGACGACGCCCTCAACCTCCTCGAATCCGGCGCGGTGGGCCGCGGTGTTATCCCGACGAGCCCCTAGTGCTCCGCCTCGTCTCTCGCTCGGAGGAGCGGATGCTTCGGTGGTGGCTCGACGTTGATGAGCCTGCCAGAAAACCACGTGACGCTCCTCATTCGCCTCATCTCTGGCGATGAGCCCCCATGAGCCGGAGGGCGTGAAAGGCTCATTGATCGCGATTTCATGAGCCTTGGCTCATTGGCTCATTCACGGGAGCGGTGTGCGCGGGCGCGGTGGGCTGTGGGCGGACCAGGGGCGCATGCCGGAAACATAGCGCGGGACGGCGGCAATCGCCGAGGGTGACGTGTCAAGTCTCGCGGCGGCGGGCAGTTGGGACCCGAGAGTGCGCCGTCGCGGGTGATCCCACAGCGTTGCAGCGGGTGCGGACTCGTGGTGATCCCCCTCACCCTGCCCTCTCCCCCTGCGGGGGGCGAGGGTCTTTCGGTCGATGGCCGCTTCGGCGCGCCCAAACTGAGACCCGCCCGAGGGAGGCGCGCCTGCCCGGGGTGGAACCTGGATTCATCGCCGGACTGGTCGGCCATGTCCGTGCGCCTGGCCCGTCGGACTGCGTGGTCGCGCCCCCTCACCCTACCCTCTCCCCCTGTGGGGGCGAGGCCTTCGCGTGGGCGTTGCTTCAGGCCGGGGCGAGCGCAGGCTACCTCTATCAGACGTCCGCGTTGTTCCTTCGAGCTGCGTCCTCGATCGCCTTCGTGTGGATGTCCCAGTGGAGGAACGTATCGCCGGCGATGAATTGCCAGAGGACGACACTTGGAGCCCAGGGAACCGCACCCGCTGAGTGCATCTCGTCGTCAGTGCGCATGGTAGCGCGCTCGATAATCGCCAACGTGATCTGCTCAAGCTCGCGGCGGACCTCGTCAAGCGACCAGTCGCGGAAATGCGCCACAGCAAGTGCGTTCCACTCGTCTCCCGACGGACGCCCCTGAACTTTGCGGACATACGGCGGTGGTTCAAGCGTTGCCCCGAGCGCAAACGCCACCTGTCCCGCGTAGTGAATCAGGTGAGCGAGCACGTCTTTCGCGGTCCAGCCTTCCGGCGTGACCGGCAGGGTCGTCGCCTGCTCGCCAAGCTGATCGACGGATGCGAGCAGGTGCGCGAACTGTTCGCGGATTGCTGAGACCAGATCCTGGGTCGTCGCCGAAGCGTCCACGGGCGGCAGTCTACGGTAGGCTCGCCGGAAACGGCGCGGGAATCATGACAGCGTCCTGGCAGGAATTGCGCTCGGGCACGGAGTCTCGGCCGGCGGGGATCGAGCACCCCGCCGTAAAGCCCCGAGCCGCCTCAGCCCTCAGTGTGATAGTCTCCGGCGGCACATCTCTCATCCGGAGCACTCCCCGCCATGGCGCGACGCCTCGCACTCTCCGTCGGCTTCACCGGCAACCCGGAACAGAACAAAGAGCTCATCAACCGGATCAAGATCGCCGAGGAAGTCGGCGTCGAAGCCATCTTCACCGCCGAAACCTGGGGCCGCGACCAGTTTTCCCTCCTCACCCAGGTCGCCCTCCAGACCTCCAAGATCAAGCTCGGCACCGGCATCGCGCCCGTCTTCGGCCGCTCCCCCGCCGTCCTGGCGATGACCTACGCGACGCTCGATGAGCTCTCTGGCGGCCGGGTCGTCATCGGCCTCGGCACCTCGGGCGCACGCGTCATCGAGCACTGGCACGGCGAGAAGTTCTCCAAGCCGCTCCAGCGGATCAAGGAATACTGCCAGATCATCAACCAGATCATGGCGGGCGAAAAAGTCTTCCACGACGGTGAAGTGTTCAAGCTCCAGCGTGGCTTCAAGCTGCTCTTCAACCCGGTCCGCAACCACATCCCGATCTACATCGCCTCCATCTCGCCGAAGAGCATGGAGATCGTCGGTGAAGTCGCGGACGGCTGGATGCCTATCTATTGGCCCAAGTCCAAGTTCAAGGACGGCCTCGCCACCGTGCAGGTCGGCGCCGACCGCGCCAACCGCCCCGCCGGCTCGGTCGAGTGCGTCGCCTCCCTGACCACGGTCATCGAGGAAGACCCGGCCAAGGCACGCCGCATGGCCGCGGGCGGCGTCTCCTGGTACGTCACGAACATGGGCGACTTCTACCATCAGATGCTGACCCGCAACGGCTTCCCCCAGGAAGTCGCCGCGATGCGCAAGGCTGGCGAAGAGCACCGCCCGATGCCGTTCCAGACGAACGACGAGATCCTCGCCGCCATGGGCGACAAAATGCTCGAAGAAACCGCGATCTGGGGCGACCTCGAGACCGTCTCCGCCGGGATCGAGGAGCGCCGCCAGCTCGGCGTTGACCTCCCGATCATTGGCATGCCGCAAGGCGACCCCAAGCGCGTCGAGAAGATCCTCGGCACGCTCGTCAGCTAAGCATTGCGGAGAGGCGGCCCGGATGGCGGCGGTTGAACGATTCGAAGAACTGATGGCCTGGCAGGCTGCACGCGGCTTGGCCCGCGAAATCCACGTTGCCACGGGCGCCGGCACGTGGGCTCGCGATGCGTCGCTGGGCGACCAGGCCAACCGCGCCGCGGCCGCCATCGCTGGCGAAATCGCCGCCGGCTTTGAACGCGGCAACCGGACGGAGTTCCATCGCCACCTCTCCGCCGCCAAGGGTTGGTGTGGCGAGCTGCGCTCCCATCTCTACATCGCACTCGACCGGGAGCACATGAACGAGTTTGAGTTCGGCCGCCTCAAGGGCCTCGCCGACGACGTCAACCGGCACGTCGGCGGTCTCCGCACCGCCGTCGCCCGCCAAGCCGAAGTCCAACAGGTCCGGCGCACGACCCCGGACTCATAGCGCACGCAAGGAGGTCCCAGATGCCAGTCCATCCACAGGCACAGCAACTGCTCGATGTTTTCACCCAGATGGGGATGGACGGGCTGAAGCCCGCCGATGGCAACGCCGTCACCGTCCGTGCGATGCTCGCCAACTTCCCACGCCCCGAAGGCGAGGCGGTCGGGTCCGTGGTCGCGGCCAGAGTGCCCGGCCCCGGCGGCGATATCCCCGTCCGCATCTACACTCCGCCGCGCGTCAACCTCACCCGGCCTGGGCTCGTCTGGTTCCATGGTGGCGGCTGGGTGTTCGGCGACCTCGAAAGTGCCGATAACACCGCCCGCGCGCTCTGCATGGCGGCGGACTGCGTCGTCGTCTCCGTCGACTATCGCCTCGCGCCCGAGCACAAGTTCCCGGCTGCCGCCGACGATTGCTACGCGGTGACCAAGTGGGCCTTCGAAAACGCCGCGAACCTTCGGATCGACGCCAAGCGCCTCGCCGTCGGGGGCGATAGCGCCGGTGGCAACCTGGCTGCGGTGGTCGCCCAGCTCGCCAAGACCGGCGGGCCTGAACTCAGCTTCCAACTCCTCGTCTACCCGGTGACCGACGCCAACTTCACGACCGGCTCCTACGCAGCGAACGCGTCCGGCTATCTGCTTACGAAGGTCGACATGGAGTGGTTCTGGGAGTGCTACCTCGCCTCGCCGGCCCAAGCGTCGGACCCGAAGGCCGCGCCACTCCAGGCGACCGACCTGGGCGGCCTGCCGCCTGCCCTGGTCCTCACGGCCGAGTTCGACCCGCTTCGCGACGAAGGCGAGGCCTACGCGGCGAAACTGAAAGCGGCCGGCGTCGCGGTCGAGTCGACGCGCTACGACGGGATGATCCACGGCTTCTTCGGCAACCCGGCGATGGACGACGGCATCAAGGCTGTTGGCCAGGCAGCGGGGGCACTGAAAACGGCTTGGGGCCACAGCTAACTCGCGTCAGCCCTTCGGGTGTAGCGCATCCCAGGCGAGGCGGAGGGCGCGCTCGGCCTCGACGCGTTTCTGGGAGATGTTGGCCGGTTGGCCGCGCAACGCCCGGTCACAGGCGTCCCGCAAGTCACGGATGGCGACCCCGGCGTCGTACAAAGGGAACAGGCGCGCGTCGGCGCCCTCCGGCGGGGGGATGTGGATCGCCAGGTCGGAACGGGTCGCACGTAAGCGGTGGTTGAAGCTCACCGACCACCCCGCCCAGGTCCCGGGGTCGTCGCGCGCCCGTTCGCGCGCCGCCAGCACTTCCTGGAGCAGACCCTCAAGGGTCGCGCACGCGTTCCGGAAGCGGATGTCCAGCGGCGATTCGGACATGGCTGGACTCTAGAGTACTGAAACCGAAGAGTCTTGAACGGCGGTAAGAGCGCTCTGGCCCGGCCGAGCTTGTCGAGGGTGGCCTCGACGTTCGCAGTCCAGGTGGACGGTTTGGGGCGGAGGTCCCGGGCCTCAAGGTAAGCGGTGATGGCCTCTTCCAGTGCCGGCGCGCTGGTGAGCTGCGTCGAAGTCCGGGCTGGCAGCTGGCGCTGACCGCAGGGTAGAGTGCCGCAAAGGCACGAGGGGGCTCGACATGGGGAGGCTCGACGGCAAAGTGGCGGTTATCACGGGCGGTGCGAGCGGGATCGGCGCGGCCACGGTGCGGACATTCGTGGGCGAAGGGGCGCGTGTCGTGATTGCCGACTTGCAGGAGGGTGTTGCGCACGAGCTTGCCGCCGAGCTGGGCGCAACTGCGACGGCCATCGGCTGCAATGTCGCGCATGAAGCCGACGTCCAGGGCGCCATCCAAGCGGCGCTGGACCGGTTTGGGCGGCTCGACGTCGTCTTCAACAATGCCGGCTTTGGCGGGGCCTCGGGCTCGCTCGAGGAGACGTCGGTGGATGATTACGACATGACGATGAACGTGCTGCTCCGCGGCGTCTTCCTCGGGATCAAGCACGCGGCGCCGATCCTCCGCGCCCAGGGCAGCGGGAGCATCATCAACACGGCAAGCATCTGCGCGTTCGAAGCGGGCGTGGGGCGCGCCGGAGCGTAAGCCACAGTGCGAGAGCGCTCAGGAAGAGGACGATGCCTGCAGCGCGAAAGGCCGGCCCGTAGTTGGCGGAGTCGCCGGCCCACCAGCCGATGAGGGCGGGGCCGGCGGCGCGGCTGACGGCGATGAAGAGCGCCTGCGTCCCGAGGAGGCGGCCGAAGTACTCACCGGGAAAGCGCTCGGAGGTGAGGAGCGCGCGGAGTGGATAGACAGCGCCGAAGACCGTGCCGAAGACGAGGATGTAGGCCCAAACCTGCCACCAGGCGTCCGCGTTCGCGACCAGAAAGGCTGCGCCGCCGAGCGCCGCGAGGCAGCCGGCGAGCAAGACGGCTGCGTCGGCGCGGGCGGAGAGCGAGGGCATGAGGAGGCGCGCGGGGAGGCTCAGGACGCCGGCGAGGCCGACCACGCCGGCGACGGCGCTCGGTTCGAAACCGCGCGATTCGAGTTGGGCGATGACGTGGAACGAGTAGCCGCTGAACGCGAGGTTGCCGGCGAAGAACGCGACGGTGAAGGCCCAGAAGCGCGGCGTCCCGGCGCGGAGGCCGGCGACGGTCTGGCGGAGGACGCTCGTGACGCCCCTCGCTGAGGGAGCGCGCTGATTGCCGCCTTCGTCCAGGAGGAGGGCTGGGACCGTGACGCCGACGACGAAGAGGATGAGCGCGAGGCCCGCAACGGCGCCGCGCCATCCGAGCCAGTCGACAAGGATGTCGGTGAGCGGCGTGAAGATGGTGATGGAGATGCCGCTCGCCATGGTGAGGACACCGTAGGCGCGGGGCCGCTCAGGCCCCGTGAACCAGCGGTTCATGAGGACATAGACGGGTTCGTAGAAGGTCGCGGCCATCGCCGGGCCGACAAGGACGGCCATGACCGCGATGAACTGCCAGCGCTCCTGGGCGAGAGCGAGGGCGGCGAGGCCCGCGGCGCCCAAGACGCTGCCGGCGGCCATCAAGCGGCGAGAGCCGAAAAGGTCGGCCACGGTTCCCGTGATGAGGGCGGCGACGCCCGAAACGAGGAGCGCGAGGCTGAAGCCGAGCGAGACAGTGGCGGTCCCGAAGGCGCCGCCGGCCGCGTCTTTGGTGACGAGGACGCTGAAGGCGTAGGAGAGCGTGCCGTAGCTGGTGTTGATGAAGGCCGACGCGGCGAGGACTTGGAACCAGCGGCGGTCGATCTGGCGCATCGGGACGCAGTCTCGCACGCGGATTGGCGCTCCGCGCGAAATTGCGGCCTGATAAGCTGTCCCTATGACGTTGCTAGAGACCTTGGAGAAGGATGCGGAGCAGCTACCCCCGGCCGATCAGATTCGGCTTGCCATCGCTCTGTTGCGCCGGGCGGGCGGTGTGGATCAGCGGGACGACTGGGACGAGGCCGACGTCGAAGATCTGGGCGCGTACTCGCGCGCGCTCTTTCGCAGCGCAGGAGTACGCGCTGGAGGATTAAGGCGTGCTTCGGCCTGGGACGGTCGTCTGGGTGGACTTCCCGGGTGCAGTGGCAATAAAGCGCCGTCCCGCGGTTGTGGTCTCGACGGATGAGTACCACCGCACGCGCCCGGATTGCGTCCTTGCGCTGGTCACGAGCAACGTGCAGGCGGCGTCCACCCGCTTCGACCACCTTCTTGACGACTGGCGCGCGGCCGGGCTTCGCCGTCCGTCCGCCGTACGCGCCTACTACACGACCGTTCTGCAGGCAGACGTCCAAGAGGCCAGCAGGTTGAGCGCGCGAGATTGGGCGATGACGCAAGCGCGGCTGGCGGGCTCGTTGTCGCTTCCCTAACACGCGCTCGCTACTCCCTTAGCGATGCGCCATACTGGCGGCCAGCTTCGCCGAGGAGGGTTGTCGCCATGGAGTTCGTGTTCACGAAAGAACAAGAGGATTTCCGCGGCCGCGTCCAGACGTTCATCAAGGACAACTGGGCCCCTCCGCCAGCTACGTCCCGGCCCGGCGACCACGCGACGAACGAAGCGGACCGCGCCTATGAAAAGCGCCTTGCGAAGAACGGCTGGCTGACGATGGCGTGGCCCAAGGAGTTCGGCGGGCTGGCGGCAAGCCACCTCGAGCAACTGATCTTCCGCGAGGAGAGCGCTTACGCGGGCGCGCCCGGCGGCGGCGGCCAGGGCATCTCGATGGTGGGGCCCTGCCTCATGGTCCATGGTTCGGAGAAGCAGAAGCTCGAGCATTTGCCCAAGATTGCGTCGAGCGAGGTGCACTGGGGGCAGGGTTTCAGCGAGCCGGGCTCGGGCTCCGACTTGGCCTCGCTCCAGACGCGGGCGGTCCGCGACGGCGACGATTTCGTGATCAACGGGCAGAAGATCTGGACCTCGGGCGCGCACCACGCCGACTGGTTCCACGTCCTGACGCGGACGAACCCCGACGCGCCGAAGCACCGGGGCATCTCGTATTTCCTGGTCGATGCGAAGACGCCGGGGATCACGGTGCGGCCGCTGATCAACATGCTCGGCGACCACGAGTTCAACGAGGTCTTCTTCGAAGACGTGCGTGTGCCAGCCGAGAACATGATGGGCGAGGAGAACCGCGGCTGGTACGTCGCGACGACGCTGCTCGACTTCGAGCGCTCAGGCGTGACCTGGTCGGCTTCCGGGCGGCGCCAAATCGAACAGCTGGTCCGGTATGGGAAGGAAGCGAAAGGACGGCACGGCCGCCTCGTCGACGACCCGGTCGTCCGGAACGGCCTTGCGGACCTCCGGATCGGTACGGAGGCGGCGCGCTTCTTGAGCTACCGGGTGGTGTGGATGCAGAGCCAGGGGCGCGTGCCGAACCACGAGGCGTCGATGTCGAAAGCGTTCGGCAGCGAGCTTGGCCAGAAGTTCGCGAACTTCGGGATGAAGATGATCGGCATGGG